>NZ_JANIJY010000004.1:0-200884 GCF_024580695.1 Brevibacterium sp. 91QC2O2 | reverse complement strand
GGGCGACAGGAATTCCCCGAACGATCTCGTTAAGCACCTCGGACCATTCCTGGTTCGAGTAGTTCACTGCGATGTATGGCATACGCCCCTCCTGGGAAGGGTGTTGCACTAGCACCTTGAGACCGCCCCCCGGAAACCAGACCGAAGTGACTGCCCATTGTTGTGCCCTGGTATGCCCTCAGGAGCCCACGGTCGCGGCTTCGACCTGGGCGTCTTCGGCCACGGCCCGGGCCACGAGCGAGCCGATGTATGGCCCCATGGTCAGTCCGCCCGCGCCGAACCCGGTGGCCAGGTACAGCCTGTCGGCGAGCCTGCCGAACAGGGGGAGTTCCGCGTCGGGGTAGGGCCGCAGCCCCACGCGGGTTTCGATCAGGGTGGCGTCGGCCAGGCCGGGCGCCACGTCCAGGGCCTTGGCCAGGACGGACAGCTGGCCGGCGGCGGTGACGCGCGGGTCGAAGCCGGCCTCGTGCTCGCGGGTGGCGCCCACGGCCACGCGGGAATCGCCGAAGGCCACCAGGTAGTGATCGCCCATGTGGACGCTGGGCCAGCCCGAGGTGTCCACGCCCTCGACGCGCAGGTGGGTGATCTGGCCGCGCTGCGGGTGCAGGGGCACCTCAATGCCCAAGGGCGCCAGCAGCGCATTGGTCCAGGCGCCCGAGGCGACGACGATCGCATCGGCGTGCAGCACCCGGGCCCGATCGGTAGTGCCTCCCGTGTCCGAGGCCCCCGCCGGCGGGTGCACCGTGACGGCTCCCGCTGTGCTTGCCTCCGCCTGTTCAGCGCCGGCCGCTCCGAGACCCGCCCCGAGCTCGGCGCGCCCGCGGATCACCTGCGCCCCCAGGCCCACCGCAGCATCGAGCAGCGCATCGCGGAAGACCCGCCCGTCGACGTGTCCGCCGCCGGGGACCACGAATCCCGTGAGGCGCGCGGCCAGGGGCGGGAACATTTCCTGCAGCTGTGCGGAGCTGAGCATCCTGGCATCGCCGATCAGCTCCTCGCCCGCGTCCTTGCGCGCCAGGGTCCGTTCCAGGGCGGTGGCGACAGCGGATTCGTCGCGGGACACGTAGAGGCCACCGGTGCGGGCGAAGGAGGTCGTGTGGATGCCCCGGCCGGCCAGACGCTCCAAGAGCCCGGGGTAGTGTGCACCGCCGTGGGAGTACAGGCGATAGAAGTCCCCGGTCACGGAACTGGACCATGGTTGCAGGATCCCGGCGCTGGCGGCGGTGGCCTGGCCGGTGTGGCCGGCGTCGATCAGGGTGGTCCGGATGCCGCGGGCGGCCAGTTCGAATGCGGTGGCGGCCCCCGCGATGCCTCCGCCGATCACGATAGCTGAGCTCATACGACTACGTTACCGGGCGCGGGCACGGTGCAGGCCGCTGCTGTTCCAACCCGTGAGCGGCCTCGGCCGGCGTTCACGGAACACGGATGCAAAACAGATAAGTGTGACCTAAGCTTTATCCCCAACGACATTAAGGAACGATCATGACTCAGACGCTCAGCGACCAGCCAGTGCAGGAATCCCGCTTCTCCCGCCGCCTACGGGAGACCACGATGGAGCCGCACCGCAATGCGGAATCGGAATCGTTCATCGTGGAGCTGATGAAGGGCAACCTGGACACGGATGCCTATATCGCCCTGCTCGAACAATATGCGGTGATCTACGCGGCCCTGGAGGCGGAGGTCCGCGTGCGCTCGGCCGACCCGGTGATCGCAGCCTTCCATGACGACGGACTGGAGCGCGTGGCCGCGATCAACGCGGACCTGCACGTCTTGGCCGGGGACGACCGCGGCGCGCCCCACCCGGTGCCGGCGACCGTTGCCCTGGCGGAACGGATTCGTTCGGGTCTGCCGGCCGAACGCCTGCTGGCCCATCACTACCTGCGCTATATGGGAGATCTGTCCGGTGGCCTGGCGATCGCCCGCCTGGTGGGTCGGCATTACGGTGTGGACTCAGAGGCGCTCAATATGTATACCTTCCCTGATATCTCCAAGCCCAAGGTGTTCAAGGACGGTTACCGTGACCGCCTGGATTCTGCGGCACTGACCCCGGAGCAGCAGGACGCCTTCATCGAGGAGGCCGCCCTGGGCTACAAGCTCAACCAGGCGGTGTTCCACGACCTGGGCGTGGCCCGCGGCATGGCCGCCTGACCTCGTAGTATGTGTATTGACTACATGTGTGGGCTGTGCCTCAAATCGGCAGGATCGCTTGTGATCAAAGGACTACCTTAATAGTCTGGAGGCATGTTCGCCCTTACTCAGATGCGCGCCTCTAAGTCCGTCCGGAACCTGCGCACCCGGAACATCCTGACCCTGGCTGCCGCGGGGACCACCGCGGCCCTCCTGCTGACCGGTTGCGGTGCGCAGGGCTCCGGCAGCGGATCGGAGGCCTCCGGCTCCGCCGCGTCCCAGGGAGCGGGCCAGGAGAACGTCCCCGAAGGCTGGCACTATGTGGCCGGCGGCGAGGTTCCCTCCGCCAAGGCCGAACCCAAACTCCCCGTCAAGGTCAAGGACGGTACCTGCGAGACCGTCGAGGTCAAGGACGCCAGCAAGATCATCGCAGCCAGCGACGGCGTGGTCAGCATTCTGGACTCCCTGGGTCTGTCCGACAAGGTCTACGCGGCACCGCAGAACTCGGTGACGCCCACGGCCAAGAACGCGCCCGAACACTTCGAGTACTCGCAGAAGACCGGTGTCGAGGGCCTGCTGTCCGTCAAGGGCACCATGTTCATCGGCGACAACGTGGACCGCCACGGGCAGGTCGCCAAGAAGTTCCGCGAGGCCGGCGTGAGCGCAGCGGTCTACAGCGACCAGGAGGAGACGACCAAGAAGATCACCGACGTCGGATCCTATGTGGGTGCCGACGCAGCTGCCAAGGAAGTTTCCCAGAAGGTCGGCGATCAGCTGAAGGAAGCAGCCACCTACAAGGACAAGCTGAAGGGCAAGAAGATCCTGCAGGTCACCTCGAACGGTGCCGGCGGGGCCAACGCGGTCGTCGGCAGCGGCACGGCCGGCGCGGACATCGTCAAGGCGATCGGCGCGACCTCCGTGGGCGAACAGGCCGGACTGCGCGGGTACTCCGTGAAGTTCAGCAAGGAGGGTCTGCTGGACGCCAAGCCCGATGTCATCGTGATGGGCACCGGCGACGTTGAGGAATGGGGCGGCGCCGAGGGCTTCCTGCAGGCCTTCCCCACGCTGGCCGACACCCCTGCTGCCAAGAACAACCAGATCTACGTCATGCCCAGTGAGCAGATCTCCGTGAGCGGTCCGGCCATCGGCGCGGGCGCGCTGGCCCTGGGCAAGGCCCTGGCCGATGGCTCCAACTGAGCTACACCCGGCACCTGAACCCACATCCGCCGGCGTGGTAGCCGGTTCTGACTCGCGTCGCGCCCGGCGCCTGTCCCTGGGGGTGGGCCTGCCGATCATGGTGGTGGCCGTCATCGTGGCCATCGTGCTGTCGGTGGGGATCGGCCCGGTGAAGATCTCCCCGGGTACCACCGTGCAGATCATCGCGCACAAGTTCTTCGGATTCAGCAGTGAGCAGCCGGCCCTGGAGACCTCGGTCGTGATGAGCCTGCGCCTGCCGCGGATCCTGTTCGGTGCCCTGACCGGGGCCGCTCTGGCCGTCAGCGGCGCTGTTATGCAGAGTCTGTTCCGCAACCCGCTGGCCGATCCAGGCGTGATCGGGGTGTCCGGCGGCGCCTCGACAGGCGCGGTCGTCGCGATTGTGCTGCTGTCCTCGGTGGGCGCGGGCCTCTACCAGTGGCTGGTCCCGGCCGCGGCGTTCTGCGGCGGCCTGCTGGCCGTGGCGATCATCTACACCCTGGCCCGCCCCGGCAGGGGCTACGGGACTTCGCGCCTGCTGCTGGTGGGCATCGCGGTGGGCGCGGGGTTCTCCGCGATCACCGGCTTTATGACCTTCCTCGCCGATGACGAGAAGCTCCAGTCCGTGGTGTTCTGGCAGATGGGCTCACTGGACGACATCGACTGGACCAAGCTGGCGGTCGGCGCAGCGGTGGTCATCGTCTGCGTCATCGTGCTGTGCCTGATGCACCGCAAACTGGACGCGCTGACCCTGGGGGAGCGCTCGGCGTACTATCTGGGCCTCAACGTCGTGTCCGTGCGGCGCTGGCTGATCATCCTGTCGGCCCTGCTGACCAGTGTCACGGTGGCCTTCGCAGGCACGATCGGCTTCGTGGGCCTGGTGGTCCCGCACGTGGTGCGGCTGCTCACCGGCCCCGCGCACCGCGGCCTGCTGCCGCTGTCGGCGCTGACCGGCGCCCTGTTGCTTGTCGTCGCGGACACGATCGCGCGCTCCGTCGCGCCCCCTGCCGAGGTCCCGATCGGCCTGCTGACATCGGCGCTGGGCGCGCCGTTCTTCCTGTTCCTCATCCTGCGTTCGAGGGAGGGGCGGCCATGAGCCCGTCGGCCGAACCGCGGAGGACCCGCGAACTGCATCCGATCCGTGCACAGTCGCTGGGCTTCACCGTGGGCTCCAGCGCACTGCTGAGCGATATCAGCTTCACCGTGGAGGAACCCTCGCTCATCGCAGTGGTGGGACCCAACGGCGCGGGCAAATCCACCCTGCTCAATGTGCTGGCCGGCAATCTGCGGCCCTCGGCGGGCGAACTGCTGATCGGGCCGCATGCACCGCACGACTGGAACGCCGGCGAGCTGGCCCGCGTGCGCGCGGTGATGGAGCAGGAGCAGCATCCGACCTTCGGGTTCACCGTGCGCGAGCTGGTGGAACTGGGCCGGCTGCCCCACCCCAAGTCCGCTGCCGACGATGCGATCGTGGCCGAGGCGATGGCCAGGGCACAGGTGACGCACCTGGCCGACCGCGATGTCACGACCCTGTCCGGGGGTGAGATGGCGCGGACCGCCTTCGCCCGCACCCTGGCCCAGGGCACCTCGATCTACCTCTTGGACGAACCGACGGCGGCCCTGGATCTGAAGCATCAGGAGGACGTCATGCGGGCGGCCAAGGATCTGGCGCACAGCGGGGCGATCGTCGTGGCGATCGTGCACGACCTGGGCCAGGCGGCACGTCACGCCGACCGCATCCTGATGCTGGCGGGCGGTCACCTGACCGGTGATGGGACACCGGAGGAGGTGTTGACCGCACAGCGGATCGAGCAGCTCTACGGCCACCCCGTCGAGGTCTTCCGCTCACCGGATTCCGGCCAACTGGTCATCGTGCCGAAATGAGCCCTTCGACATGACCGACGCCGAGGCGGTTGCCGCATTCGATCCGTGGCGCCCGGGCCCGCGGCCGCGTGTAGTGCATCGCGTGCCCGTGCGCAGTCGCGCCCTCACGGCCCCGCTGCACGATGTGCCGAGCTCCGCACCCGAGGTCCTGGGCCCGGTCGAGGGATCGGCCGGGACGCAGGTCTGGGTCCGTTTTCTTCACTTCGCCCCGGATGCCCGGGCCGTGGCCCTGGCCCCCAGCGGCTGGTGGAACCCGGACCCCGTCGATGCGCTGGACCTGCATCCCGTGGGCGGTACCGGCTGGTTCGTTGCCGAGGTCGCAGCACCCGCGGACTGGATCGCCGGCTACCGCTTCGCCGAGTACCGTGGGCGGGCCGATCCTCCCTGGTGGACCACCGGACTCAAACGCCTGGAGCACCCGGACGTGCGGATGTCCGCCGACTGTGCCAATCCGCGCAGGCTGACGGTCAAGGGCGGGGCCAGAACATCCCTGATCTGTGTGTCGGCGATCAACGCGGCCGCACATCCGGTCCTCGATCTGTTTCTCACACCCGAGTCCTGGCCCGAGCATGTTCAGGTACACCGGCTGGGCGATGACACCGGCGGCCCTATAGGCCCGCCGGGCAAGGGCCCCGGTGACATGGATGGCGGACCCGCGGTCTGGTGGTGGGCCGCGTCCTCGGCGGGCACCCGGGAAACGCCGCTCATCGTGTTCTTCGACGGCGAAGCACATGTGCGCAACCACGACACCCCGCGGTTCCTAGCCGCAGCGGTGGAAGCGGGATTGTTGCCACCGGTCGCAGCGGTGTTCGTCGAGTCGGGGCCGAACCGGGCGCAGGTCTTGGGTGTGCCGGGCGGTCGTGCGCAGTGGGTGGCGCGGACCCTGGTGCCCCGCCTGCTGAATACGGGCCTGGAGTCGTTGGGGACCGGCCGGGTGCGGATCAGCCGCGATCCACTGCAGCGCATCGTCACCGGCTCGAGCTTCGGCGGGCTGTCCACACTCTTCACCCTGGCCACGGACCCCGGTGCCTGCGGGACCGGGATCGTGCAGTCGCCGTCACTGTGGCGCTATCCGGAGGGCGACTTCGCCGAGCTGCTGGCCCGGGCGCTCGCACGAGGGGCGGTGCCGAAGAGTCAGCGGAAGCCGGGTGGGACCTCGGCCCGGATGCGCCTGCGGCTCGCAGCCGGACGGTTCGAGGGCAACGCCGTGGCGCGCTGTGCCGGCCTGCACGCAGAGCTGGGCGGACTGGGACTGGAGGTGGGTCCCGCGGTCACGGCTGTGTCCGGCGGCCACGACTGGTCCTGGTGGATTCCGCACAGCATCGCTCAGGCCGCAGAACTCCTGCGCTGAAAACAACGCTGGGGCCGGGATCGGATGATCGATCCCGGCCCCAGCGCATCCGCTATGCGGTTCAGGAGTCCTTGTTCAGACCCAGGGTGAACAACACCCGGGGGATTCCCTGGCCGGCGTAGTTGGCGATGAGTTCGCCCTCGAAGCCCACCGAGGTGTGGAAGCTGATAGCGCCCACATTGTCCTGGAACGCGGTGGCCTGGACCTCGTCCTTGCCCAGCCCCTTGGCATCGTCGATGAAGCGGTTGTAAAGCTGGCGGCCGACGCCGTGGTGGCGGAAGTCGTCGCGGGCTGCGACCAGGTGGATGTAGGCAGGTCCGTTGATCGGGATGACGCCCAGCAGATAGCCCACGATCTCGTTCTGGTACCTGGCGACCAGACCGGATCCGCCCAGTTGGCGAACCCAGTAGGCGTCCAAGTCCTCCGTGAGGTCACGGGCGCCCCAGAAGGATTTCTGGGTGGAGACGAGGAAGTCGCGCAGTTCGGTGGGATCGACCTCGTCCAACGGACTGATCCGCAGGTGGGACTGATCGTAGGTCTGGGTGTCGGCCATGGCTGCTCCTCATGAATGTCAGTGGTGCTTACAACTGTAGCGCTTTCTACCTGGCGTCGAAATTGAAAATGTCATGATCACCCGGAGTCGACTATGACCTGCGTCTCAGTGACGTCCGTCTCGGTTGCCCGGGTGATTCCAGCATAGCGCCGGGTGGCCTCGTCGGTGCAGTCTCCGATTGCTGAGCATTTGCCATGACATGATGGGGCCATGCTTCGAATCAGTACCGTCAATGTCAACGGCGTGCGCGCCGCGATGCGCAAGGGCATGGAACCGTGGCTTACGACCAGCACCTCCGACCTCATCACCATGCAGGAAGTCCGCGCGGCCAATCCGATCGCCCCCGACCTGCTGGAACCCCTGGGCTGGCACGTCTACTCCGCCGATGCCGAGGCCAAGGGCCGGGCTGGAGTTGCGATCCTGTCGAAGGTGCCGGCCAAGGACGTGCGGATCGGCAACGGGGATGAGTACTTCGACCGCGCAGGCCGCTGGCTCGAGGCCGATTTCGAACTTGCCGACGGCAAACTCCTTACCCTGGTCAGCGCCTATGTGCACTCCGGCGAGGTCGACACCCCCAAACAGGTCGACAAGTACCACTTCCTCGACCAGATGATCGCCCGGATGCCGCAGCTGGCCGAACATGCCGACTACGCAGTGGTCACCGGCGACCTGAATGTCTGCCACACCGAACTGGACCTGAAGAACTGGAAGGCCAACAGGAAGAAGGCCGGCTTCCTGCTCGAGGAACGCGCCTACTTCGACCGCTTCTTCGACGCCGATGACATCGGCTGGGTCGATGTGCAGCGATCCCTGGCCGGCGAGGTCCCTGGTCCCTACACCTGGTGGTCCCAGCGTGGGAAGGCCTTCGACAACGATGCGGGCTGGCGGATCGACTACCACATGGCCACTCCCGCGCTCGCAGAATCCGCCCAGGCCTTCTCCATCGACAGGGCTGACAGCTATGCCGAAAGGTGGAGCGATCATGCCCCACTCAATGTGAAATACGACATATCTGGGCTGGCCGCCATGTAGTCGGCGCCACTGTCTGAACGGGTAGCCCCCGTCTGGTTCCGCAGAAGGCCCGGTGACGCTGTTACCGGGTCTTCCGTATTCCGGCGGGGGCTTTTGCGTGCCTGAAGCCCCCTGGGTAGTAGTTGGTCAGGGTGCCGTAAGACCGGCATATAGCGGTATGCCACAGCTGTGGGATTTACGGAAGGCATGTTGACCTTAATAGCGTAGCGGGGTGATACTCTTCTGAGGCAAAGCTATGTTTTCTTTAAGGTTGTTGTAAACGATGCGCTATCCCCACAAGCACACGCTGGGCGCCCTCGCGGCCTCGGTTGTGGTGGCCATGGTGGCCCTGACCGGTTGCTCCGGAAACATGGAACTGGACGCTTCGGGCCCCATGCGACCGATCAAGGACGTGGACGATAAGTCGATCGACGTGCCGATGAAGCCCAAACGGGTTGTGACTCTGAGTGAACCGACCACCGATGCCGCACTGGCATTGGGCGCCAAGCCCATCGGGATCGTCTCCGGTCGCGGTCAGTCGACGGTGTCGAACTACCTCAAGGACAAAGGTGAGGCCGTCAAGGGCGGCGACCTGGAGATCCTGGGCGGTGTGGCCAATCCGGACTACGAGAAGATCGGCGCGGCCAAGCCCGATCTGATCCTGGTGGACGGAACCTCGATCAACAACAACCAACAGGCTTTGGACAAGCTCGCGGCGATCGCGCCCCTGGTCTACACCGGTTACGCCGGCGGCCCGTGGAAGGACAACTTCCGGCTGACCGCGAAGGCCCTCAACGAGGAGGCCAAGGCGGAATCCCTGATCTCCGGCTATGACAAGCGGACGAAGGAAGTCTCCGGCGAGCTGAAGTCCAAGGGTTTGCTGGACAAGACGTACTCGATCGTCCGGTGGGAGGGCGGCTCCGCCTCGCTCATCCTGAAGGAGCTGCCTCCTGGCCAGGCGCTGACGGATATGGGGATGAAGCGGCCCAAGAACCAGGACACGGAGGGCCGTGGCCATTCCGAACCGGTGTCCCTGGAGAACATCAAGGACATCGACGCGGACTATATGTACTTCGGCAGCCTGGGCGGCGCTTCGATCAGCAACCCGAATGCCGGTGGCGGTGTGGATGTTGCCGCAGGGCAGGAACAGCTGCGCACGGCCACCGGAACCCCCGGGTTCTCCAAGCTGCAGGCCTTCGGGCAGAACCACGTGTTCCCCGTCGACGGTTCGATGTGGACGTCCACCGGCAGCTATTACCTGATGAACGCGATCGTCGACAACGTCGAAGACCTCATGATCAAGGAGGACGCCAAGGGCCAGGGCAAGGGAACGGTGGGCGATGCGCCCGCAGCCGACACTGATCAGGCGCCCGAAGGAGATTCGGCCGGGGCCGATGACGCTGGTGGCGACGAGTCCGGCATCGGCGGATCGGGCGAGGACGTGCCACCCGGGGCCGACGGTTCCGAAGATTCCCCCTCAATAGATCCCGGCGATGGTGGAGGCAGTACCCCGATCCCACCGGGCAAGAAGAACAGCAATGTCGTCGTGCCGGGCTGAGGCCTGCGCGGTAATTGGAGAATGATGATTCGCAGACTTCACAACGCGTTCACTCGTCCCAGGCTCATCGTCGCCCTTGCTTTCCTGGCAGGGTTGGCGCTCATCGCCATGGGAGCTTTCGGTGGACTGCCCGCACAAGCCGCAGTAGGAGCCCTGGGGTCCGACCCGCAGGGCTCATCGGAACAGGTTGGTCCCGCCGATACGCAGGAACAGGCGCCGGCCACGACCGCGGCCGCCGCGAATCAGGGCCCCGCCGGCGGGATCGGTGTGAAGTCCTCGGCGCAGAGTGCTACGAAGAGTGTGCAGCCCTTTGCCGGCAAGGACGCTTCGATTGACGTCCCACCCATTGCAGAAGAGGGTGGGAAGATTACCCTCAGCGGTAAAAATTGGTTGAATGAGAAGCCGAACTCAGCCGGGCACAAGGGAATTTCGGTCGCTTTCAAGTTGGACGGCGGTCAGGTCTGGCGTACGGGCTCTATCAAGTTCCCGGTGAAGTATCCGGACAATAAGAACGGCGCGACCACCATTCCTGTTTACAAGAAGGATGGTAAACCGTCGGATGATCCGCCCGGTGGTACAGGTGGACCCGGCGATTTGAAGCGAGCGAGTGTCTGGGCCGCTACGAAAGGCGACAACAAAACCGGAAACTGGTCTATCACCTTCGCGATGCCGACAAAATCGAACTCTACCAGCGTTGACGAAGTCGAAGATCCGGATGAACCTGCCATTTCGGACAAGTGGCAGGCAGGGTCGACGCATACCATTCAAATTCTATCTGGGAATATCTTTCCTGGCGATACGGCTCAGCCAGTTGCAAAGACCCGCTACACGATCAATATTGTGAAGAAGGGCACCACTAGCATTAATTGTGCGGCCGGGGAAAGCCGGACCGGATTGTCGCACGTAGCGAACGGCCAGGTGGCCCAGGCCTGTGTGAAAGAGACCGTGTCGACAAAGGCCGGGCAGAACAACTCGGTACACGTGCACGGCATCATGTGGCAGACCAAGGACGGGAAGTCTCCCGCGACAGTGAAACTCGGACTGAACTCCCGTGAAGGGCGCACCGGCAAGGACTTCGCATTCGTTGCCCAGAAGGACGGTACGGACAAGGCCCTGCTCAAGATCAAGGCGAACGAGGCCGAAGGCGATACCCCCGCTGGCGTGTTCAAGGCGGATATCCCGTTGCCAACCGAGGACAACCTCCCGAAGGGAAAGACATCGAACTCGCTGGTAACGGGTGGTTCCAAGCTGACTGTCACACTCTTCAGCGGCGGGGGAAATGACACCGCTCACTCGATGACCTCAGAACCTGTGATCGTTGACGGTCAGAAGTACAAGGGTGACCTGGATCCGAACACCAAGGTCTGCACCACTGATCTGAAATCCCCCACAATCAAAGTCGAACAACAGGGGAACGATAAGTACCCTAAGGCCGGATATGGCAAGAAGGTTCACGTGACCGGTATGGGGTGGTGCAATAACCGTTCTGACCCAGAATCCGGTGGCGCCAGTATTGCTATCAAGCTCGATGGGGATAAGAATGGTCCCTATGCCAGGCAGAAGGGTGATTACGTTAAGCTCAAGGGAAATCAGGCACTGACGCTGGACAGCGTCTGGTGGGTCATCGATGTGAACAATGCCGAAGGCAAGATCGATACCTGGGTGACTCTGCCGAAGAAGGCCAACAAGGGCAAAGGGACGGTCTTCCGCAAGGACAACGGCGGCGGTTTCGACCGGGGCATTCACAAGATGCGTCTGCTGACCGGCTCGACCAAAGACAACGCGACAGTGCGCGCCGTGGACACGAACAAGTTCTGTGTCGAAGCGTGTATTCCCGCGCTGGCTCCGCTCATGGTTGACCCGGGAACAGAACTCAAGAAGTCCAATAAGAATGGATTCCGGGCCTTCCACACCGATGGAATGCTGACCGGTTACAGCGCCAGGATGAAGCCGAAGGACTACGCATTCATCACGCTCTACGATCAGTACGGATCCGCGGTCTACCCGCACACCGACCACCGGTGGCTGAAGATGGGCGGTTCCGGTTTCTTGGACGTGAAGTACGCACAATCCAAGCTACCGGAGGGCACGTTCTATGTGGTGCTCCAAGGCGAGGAACCAGACGACCCGAAGGATCCCAATGTAGTCGGCTGGACACGGATCACGAATCCGTTGGACGGAGTCGATCAGGTTTCGACTGAAGCCGGCGCGAACGCGGCGAACGACGGACCCAACGATGTCCAGGGCGGTGACAATACCGTCGTGGAGGAGACGATCTACCAGGATGATGGCGCCGGGGAGGCGGCCGAACCGGTGGAGAGCATCCCGATGCCGGATAAGCCCGTGGACTCGCCGATCGATTCCGTTGAGGAACTCAATCAGGACAATACCGGTGGGGTAACCGGCAAGATCAACGGCAATCTGGTCACCTTGAAAATGGGGAAGGATGTGCCCCCGGGGGAATGGGTCTACCTCTACATCTATCCGGGCAAGACCCCGATCGGCTGGCTGCAGGTGGATACCGCGAGCCAGATCCAATTGGACGTGACGAACTTGCCCGAGGGGGACTACCAGCTGGTCCTGGCGAACCGGAAGGGCGAACTGGCCGGCTGGGCTCAGTTGCCGCTCAAACGCGGGGCCGGGGTAGCAGGGGCGAACCTGTCCGACTACCTGGGCAAGGGTTATTCGCCCTCGAATCTGAAATGGAACGACATTCTTCTCATGGCCGCCGGAGGTGTGCTGGTGCTGGGCACCGGTGCCGTCGTGGCAATCGCAGTGGCTCGCAATAGGAAGCGGTGAAGCACATGGACAACGCACATAGGCCATCCGCAAAGCGGTTGCCGGGAACATGGATCGGGGCCATCTTGTTGGCCCTGGCCGTCGCCTTGGCGTCCGTCATCATGGCCGGTCCGGTTCAGGCCCTGCCCCCGGGCGGCGCTCAGCCGAACACCCCGGGTACCAAATCAACGATCTCCCCTAAATCGGTGCGGGCCGGCGGCCGGGTGAACTTCACCCTGCGCGGCTACCCCGGCGGTGAGACCGTCTACGTCAAGTTCGACGACGGCGGCAGCAGCGACGGTGACCAGGCGATCCAGGGCCAGGGCGTGGTTCACCAGCAGAAGATCCCCAAATCCGGGACCGTCAGCGGATCCGTCAAGATTCCCGCGGACCTGGCCAATGGCAGTCACTGGATGCGCTTCCTGGCGTCTGAGACCGTGCCGGGCAAGGGATCCAAGGGCTACACGAACCGTAGTCCCAACTTCACTGTGACCGGCAGCGCGAACACCACCGGCAAGAAGTCGAAGGCCGGCGGTTATGCCAATGTCAATAACGGCAGCGGCAATAGCGGCACGACCACCAAGAAGACCACCGTGGTCGGTGGTGGCAGCAAGGGTTCATCGGGAAATAGCACGCAGGCGCCGGCGGCGAATGCGCCGCAGGCGGGGGCCAACCAGGCCCAGGTGCCGGGCGCAGCCGGCGGTCAGGCGGGAGCCGCGCCGCAGGCCGGCAGCGCCGAGGACCAGAAGGCCGTCGAGGAACTGGGCAAGCAGAACGAACTCCTGGCCGGGGAACTGTCCAAGCGGGACAATTCCTTCCCCTGGATGGGCCTGATCGGGATCATGCTGGCTTTCCTCGCCGTGGTGACCATGGGCGTCGCATTCCTGGCCCGGCCCCAACGGGCTGCGGTTCAGGCAGCGCCGGCACCTGGTACCGAACCGGTGTGGACGCGCAGCGGCGACCATCCGGCCAAGTCCTATCCCTTCGGCGGTCCGCAGACAGGGGAGACGCCGGGAAAATCACAGGGTCCAGTTCCTCCGGCGCAGCCGGACCCTTCCCAGCACAAGCCGGAGTAGCCCCGCGCCGTTCGCAGGCCGCACTTGCCCGCCAAGAGGCGGCGCGAGCGGTCCGCGCGCGTACCCATGTGCTCAGGGCCGTCTATGTCATCATCGCCCTGGCCGTCATCTTCGTGGCGGTGATCCTGGGGATCATGCTGGGCTCGAACATGATGAACCCGATCCAGGTGGTCAAGGCACTCTTCTCATCCGCCGCGGACGGTTCGGAAGTGATCAGGGGCCTGCGGCTACCGCGCAGCGTGGCAGCCCTGGTGGTCGGCCTGGCGTTGGGCGCGGCGACCTGCATCATGCAGGCGCTGACCCGCAACCCGCTGGCCGAACCCGGCATTCTGGGCATCAACGCAGGCGCTTCGGTCGCCGTAGTGTTGTCCGCAGCGATTACGGGCATCATGACGCCGGGGGTCAATATGATCGCGTCCTTCGTGGGCGCGGGCCTGGCCGCCGCAGGCGTCTACCTGCTGGGCATCGCGGGCGGTCATCGGGCCTCGCCGGTCCGCCTGGCCCTGGCCGGTGTTGCGATCAGCGCGGCGCTCACGGCG
The DNA here is from genome assembly GCF_024580695.1 of Brevibacterium sp. 91QC2O2. NCBI lineage: Bacteria > Bacillati > Actinomycetota > Actinomycetes > Micrococcales > Brevibacteriaceae > Brevibacterium > Brevibacterium sp. 91QC2O2. Next base: position 186,813 of record NZ_JANIJY010000004.1, on the reverse strand, counting down.
ATCACGCAGACCATCATCTCCGGCAACCAGGCGGTGTTCAACGAGTTCCGCTACTGGGTCGCCGGCAACCTGGAGGGCAAGGCCTACGCCGATCTGTGGATTCCGCTGATCGTCATCGTCGTGGGCCTGGCGGTCTCCTTCGCAGTTATTCCGGGCTTGAACGCCCTGGCCCTGGGCGACGAAGCCGCGATCGGCCTGGGCGTGAAGGTCGGGACCATCCGGACCGTTTCGCTCATCGCTGTCACGCTGCTCTCCGCAGCGGCGACGGCTATCGCAGGCCCTCTGACCTTCGTCGGCCTGGCGGTGACGATCATCGCCCGCAAGCTGATGAAGGACTCCCTGGGCTGGAGCCTGGGCCTGGCGGCACTGCTGGGTGCTGCCTGGCTACTGCTGTCGGATGTGCTGGCCCGCGTCATCGTGGCGCCGGCGGAGATCCAGGTGGGCATCATCGCCTCCCTGGCCGGCGCTCCGTTCTTCATTCTCATCGTGCGCAAGTCCAAGGGGCTGGATAGGTCATGAGCATCAAGGAACCACCGGTGACCGAACAGTCCGCTGCAGTGCGTGGCGTCGCGCGGAGGGGCAGCCGTTTCACGGTCTTTCGCCTCGGGCCCCTGAGCCTGCGGTTCGAGGCACGCACCCTGCTGGTGAGCCTGACCGTCCTGGTCCTGGCCGTCGCGGTGTTCATCGCGACGCTGATGATCGGTGACTACGGGTTGTCGATCAAGCAGTCGATCGAGGGTCTGTTCGGCACGTCCTCGGACAGACTGGCGAACTACTTCGTGCAATACGTCCGCCTGCCCCGTGCCCTGGCGGCCCTTCTGGTGGGCGCGGCCCTGGGTATCAGCGGTGCCCTGTTCCAGATCTATTCGGGCAATCCGCTGGGTAGCCCGGACATCATCGGCTTCGCCGCAGGCTCATCGACCGGGGCGATCCTGGCGATCATCGTGTTCGGCGGATCCGGAATCCAGACCCCGCTGGGCGCACTGATCGGCGGTGTGGGTGCCGCGATTCTGATCTCCCTGTTGGCCGGGGGCCTGGCCACACCCGGCTTCAAGATGGTGTTGATCGGCATCGGCGTGTCCGCAGCGCTCAAGGCTGTGGACAGTCTGCTGCTGGTCAAAGCTCCGTTGGAGGCCGCACAGGACGCCCAGCAGTGGAACATCGGTTCGCTCAACGGTATGACGTTCAGCAGCCTGATGTGGCTGGTGCCGGTCCTCATCATCTGCATTCCCTTCCTGCTGTGGCTGTCCAAGCCCCTGTCGATGCTGCCCATGGGCGATGAACCTGCGACGGGTCTGGGCGTGCCCACCGGACTGGTACGCGCCATGACCCTGGTGATCGGTGTGGTCCTGGTGTCCCTGGCAACTGCGGTCGCCGGTCCCATCGCCTTCGTCGCGCTGGCGGCCCCGCATATCTCGAAGCGGCTGGCGCGGACCTCCGGGGCCGCGATCGGCACCTCGGCCATGCTGGGCGCACTGCTGGTGGCGGTCTGCGATGTCATCGCCCAGCGGATCTTCGCCCCCAATGAGATCGCCGTGGGCATTGTGACGTCCTCGATCGGCGGCATCTATCTGATCTTCCTGCTCTTCATCGAATACCGGAGAGGCACCCTATGAGCATCGACAACACGGACCCGTACGCATCCTCGGCCTCCGAAGCACCCAACACCGCTGCAACCGCGGTTCTGCCCGAGCCGCTGCCGCCGCGGATCTCCGCACGGGGCATCCATGTGGGGTACGGGGATCACAAGGTGCTCAAGGGCGTCGACTTCGATCTTCCGGCCAATGAGCTGACCGTGATCTTGGGGCCCAACGCCTGTGGCAAGTCGACCCTGTTGAAGTCCCTGGCGCGCGTGCTCAAACCCACCCAGGGCGACGTTCTGCTCGACGGGCAGGACATCCATGCGATGAACTCGAAGGAAGTTGCCCGGCACCTGGGGCTTTTGCCCCAGCAGTCCACCGCGCCCGGGGACATCACCGTCGCAGACCTGGTGGCCCGGGGCCGTTACCCGCACCAGGGGATGATGCGGCAGTGGAGCGAGGCCGATGAGATCGCGGTGGAGAACGCTCTGCAGTCGGCCTTCGTCGCGGAATTCGCAGACCGCCCCGTGCACGCCCTGTCCGGTGGCCAGCGCCAACGCGTGTGGATCGCCATGGTGCTGGCGCAGGAGACCGACATCCTGATGTTGGACGAGCCGACCACATACCTGGACATCACGCACCAGATCGAGGTCCTGGACCTGGCTGCGCGCTTGCACGCGGAGGGTCGCACCGTTCTGGTCGTGCTGCACGATCTGAACCTGGCATTCCGCTACGCGACCCATGTGGTGTTCATGCGCCAGGGGGAACTGATCGCCCAGGGTAGGCCGGCCGACATCGTCACGGCCGAACTCATCGAGTCCGTGTTCGGTTTGTCCTGCAGTGTGATCGACGATCCCGCTTCCGGGACACCCCTGATTGTGCCGGCACTGTCCCGCTTCGCGAGACGCCGGTAAATGTAATTCGGCTCATAGAAAATCGAGCCGTTTGCTGTCTGAACCGCAATAAATCAACCAATTTCGCCTGCTCTATCAGCTTCCATCCGAACAGATGCAGGGGTATTTGAGTCATGAAACGTTGCTCAAACCCTCAGGCGCTGTTAAGGTTCAATGTAGCCAAGCCTAAGGTGCGCAAAGCGAGCCTGACCTGGACCTGTTCTATGTTGTGTCGCTTGGCATCACGTACACGAGCACCAGCTCACCTACCGGAGGTTTCCGTGAAGTTCAATCCGATCCCGACCAAGGCCGGCAAGCGCCTGGGCGCGCTCAGCCTGGCCGTGGCCGTCGGCGCCGGCGTCCCGCTGGCAACCGCCCCTATCGATTTCCTGTCTGCTCCCGCTGCTGCGGCCGAGGCCAAACAGCCGCGCCCCGACAGCGGCCAGGGGAAACTGTCCATTGACGGTGAAACAGCTGTCGAAGCGGGCGGCAAGATTACGCTTAAGGGCACCGGTTTCGCCGCAAACGACGAGCTGTCGGTGAAGATCGATGACGGCGCATACAAGCAGGACGGCGATGATGTCATCTACGCCGTTGATTCGGATGACAAGGGAGAATTCACGAAAGAGCTCGCCCTGCCGTCGGACCTGGAAGCCGGCGATCATTGGTTCCGAGTCCTGTCGCCTAATTCTTCACAGCATGTAACGTTCTCCGTTAAGGAAGCAGACGCTCCCGCAGCTGAACCCACCATCGACGTTCCCACTACGGTTGCCGAAGGTGGCAAGCTCAAGGTCACCGGCAAGAGCTGGCTGAACGAGAAGCCCAATGCCAATGGTCAGATGGCGCCGACCATCGCGTTCAAGCTGGACGGCGGTCAGGTCTGGCGCACCGGTGACATCGACGTCGACGGCGAGAAGATCGAGGTCTACAAGGATGCCGACGGTAATGTCCTCGACGCTCCCGAAGACGGAACTGCAGGCCCCGGCGATCTGAAGCGCGGTAGCGTCTGGGCTGCCATCAAGGCCGATGAAAAGACCGGCGACTGGTCCATCGAGATCCCGATGCCCACTGCGGACAACTCGACGAGCGAAGACCAGCAGGAAGACGCCGAGGAAGCTCCTGTCTCTGATAAGTGGAAGGAAGGATCGAAGCACACCCTGCAGGTCCTGTCCGGAAGCATCGTCGAAGGTGACGTGAGCAAGCCCTCTCGTCACACCTTCAACGTGACGAAGGCCGAAGATCCCTCGGAAGAAACTCCTGTTGCCGAAGACGTGACCGACGAGGTCAAGAAGGCCCAGACCGCCGTCGCCGACGTCCCTGGCACCACGGCCAAGGACTCCAAGATCGCGGGCAAGGAAACCTCCTTCGCACAGGGTCTGTACCAGACGGCGTTCTCGAAGAAGAACAATGCGGTCTACGCGACTACCGCTGTGGGTCGCCCTCCGGTCAAGGAATCCAAGCTGGTCAAGCTGGACGCGGACTCGCTGAAGGTGCAGAAGGCCGTCAACGCGCCGATCGACGCCAAGGCCACCGATAAGGAAGGCAACCCGCAGGAGGGTGCCCGGTACGCGATGTACGGTGTGGACGTCGATGAGGCGAACAACACCGTGTGGGTGACCAACACCCGCCAGAACACGGTCGCTGTCTACGACGCAGACACGCTGGAACTGGTCAAGCAGTTCCCCAAGGACTCTGCTGCGCACGGTCGCGACGTGCAGGTCGATGAGAAGGCCGGCAAGGCCTATGTCACGATCGGTACCGATGGCATCGCGGTCTTCGACACGAAGACCCTGAAGCAGCTGGACACCATCAAGGTGGAAGACAACTTCTACACGATGTCCATCGCCTTCGACGCAGCCTCGCAGACCGCTTACATCCCGAGCATGAACTCGGCGCGCGTTGCCAAGCTCAACACGGCCAACGGCAAGCTCGACTACATGGACATCCCGGCGACGGTCGAGTCGGCTTCCGGCATCGCCTTCGACCCGCAGTCGAAGACCCTGGCGATCGCATCGCAGGCTTCCGCGGATACGTCCGTGGTGTTCATGAACGCCGAAAACGGCGAGCTGATCAAGTCGGTCAAGCTGACTGCCCAGGATGCTGACGGCAAGGATGTCGCCGCTGGTTCGCTCAACGCGGCCTTCGACACTACGAAGAAGCTCTTCTACGTCTCCAACCGTGCCGCCGGCACCGTCACGGTGTACGACAACCAGGGCAACGACGTGCAGACGCTGGACGCGCTGAAGAACGCCAACCACGTCATGGCAGATGGCGCTGGGCATGTCTTCGGCGTCAGCAAGGGCGGCAACCGCGATGGCGAGTCCAAGGACCTGCTGCAGCGTTTCGAAGCCGCGCCCATCGATTACGACAACCTGACGGCAGAGGACGCGACCGACGAGGTCAAGCAATCCCCGGTCGTGGACGTTCCTGGCACCACGGACGAGTCCTCGAAGATCATCGGCAAGGAGACCGCGGTTTCGCGTGGCTTCTACCAGACGGCGTTCTCCAAGAAGAACAACGCGATCTACGCGACCACGGCTGTGGGTCGCCCGCCGGTTAAGGAATCCAAGCTGATCAAGCTGGACGCTGACTCGTTGCAGGTTCAGAAGGCAGTCAACGCTCCGGCGGATCCGAGCGAACGCGGTGACCGCGCCGGTGCTCGGTTCGCCGTCTACGGTGTGGATGTCGATGAGACGAACAACACCGTATGGGTGACCAACACCCGCCAGAACAGCGTCGCCGTCTACGATGCGGACTCGCTCAAACTGATCAAGCAGTTCGAATCCGGATCCGCCGCCCACGGTCGCGACGTGCAGGTCGATGAGAAGGCCGGCAAGGCCTATGTCACGATCGGTACCGACGGCATCGCGGTCTTCGACACGAAGACCCTGAAGCAGCTGGACACCATCAAGGTGGAAGACAACTTCTACACGATGTCCATCGCCTTCGACCAGGCCTCGCAGACGGCCTACATCCCGAGCATGAACTCGGCACGCTATGCGGTGCTGGACACGGCCACGGGCAAGGTCGCCTACAAGGACATCCCGGCCAAGGTGGAAACCGCCTCCGGAATCGCCTTCGACCCGAAGTCCAAGACGCTGGCGATTGCCTCACAGGCCTCGGCAGACACCTCGGTCGTCTTCGTCGACGCTGAGTCCGGCAAGCTGATCAAGTCGGTCAAGCTGACTGCCAAGGACGCCGACGGCAACGAAGTTGCCGCTGGTTCGCTCAACGCGGCCTTCGATGCGAAGAGCGGCTGGTTCTACGTGTCCAACCGTACCGCCGGCACCGTCACGGTGTACGACGTCAAGGGCAACGAGGTGCAGACGCTGGACGCCCTGAAGAACGCCAACCACGTCATGTCTGACGGTGAAGGCCACATCTTCGGCGTCAGCAAGGGCGGCCCGCGTGAGGGCACTCCGGCACCGGGAGCACAGGCTGAGGGCGACGAGCCCGATGCTCGTGACCTGCTGCAGCGGTTCGAGGCCAAGGCCGACGACTCGCAGCCGGATCCGGATCCGAGCGACGAGCCCACGGACGAACCGACCGATGGTTCCGGTGACGACAACGATTCGGGCGACAACGGTGGCTCGGATGACGCCAACGGTTCGGGCGACAACGGTGGCTCGGATGACGCCAACGGTTCGGGCGACAACGGTGGCTCGGATGACGCCAACGGTTCGGGCGACAACGGTGGCTCGGATGACGCCAACGGTTCGGGCGACAATGGTGGCTCGGATGACGCCAACGGTTCCGGTGACAACGGCGGTTCGGACAACGAAGCCGGCGATGACAACGACGGCAAGCTGCCCGTGACCGGTGCGCAGATCGGCGCGGCGATCGCCGCAGGCGCCGCCCTGTTGATCGTCGGTGGCGCAGCGGTGACGATCTCGCGTCGTCGCCACAAGGAAATCTGACAGTCGGTTTTGCTGACGCGGATTGACTGAAGTACCGCAGGCCCGGGGGAGCGATCCCCCGGGCCTGGGGTGCATGTAAACACAGACAGCAAAGCGGTTCATCGATGGAAGGACAGCCGTGAAACTGAAGAACATCTCCGGAAAGAAGCTGGGGGCAATCGTCCTCGCCGCCGGATTAGGCCTGGGCAGTACCGTGGCGCTGAGCACGAGTGCTTTGGCTGTCGGCGATGAAGCGGGTAAGAACTGTGGTGCGCCTGCAGGTCAGCCTGGTGAGCTGACGAATGATGGGCATTATTACTACGCGACGTGCGCCGATGGTGCGACCGTGACGATTCCGATGAAGGTCAAGATCGGGCAGCCTCTGCATCTTGAGGGTACGGGCTTCACGTCGAAGAAGGGTGAGCCGTCGTTCATCGCGCAGAAGTACGATGAGGGCGGTGGCTACCGTCCGACTAAGAAGCCGCTGGATCCAGATGGCCTGGAGACCTTGCCGACTGACACGATGGATGCTTTCCTGTCTAACGAGGATGGTTCCTGGTCGCATGATTTCGAGTTGTTGACTGCGGACAATAACAAGAAGAAGGTCGAGTGGAAGGTCGGGGAGAAGCACTCGATTAATCTGCTGACCGGTTCGATTGTGGATTCGGACAATATCCGTGGTGTGCGGGTCGAGTTTGAAATCGTTGCCGACGAGCCGGACCCGGAGCCCAGCGAGACTGCGACCGAGGATCCGACTGAGCCGGAGTCCCCTGAGCCCAGCGAGACTGCGACCGAGGATCCGACTGAGCCGGAGTCCCCTGAGCCCACGACCGATCCGACCACCGAGCCCAGCGAATCGGCCAAGCCGACCGAGGATCCGAAGCCCACGGACGCCCCGGCAGAGGAGGTTGCCCTGACGGCGACGCCGCAGAAGATCTCGGCGAAGGACTTCACGAACAAGGACAAGGGCGTGAACCTCTCCGCCACCGGGCTCAAGCCCGGTGCCGAGATCACGTTCAATGTTGCGCGCACGGCCGATGGCGTCAAGCCGATCACCGAGACTGTCACGGTCGACAAGGACGGGAAGGCCCAGTGGATCGTCTACGGTACGGATGCTGCACATCCTGAGAGCTACGTCGGCGAGTACAAGGTCGGCGTCGAGTACGACTCCAAGGACGAAGCACTGGTCAAGGCCTTGGACAAGAAGAACCTGTCGACCTCGTTCACCGTGACCGCCGAGGATCCGAAGCCGGGCGAGGGCGATGACAACGGCAACGGTGACAACGGAGCCGATGACAATGGCAACGGTGATAGCAGTGCCGGTGACGACAACGGTTCTGGCGACTCCGGTAACGGGGACAGCGGCGCCGAGGATAACGGCTCCGGTGACAACGGCTCCGGTGACAACGGTTCGGATGACTCCGCAGGCAGCGATGATTCCACGGGCAATGACGACGGCGACAATGCCGGGAACCTGCCAAAGACCGGTATGGAACTGACCGCCGCAGGCATCGGTGCGGGCCTGCTGCTGGTCGGTGGTGTGGCCGTGATGGTCTCCCGCCGTCGCAAGCAGGACTGAGCAAGAAAAACGGAGTCCACACGGCACCGTCGAAGGGAAGAGAATGAGAAACACGAAGCTGGGAGCTCGACTGGCCGGAGCCGGTCTTGCGCTGGCGCTTGCCTTGGGCGGTGCCGTGACCTTGGGTACGAGCAGTGCTTTGGCTGTGGGCGATGAAGCGGGTAAGAACTGTGGTGCGCCTGCAGGTCAGCCTGGTGAGCTGACGAATGATGGGCATTATTACTACGCGACGTGCGCCGATGGTGCGACCGTGACGATCCCCATGAAGGTCAAAATTGGTCAGCCTTTGCACATTGAGGGTAGGGGTTTCACGTCGAAGAAGGGCGAGCCGTCGTTCATCGCGCAGAAGTACGATGAGGGCGGTGGCTACCGTCCGACTAAGAAGCCGCTGGATCCGGATGGCTTGGAGACCTTGCCGACTGACACGATGGATGCTTTCCTGGCTAACGAGGATGGTTCCTGGTCGCATGATTTCGAGTTGTTGACTGCGGACAATAACAAGAAGAAGGTCGTGTGGGAGGTCGGGAAGAAGCATACGATCAACCTGTTGACCGGTTCGATTGTGGACTCGGACAATATCCGTGGTGTGCGGGTCGAATTCGAAATCGTCTCTGAGATGCCCGATGATTGGCCTGCGCCAAATTGGCCCAAGCCCGAGCCGTCTACTGGTCCGAGCACCGACGCCCCCACATCTCCGGCACCTTCCCAGAACCCATCGTCTGAGCCAACGGAATCGACGAAGCCGGATCCTAAAGCGGTTCTGACGATCGATCCGAAGGTCATCGGCACCGATGAGTTCGTGAATAAGGACGCTGTGCAGCCGACCCAGACGCCTTCCTCGGCTCCTACCAATGACAAGGCCCCGGGGAAGACGGAACCTGCGGGCGAAGCCACCACTTCGGCGGGTGAGACCGATCCCGCAGGGGGCGGCTCCAAAGTGCTTCCCAAGGCTCAAGCCGCGGCTGCTGAAAAGTCCACGGCGGATGCCTCCGATACCGAGTCGGCGGCCGCGGAAAAGGTTCCAGGTGTGCTCGTCACTCTGACTGAGCAGAAACCGGGCGATACCGTGACATACGATGTCGTTTCGCCTGACGGAAAGAAGGCCCTGTCCAAGGCGGTATCCGTCGGCAAGGATAAGACTGCCTCCTGGAACATCTTCGGTGTACTCTCCGCAGAGAAAACCGCGGACGATCTGGTCGGCAAGTACGGTGTCAATGTCACAGCCGGCGGTAAGTACTATACGGATACGTTCGAAGTGGTCAAGGGTAAGACCCCGTCCAAGGTCGAAGCCAAGTTCTCGCTGACCCCAGAGACACTCGGCACCGACGACTTCGTAAATCAGGACAAGGGCGTATCCGCAGAACTCACTGAGCAGGAATCCGGCACTTCGGTTACCTACACGGTCAAGGGTCCGAAGGCCGTCAAGCCTTCGAAGGCCAAGAAGATCGACGTCGGAACCGATGGTGTTGCCAAATGGAGCATATTCGGTAACAACCCGGCGACTCCTGAAGCGTATGTCGGTACCTACACGGTCAATGTGACAGCTGGGGGCAAGACCTACAAGGGCAAGTTCGAGGTCGTTGGCGATGAGGTCGTCGGGGATGACGAGACCGACGGCACCGATGGGACCAACGGCTCGGACGGCTCCGGTGATGCGGGAGGCGATGATCCGCAGGCCGGTGGTGAAACCGAGACCGGTGGGGACCTGCCGCGCACCGGCATGGAACTCACCGCAGCCGGTGTCGGACTCGCACTGCTGTTCATCGGCGGAGTGGCCGTCATTCTGGCCCGTCGTCGCAAGCGCCAGTAGGCGATTATGCGGGGCGGCGCAGCGGACGCCGCAGCCCCGTCACCACGGTGATCGCGGTGATACTGCCCGTTGCCAGCAGGCCGGCCAGGACCAGAATCTGGAACTGGCCGGCCTGCAGTGGTGACAGGCCGCCGAAGATCGCCCCCACGAAGGCCCCTGGCAGTGTCACCAGCCCTGTGGTCTTCGCCTGATCTGTATTGGGTACCAGCGCATTCGCCACGGCCAACCGCGCGATCCGGCGGACCGCCTGGGCCTCGGTCGCGCCCAGTGCCAGCCAGGCCTCGACTTCGGCCCAATGGTCGGCCAGCGACTGGCGGTAGCCGCGGGCGGCCAGGGTGGCCACCGTCATCGACCCGCCGATGATGATCCCACCCAGGGCCAGCAGATACCGTGGGGAGAACTCCACCGCGCCACTGCCGAAGATCACCAGCAGACTGGTCAGCGCACCACCTGCCATCGCCGTCCCCATCACCGCCACGTGGTGGCCCGACCAGCCGATCCTGCGGGTCGCGGTCGTCCAGGCCACCGTGAACATAACCAGCAGGGCCGCGGCGATCCACACATAGCTGGTGATGACCGTGCCCAGGATCAGGCTGATGAGTGCCAGCTGAACCGCCCCGCGCACCACCGCCCACAGCTGGGACCAGCGGGGCGCTCCCTGAAAGACGGACAGTAAGACGGTCGTCAAGACTGCCAGGACCACCACGGCGATGATCACGTGGAGGGGACTGGTGACGCTCATGGGTGCTCCTGGGAGGTGGGCATGCCCCCTATTCTCACAGGCAGCCGGTTCTACACCGCGCCCAGGTCCACCCGGTGCGATGACACGGTAGCGGCCCATCGATGATCGTGGGTGGTCAGGATGACGGCCCCGCCCGCCGCGCTGAACTCCTCGACCAAAGCGGTCAGCGCGATGATCCCGGCCCGATCGCGGCCCAGGGTGGGTTCGTCGAGCAGCAGAATCCGCGCCCCCAGCATCAACGCCGTGCCGATCACCAGGTCCTTGCGCTGCGCCGGCCCCAGATCATGGGGATGGACGTCCATCTGATCGGCCAGGCCGATCCGTTCGGCCACCTGCTCGGCCTGCTGGACGCGCTGGGCCCTGGCCTCGGCCCGCTGTTTGCGCGGCAGGCGAGGCAGCGGAGTGGCGCGGACCAGTTCGGCGTGCACACTCGCTGTGGACAGCTGGGCGGACGGATCCTGTCCCACCCAGGCCAGATGGGCCGCGCGCAGATGGGCCGGCAACTGTGCCAGGTCGAGGCGTGAGGGACTGAAGAGGATGTGCCCGGACACCCGCGCTCCGGTATCGAGGATGCCGGCCAGGGCCCGCAGCAGGGTCGACTTGCCGATGCCGTTGGGTCCCTCCAGGGCCAGCACCTGGCCCGCGCCCAGGCTGAGACCCACCTGATCGAGGATCGTGTGTGTGCCACGTGAAACGGTCAAATCCTCAATGCGCAGAAGTGGTTCTGCCTGTGCAGCGTTCGCATCCCCGCCGCTCGGACCCAGCGGCCCCGTGGGGGAGAAGTCTGCAGCTTGGGCCGGGCCGGCTACGTCCGCCTCCAGCATGCTCCAGACCCCGTGGTCCGCCAACAACACGTCGGTGGGTCGGCCGGAGACCTCGCCGGTGATCCGACCCGCCTCCAGGAACAGCGTGCGGCCGGCCGCGGCGGTGACCTCGTCGTGTTGATGGCCCGTGACCAGCACAGAACCGCCGCGCGTGCAGTGTTCGCGCAGGATCCGCGCCAGGCGCGCCCGGCCCACCCGGTCCAGGGACAGGGACGGCTGATCGAGCACCAGGGTGACCGGCTCCAGGGTCAGCAGGCCCGCCAGCGCTGTCAGCTGGCGTTGCCCACCGGACAGGGTATCCAGTCGGCGGTCCCACAACTCCGTGATCCCCAGGCGTTCGCACTGGGCCGCGGCGCGTCTGCGCGGCTTGGCCCCACCGTGCAGGCGCAGGGGTAGCTGGACCTCGTCGCGGACCAGGCTGGTCATCCCGGTCAGCTGGGCCTCCGGATCGTCGCCGAGCATTGCCGCCTGGCCAGCTGGGACGCCCACCGGGATGCCCCAGGCCGGGTGCCGGGCGACCGCCTGGCCCGGACCATCGGTGAAGCCCTGCCCGGCGGAGGGTTCCTGGTGGGGTTCGGGGTCGATCCCGCAGGCGCTCATACACACGGTGGACAGGCCGGCGCCGCGCGGACCCAGCACGGCCAGGTATTCGCCGGGCCGCAGCACGATTCCGATGCCGGCCGCTGTGCCCGCTGCGGCGTTCGGTGCTGTGCCGGAGGGCGTGGATGGTTCAGACACCGAGGACCTCCAGAATCCGGGTGGCAGTGGGCAGCGGCAGCAAATGGGCCGAGGACGCGATGATGAGGGCCAGCACCAGGACCGGCATGATCCACCGGCAGGCGCGCTGCACGGGGGAATCGGCATGGTCCTGCAATGATCCCGGACGCCGCGCTCCCGGCCCCGACACATGCCCCAGCCCACGCTGGGCCAATGTCACCTGACGCTGATCCATCTGCACCAGCGCACCGGTGAACAGCGCGGCCAGGAGTCCCGGCAACAGCGTCAGGCGCACGCGCAAGCGGGAGGTGTCCCAGCCTCGGGCACGGTGGGCGGCCAACAGCGCGCGCGTCTGCGCGCCCAACTGCCCTGCCAGGCCCAGGGCGGACGCGCAGACCTGCGCAATCCGCACGGGCACGCGCAGTGCCACCAGCGCGTCGAACAGCCGCGCGGAATCCGAGCCCAGGGCGAACAGTGCGCTGACCGCCACGGTGCCGGCCACCCGCAGCCACAACTGCACGGCGATGGCCAGGCCCTCGACCGTGATGTGCGCGGGCCCGGCGCTCCACAGCACCGTGACCCGCTCACCGGGATAGAACAGCCCTTGGATGATCAGCGTCATCACCAGTACGGGCAGGGACACGAACGCCAGGGTCGCAGCCCAGGTGCGCAGGCGCACGGAGCGGGACGCGGCCGCCACGCAGCCCGCCGCCACGATCACGGCGGCCGGCACCAGCGGCGATGACACGCCGAACACCAGGAACAGGGCGCACAGAGTGGCCAGGACCTGGGTGGCCGGGTGCAGGCGCGGGGCGGTCGTGGGAGTGCTCGCGGGGGCGGGCTGTGGCGTCACCGGTGCGCGGTGCGCTGGGAGGCGCCGGCCTGCTGGGAGGAGGCACCGCCCCGCTGGGAGAAGCGGGCGTAGGGTGCCTTGCGCAGGATCCGCTGGGGCAGGGAGCGCAGGACCAGGAACGCCAGCAGGAAGATAAGCGCCTTGTCGATCGTGTCCGAGGCCAGGGACTGGATGGTGGTCGCGTTGACGACCTCGAGGCCCGCGGCCTGCAAGGTCGCGACGACCCCGCCGGTGCCCACACCCAGGCCGCCGCCGTAGATATAGGCGGCCACTGGCGCGCCGATCGCCCCGGCCGGCACACCGACGATGAGGCCAGCGATGATGGCGGTCCAGATGCGTTTGAAGGCCCCGGTCCGGGCGGCCCAGCCGGCTGCGGCGCCGGCGAAGGCGGCACCGGCGGTGAAGGCGATGGTCGACGGGCCCAGGGTCAGGCCCCAGATGAGGTTCGACAGGATGCCGGTCAGCGCGCCGGCGGCGGGGCCGGCCATCACGCCCACCAGGACTGAGCCGATCGAATCCAGATACAGGGGGATGGGTAGCTTGCCCACGATCTCGCCGAGCACCACGTTCAGGGCGATGGCCACGGGGATCATGGCGAAGGTGGTCGCGGGGATGAAGGCCAGGGAGCCCGCCGCGATCAGCACGCCACCCAGCAGATAGCCGCACATGACGCCCAGCGCTGCGCTGCCCAGGTCGGTGGACAGGGTGGCCGGCTGGGTGAGCAGGACGGTGATGTAGGTGCCGATGATGACGGCCGCACCCAGGCCGATGGCCACGAGCGACCAGGTCCGGCGGGCCGAGGAAGGGGCGGGGCTCGAGGTGTTCACTGAGGTGTTTTCTGTGGTTTCTCCGGGACCCGTCGGTGCGGCGGGCCCCTGCCCAGATGCGCTATCGGTGGGCCGGGGGTGGGGTGAAGTCGACATGGTTATGCCTTGGGTCCTTTGCCTAGGGTGGTCAGAAGATGGGCGATGAACGACTCGGAGTCGATCGACCGGATGATCTCCAGGTTGTCGGGCCTATCCCAACGTCCCAGCCAATCCGCGACGGTTTCGCCACGTGTGAGTGTACCGGTCAGCTCCACATCGGCGGCAGTCGTGGCGGTGCGCGACCAGGGGATGGGCGCGGGGGCCGAGGCCGCGGGGGCGGAGTGGGCCCAGGCGAGTGCCGCTGCCACCACGAAGGGATCGTGGATGTGGGCGAGATAACCGTGGCCGTCCCACTGGTGGAACTCGAAGTAGAACTTCAGTGCCTGCGCCAGCTGCTCGAGCCAGGCGTGCCAGCCGGCCCCGTGCTCGTAGCGCAGCACCATGTTCAGCCGCTGCGGAGTCATGACCACGGCCTCGGTCGCCTCGATCGGCGCGATGACCGGCAGCACGGGCGCCTTGGTGCCGAACTCGCGGATCACCCGGGCGGTGGATTCGGGATCGAAGGTGACGTTCCACTCGGTGGTCGGGTGGGTGTTGCCGCGGTAGTTGAAGGCCCCGCCCATGATGAACAGGCGGCGGACCAGACGGGGCAGTTCGGGCTCGATGTCCAGGGCCAGGGCCAGGTTGGTCGCGGGTCCGATCACCACACCGATCAGTTCCCCCGGATGGGCGCGTGCCGCATCGACCCAGGCCTGGGCCGCGGACACCGGGCTGGGGGCCGTATGTTCCGGCAGCTGCGCATAGCCGGCGCCGGTGGGGCCGTGGGTGTCATCGGCGTAGACGGGATCGCCTGTGCGCTCGCCGGACAGATGGGCCAGGGGCAGGTCCGAGCCCGGGTGGACGGGGGTGGAGGTGTCGCCGGCCAGGGCGAGCCAGCCCAGGGCGTTCGCGGTGACCTGGGCCGTGGGCACATTGCCGCCGCTGGCGGCGACCCCCACCAGGTCGACATCGGGCCGGCACAGAACGTAGCCCAGGGCGATGGCGTCGTCGATGCCGGGATCGCAGTCCAGGAACAGGGGAATCTTCGGTGCGTGCATAGCCTCTATTGTGCCTGGGGCCTCCCATATCCTCCCTGGGGCCTCACAAACTGCGCCGACCCGTCAAAGAAGTGCGAATCCCCGGAGGAAGTTCGAACTTTTTTGACGGGTCGGCGGGAGGGCGGGTTCTAGCAGCAGCGGGCCTGGGGCTCGCGGTCCTGGCGGTCCGTTTTGTCCCGCCAGTATTCGCGTTCGGTCATCGCCCCGTGGGAACAGCCGTGCCTGGCCACATAGGCGTCCAGGTAGTGCTTGTAGCCGTTCTCACCGGAGACCTCGCGGGCATACCACAGGACGAACCCCGCGGCCCGGCCCACCCGGGCCCACGCCCGGGCGAGCAGGGAGCGGAAGCTGGGCGTGGCCTCGGCGCTCATGCGCCGTGCCCGTCGTGGGTCTTGATGCCGTGGGCCACGTTGTACTCGTCCCACTGGGCCTGCAGTTCCTTCTCCGCTTTGGTGTCGATGAAGCCGGCGGCGGCGAAGGTCTTGGTGGGGGTGAAGGGCTCCTCACTGGTGGGCAGGGAGCCGGCGCGGATCGCCTGGTAGCTCTTGATCAGCGTGACGATCACGACCAGCACCACGATGACCGCGAACAGCACGGACAGTGAACCCTGGATGAAGGTGTTGCGGACAACGGCCTCCATCGCCTCGACGCCCTTGGTGGTGCCCAGTTCCGTCTTGCCGTCGGCCAGCGCGTTCTTGTACGTGAAGTGCTGCGACCAGTAGCCCACCGTGGGGCGGGAGTCGAAGATCTTCTGCCAGGACGCAGCCATGGTCACGGCCAGGTCCCAGACCAGCGCGATGCCGGGGATCCACACATATTTCGCCTTGCCCATCTTGCACACGATCGCGCAGACCACGGACAGGGCGATCGCGGCCAACAGCTGATTGGACAGACCGAACAACGGGAACAGCGTGTTGATGCCGCCCAGGGGATCGGTCACGCCCATCAGCAACACGCCGCCCCAGGCCGCGATGACGATCGCGGTGGTGATCAGACCACCGGGGATCCACGAGGGGTTCTTGAACGGCTTGATGAAGTTGCCCAGGAAGTCCGAGAGCATGAAGCGGCACACGCGGGTACCGGCGTCGATCGTGGTCAGGATGAACAGCGCCTCGAACATCACGGCGAAGTGGTACCAGAAGCTCATCATGGCCGGCCCGCCCATGACATTGTGCAGGATGTGCGCCATGCCCATCGCCAGGGTGGGCGCGCCGCCGGTCCGGCTGATGATGGTGTTCTCGCCGACGTCCTTGGCCGCCTGGTCCAGTTCCTGTGCGCTGGTCGACACATGGTCCAGGCCGAGGTTGTTGTTGACGAAGTCGGCGGCCGTCTGCGGGGTGCCCCCGGTCAGCGGTTCGGCGGCGTTCATCGCGAAGTAGATGCCCTTGTCCAGGCTGACCGCGGCCACCAGGGCCATGATCGCCACGAAGGACTCGGTGAGCATGCCGCCGTAGCCGATCAGGCGGATCTGCGATTCCTTCTCCACCATCTTCGGCGTGGTACCCGAACTGATCAGCGCGTGGAAGCCGGACAGGGCGCCACAGGCGATCGTG
This sequence comes from Brevibacterium sp. 91QC2O2, assembly GCF_024580695.1. Classification (NCBI taxonomy): domain Bacteria; kingdom Bacillati; phylum Actinomycetota; class Actinomycetes; order Micrococcales; family Brevibacteriaceae; genus Brevibacterium; species Brevibacterium sp. 91QC2O2. The sequence goes on along the minus strand of NZ_JANIJY010000004.1, from coordinate 170,403 downwards.
ATGAACAGGAACGGGAACAGCGCACCGGCGAAGGCCGGGCCCTTGTCGTTGAACGCGAAGTCCGTGACGGCGGGCATCTGCACGACGGGGTTGACGATGATGATGCCGATGGCCAGCAGCACGATGGTGCCGACCTTCATGAACGTCGACAGGTAGTCGCGCGGGGCCAGCAGGACCCACACGGGCAGGATCGCGGCGAAGAAGCCGTAGATCATCACGCACCACACCAGGGTGGTCTTGTCCAGCAGGAAGAAGTCGTGCCAGAACGGGCTCGCGTTGACCCAGCTGCCGCCGGCGATCGCGGCCAGCAACAGCACGATGCCGATGATCGAGGTCTCCAGCACCTTGCCGGGGCGGATGTAGCGCATGTAGACGCCCATGAACAGGGCGATCGGGATGGTCATCGCGATGGAGAAGACGCCCCAGGGGGAGTCCGCCAGGGCGTTGACCATGACCAGACCCAGTACCGCGATCAGGATGATCATGATGAGCAGGATGCCGATCGAGGCGATGATGCCGCCCACATTGCCCAGCTCGTCACGGGCCATCTGGCCCAGCGAGCGGCCATTGCGGCGGGTCGAGAAGTACAGCACCATGTAGTCCTGCACGGCACCGGCGACGATGACGCCCAGGATGATCCACAGGGTGCCGGGCAGGTAGCCCATCTGTGCGGCCATCACGGGACCCACCAGGGGGCCCGCGCCGGCGATCGCGGCGAAGTGGTGGCCGAACAGCACGCGGCGGTCGGTCGGGGTGAAGTCGCGGCCGTTGTTGTTGACCTCGGCCGGCGTCGCGCGTTTGGGGTCGGGCCGGCAGATCTTCCACTCGATGTACTTGCCATAGAAGCGGTAGGCGATCAGATAGCTGCCGACCGCGGCGGCGATGAACCACGAGGCGCTCAGGTTCTCCCCGCGGACGAAGGCGATCATCACCCAGCCGACGGCGGCGATGAGCGCGATGACGACCCACAGGACGATGCGCCCCGGGGTCCATTTGGGTTTCTCGATGACGGCGACCGGTGGGTGGTCGTCGTCGGTCTTGACGTATTCGACGTTGACGGACATGGTCTGTGCTCCTTCGTACAGCGTCCGATGTTCTTGGTTGTGTCTGCGCCCGTTCAGGCTGCGGGTCGGTCCTTGTGGGATATGTGCCCGCGCGAAGGCGGCGACGGGGCGCTGGTGGGATGGTGCGGCCCGTCGTGTGCCGTTGATTCTAATCGTTCACACAGCTGAGTCACCAGCAACACGCAGGGGTGTGAGGCGAGTCATGGTCTGGCCTCGACTCTGGGCGTGTCCGTGCCAGGTGGCAGAATGGGACCATGACGGTAAGTGAAACCTCTCAGCTCCCCCGGTCCCTGTCGGGTATCCAGGCGACCTCCGACTCCCTCCATCTGGGCAACTACATCGGCGCCCTGCAGCAGTTCGTGTCCCTCCAGGAGGACCACGACGCTTTCTACTTCATCGCGAACATGCACGCGATCACCGTCGACCAGGACCCCGCCCAGCTGCGGGAGCGCACGCTGATCACCGCCGCGCAGTTCATCGCCGCCGGCCTGGACCCGGAACGCTCCACCCTGTTCGTCCAGTCGCAGGTGCCGCAGGTCGCGCAGCTGAGTTGGATCCTCGAATGCACCGCTTCGCTGGGGGAGGCCCAGCGAATGACTCAGTTCAAGGACAAGTCGGCCAAGGGCGAACGCGTGTCCCTGGGCCTGCTGACCTATCCGGCGCTGATGGCAGCTGACATCCTGCTGTACCAGGCCGACATCGTCCCGGTGGGCGAGGACCAGCGCCAGCATCTGGAGCTGACCCGCAACCTGGCCGAACGCTTCAACACGCGCTTCGGAACGACCTTCACGATCCCCGAACCCGGGATCCCCAAGGACACCGCGAAGATCTACGATCTGCAGGACCCGACCTCGAAGATGAGCAAATCGGCCAAGAGCCCCGCGGGCCTGATCAACATCCTGGACGAACCGAAGTCCGTGGCCAAGAAGATCAAGTCGGCGGTCACCGACGATGGCACCGTCATCGCCTTCGACCGTGATGCCAAGCCCGGTGTGTCGAACCTGTTGGGCATCTACTCGGCGCTCTCGGGTGAGTCGATCGACGACATCGTCGCCCAGTTCGATGGCAAGATGTACGGTCACCTCAAGGTCGCGCTCGCGGATCTGGCGGTGGAGAAGCTGACCCCGGTGCGGGAGCGGACCACGGAACTGCTGGCCGACCGCGGCGAACTCGCCCGGATCCTGGACGCCGGTGCGGCCAAGGCCGCGGCCATCGCGGACGTCACCCTGCGCGACGCCTTCACCAAGGTCGGGTTCCTCTAAGCCGGCCCGGCGCCGGCAATAGGGGAGGACCGTGGGGAGGAATGCGATGAGTGCGCACGAACAGGATGGCACGGAAGCCGTTGGGGGAAGCGGGTCCGCGCCCGAGTCCGGAAAACAGAACCGCAGCCTGCCCCGGCTGCCCAAGCTGCCCCGGACGGCGCGCCGCGGTACGGGCCCCAGCAATCTGGCACCCGAGGTCGCCCACACCGCCGCACGCGTCGAGGACGGCTTCCACTCCTGGGCCAGGGGCCGGGCCTACAAGTCGGGTTGGCAGCGCACCGTCATCGCCTATGACTCCTATGGCTCGGAATCCTCGATGCGAGTGTTGGCCCGTATGGTGCTGACCAAGGACGGGCAGCCGGCTGCTGACCGCGAGGCCTCGATCAGGGGGTGGCGGTCCTTCGTCAACGTGCCCCTGGCAGAGGAGACCGCCTGGGTCCGCGTGAACGGGGTCGAGCACATGGTGACCTCCGACCGCGGCGGGGTGATCGACGCGGTCATCCCCGGTGACTTCCGGCCCGGCCACATCGACTTCCAGATGTGGACCGAGGGTTCCAAGATCGACACGGCCACGGCCACGATCGTCGGGTCCGAGCAGCGCTTCGGGATCGTCTCCGATGTGGACGACACTGTGATGGTCACCCACTTGCCGCGGCCCATGCTGGCGGCCTGGAACAGCTTCATCCTGTCCGAACACGCCAGGTCTGCGGTTGCCGGAATGTCGGTGCTCTACGATCGGCTCATCTACATGCGGCCCAACTCTCCCATGTTCTACCTGTCCACGGGGGCCTGGAACGTCGCACCCACGCTCAAGCGCTTCCTGTCGCGCAACCTGTATCCCGCCGGCCCCCTGCTGCTGACGGACTGGGGCCCCACGAACACCCGGATGTTCCGGTCCGGGGTGGAACACAAGCGCAACTCCCTGGAGCGCCTGGCCCGGGAATTCCCCCATATGAAGTGGCTGCTGGTGGGCGACAACGGGCAGCACGACGAGGAGATCTACGCCGAGTTCGCGGAGAACCACCCGCAGAACGTCGCCGCCGTGGCGATTCGCGAGCTCACCCCGTCGGAGGCGGTCTGGGTGGGCGGTGTGTCCAAGTTCGAGGGCCGCGGCGCCGGCGTTCCCTGGGTCTACGCCCCGGACGGCGCGGGTCTGGCCTCGAAACTGACCGAACGCGGGATCATCTCCGGGATTTAGCGGGTTCTCAGGGTGATCTAGGGGCCGCCGTCTACAGGCCCAGTTCGCTGCGCAGCTGGGCCAGGGCCACGAGCTGCACAAGGAAGACGATGAGTCCGATCGCAAGCGACGCCCAGCCGACGATGATCGCGGTCAGGGCCATACCTCGGCCGGCCTCGCCCGTGCGGCGGATCTGTCCCAGCGCTACGTAGTCTAGGATCAGTCCCAGGGCGCCCACGAACCACACACTGATGACCGAGGCCGGGGCCAGGCCGTTGGTCCGTCCCGTCGGGTAGCCGGTTGGGTACGGGGCGGCTCCCGGCACGGTTGCGTCCAGTGGGCTGGTGGGCACTATGCCCGTGGCGATGGTGCCGCCGGGTGCGGCCGTGACGCTGTCCCGGTAGGAAGCTGCTCGATTGGAGATAGCCCGGTCCGCTGCGGCCCTGCTCAGACCCAGCCGACTCCTGGCCGTCGATGCCTGGAGTTCGTGGACGCCCTTGGCCAGCCAGGCGGATCCGGCGAAGAAGAGCAAGTAGAAGGTGACGGGTATGAACGGTGAGACGCCCATTCCATGGCCCAGGACCGGGATCATGTAGATGACGATCTCCTCCGGCATTGCCATGGCCAGGAGGTAGGAGAAGATCAACGTGTAGAACACAGAGAAACTGACGCTGCCCACGACGATGGCCAGGATCGATCGTCTACGGATGACCAGCCAGGCGGCTATGGGGAACATGGGAGCGACCATGTTGATGATGACCAGCCGGAAGTCCCCGCTGGTCAGAGCGAGGGTTTCGCGTAGGTGGATCTGGAATAAGGATAAGAACGGCTGCACTGCATATCCGAACGCCAGAATCCCCAATGCGATGAGTTCCATCTTGTAATCCCGGGGGAGGACGACGGTGGCGAGGGCGTATGTGCCGAGGGCCAATGTGCTGAAGACATAGCTGCCCGCCACTACGCCCAAACCATCAAGATGGTCACCTACGACCAATTCCACAACCGGGGTCAACCCCAGTCTGACGAAGTAGAACAGCGCCACCGTCAGGGCGATCCCGCCGATCACCCTCCACCAGTAGGCGCCCCAGGCCAGGGGGACCAGCCGGGCGGGCTCGGAGGTCAGCCGGGCCAGGTCGATAGCCGACTCGGCGGGCATCGCCGCAGGCCCGGGATAGGGTTGCGCGGCGTAGCCCTGTGGTTGCGGCGGGTACAGCGGCGAAGCGGGGAATTGTGGAAACTGACCGGGCTGTTGCGGGTAGCTCATAGGCGAACTCTATAGTCGGTCGCAGGGAGCCCGGCCTGCTTTTCGGGGGCTACCGCGTACAGTTATTTCAATTTTTTCATTCCGCACACAGGCCGAGCAGTCGAGTCGGGCCTGCAGCACGAGTAAGCCGGCCGGACCGGATCCGGCCCGGTCTCAGTGGCGGCGGGTGCGGGAGGCCCGGCGCATCCGTTTGCCCAAGATGAAGCCGATGCCCAGCACTACGATGACCAGCATCAGTCCGCCACCCCACAGGGCCGCGGAGTCTCCGAAGACGCGGTTGTCGGCCGGGTCCTCGGCCGCGGCGCCCGCAGGGTTCCGGGCCGTGGGAATGGGGCCGACTTTGGCGACCGACTGGTCGATCGCCTCGAAGTCGATGGTGTCGACCGGTGTGGGCGAAATCTGTTTGAAGGCCCAATCGAGCATGTCGATCGCCGGTTGCCGGGGCTGGTCGGTGGCTTTGAGGATCGCTGCGACGAAGGTCTTGCCACCCCGTTTGACCACTGCGACGAACGAGCCCCTGGCCTTGATCGTGTAGCCGTTCTTCAACCCCAGGCCGCCGGGCACCACGCCCGCGATCTTCGTGTGGTTGGGAACCTCCATGAATGCGGGGGTCCCGGTGAACGTCTTGCCGGACTTTTTGGCCTTGGCCTGTTTCTTCGCCTGCGCCTTCTTCTGCTTGGCGTCGAGCCCGGTATCGAACTTGTAGTTGGTGGTGCCCGCGACCTGCATCAGGTACTTGTTCTGTGTGAAGTGCTTGGCCAGCACCACCAGGTCGTGGCAGGTCATTGCCTGGCCCTTGGCGTCGAGCCCGTTGAAGGTCTTGGCAGTGGTCCCCGTCATCCCGATGGCACGCGCCTTCTTATTCAGCAGTGCCAGACCCTTGGCCTGCCCGCCGGCCGCCTGACCCAGGGCGTAGGCCGCGTCATTGGCGCTCATCATGAGCATGGCGTGGAACAGGGAGTCGATCGTATAGCTGTGCCCGGCCTCCAGGCCCACCCTGGTGCCGTCGACGTTCTCCTCGGCGCGGGTCGCCTTGTACTTCTTCTCGCGATCGGCTGCGGTGGGGAACTGGTCGATCAGCGCCAGGCCGGTCAACAGTTTGAGCACGGAGGCCGGCCAGAGCTTCTTCTCCGGGTCCTTCTCCGATAGAACCTGCCCGGAGTCCAGGGAGGCCACCATCCAGGACTCGGCCCACAGCCGCGGTGCCGCGCTGCCATCGGCGATCTTGGGGGTGACGTACATGCCCTGCTTATCCCGTTTGCCCTCCGGCTTCGCACTGGTCGTGGCCTGCGGGTCCGGCTTGGGCACTGCCTGCGCCGGAGCGGATCCGAGCGAGCCGAGGGCCGTCAGGAGCAGGGCCAGCAGCAGGCAGAGTGCCACTCGGGCCGACCGGAGACGGGTCGGTTCCAGGGTCCGACGCCGCGAGTGGTTCAGGGAATTGCGCAACACAGGCCGATTCTACGGGGCGGACGGATTATTGGGAGACACCGCCCGTCAGATGGTTGGGTCCGGCATTGTCGTCGGTGGTCCCCGGGGAGAGCGCCGGCGCCTTGGACGGCGTGGGGGTGGGCTTCGGTTTCGGCTTCGGTTTGGGCTTCTGCTCGAGCTTCTTGAAGTCGACCTTGCCGACGCTGGCGGACCTGTGGGTGAAGGCCCAGTCCAGCATATCGATCGCCGGTCGGCGGGGCTGGTCCGATGAATGCAGGATGACGACCACATAGCTCTTGCCACCGCGCTTGGCCACGGCCACGAAGGTGCCCAGGGCCTTGGAGGTCCAACCGTTCTTCAGGCCCTGCCCACCCTTGATGAAGCCGGCGATCTTGGTGTGAGAGTAGATCTTCTGCGAGCCCGAGCGCTTGGATACGACCTGCTTGCCGCCCTTGGTCTTGTACTTGACCCCGCCCGGGAAGGTGTACGAGGTCTTCTTCACCACGCTCATCAGGTACTTATTCTGCGTGAAGTGCTTGGCCAGAACCATCATGTCCTTGGCGGTGACGTGCTGGCCGGGCGCGTCAAGACCGTTGGGGGTCTTCGCGACGGTGTTCTTCATGCCGATCTGCTTGGCCTTGGCGTTGACGATCGCCATGGCCTTCTTGGTGCCGCCCGCACCCTGGGCCAGGGCCTGGGAGGCGTCGTTGGCGCTCATGATGAGCATCGCGTGGAACAGCTGGTCGGCGGTGTAGGAGTAGCCCGCCTTGACGCCGATCTTCGTCGGTTCGACCCCTGCAGTGGCCTTACTGATCTTGATCCGGGTCTTCTTGTCCTTGTAGTAATCCGCCAGGCCCAGCGCGGTCAGCAGTTTCAGCGTCGAAGCCGGACGCATCTGGTCGTTGCGATTGCACGCGGCCAGGACGTTGCCCGTGTCCAGACTGCCGATGATGTACGAACTGGCATCGACCGATGGCACACCGCGAGGTTTGGCGGCCTCGGCGGGATCGGGGGCGTGGACGGCACCGGTGACCAGCACGATCGCGGTCGCCAGGCACGCGGCCAGCCAGGCCAGGCCGCGGCGGCGGGCGAACGTGTCACGGGCAGCGAGTCCGCCGGCGTCCGAGGCGGCGCTACCCGAGGTGCGGGTGCCGCGGGTGGCGGCAGGGGCCTCGGCGGCGGGGTCGGAGCGGACATGGCTGCGCTGTGTGTAAGGGGGAAGACTCACGTCCCCGAGTCTAGGACGGGGTGGCGTCCGGGTGTTCGAACCCGCCCCGGCGCGCCCCGAAACCCACAAACCACTCGGTGGTACCCGAGTGGCTCCACAAAGACAGATGTGGCCCGAAAACTCATGAGTTTTCGGGCCACACGTGCATTTGTGGAGCCACCCGCGCCTATGGGCACGGGTGGATCAGGCGATCAGAAGGCGCGGGCCAGCAGGGCCTGCTTGACCTCCGAGATGGCCTTGGTCACCTGGATGCCACGGGGGCAGGCCTCGGTGCAGTTGAAGGTGGTGCGGCAGCGCCACACTCCTTCCTTGTCGTTGAGCACCTCGAGGCGCAGGTCGGTGCCCTCGTCACGCGAATCGAAGATGAAACGGTGCGCGTTGACGATGGCGGCCGGACCGAAGTACTGGCCGTCGGTCCAGAACACGGGGCACGACGAGGTGCACGATGCGCACAGGATGCACTTCGTGGTGTCGTCGAAGATCGCCCGGTCCTCGGGCGACTGCAGCCGCTCACGCGTGGGCTCGTGGCCCGAGGTGATGAGGAAGGGCATGATCTCGCGGTAGGACTGGAAGAACGGTTCCATGTCCACGATCAGGTCCTTTTCCAGCGGCAGGCCCTTGATGGCCTCGACCGTGATGGTCTTGGACGTGTCCAGGTCCTTCAGCAGGGTCTTGCAGGCCAGGCGGTTGCGGCCGTTGATGCGCATGGCATCGGAGCCGCACACGCCGTGCGCGCAGGACCGGCGGAAGGTCAGCGAACCGTCCATGTCCCACTTGATCTTGTGCAGGGCGTCCAGCACGCGGTCCGTGCCGTACATTGTGACCTTGTACTCTTCCCAGTGCGGTTCCGAATCCTGTTCGGGATCGAACCGGGCGATCTTGAAGGTGCAGTCGAACGACGGGATCTCGCCGCCCTCACCGGAGACGTGGGAGGGCAGCTCGATCTTGGAAGCCGGCTCCGCGATCGCGGATTCAGGATTTGCAGTCATCAGTACTTACGCTCCTTCGGCTGGTACCGGGTGATGACGACGGGCTTGGTGCCCAGGCGCATGCCGGGTACCCCTTCGGCCACGGAATCCTCATCCCGGTAGGTCATGGTGTGGTTGAGGAAGTTGACGTCATCACGCTTGGGGAAGTCCTCGCGGGCGTGACCGCCACGCGATTCCTTGCGGTGCAGCGCTGCAACGATGACGACCTCGGCGATCTGCAGCAGGAAGCCCAGTTCGACGCCCTCGAGCATGTCCAGGTTGTAGCGCTTGCCGCGGTCCTGGATGCCGACGCTCTTGTAGCGTTCGCGCAGGGCCTCGATGTCGGCCAGCGCGGTGCGCAGCGATTCGTCGGTGCGGAACACCTGGACGTTGGTGTCCATGGTCTCCTGCAGTTCGCGGCGGATCTGGCCGACCGATTCGGTGCCGTTGGACGTCCGCATGGATTCGACCATGTCGATGACGAAGTCGGCGGCACCTTCGGGCAGCTCCGGCATATCGGCGGTCTTGGAGTATTCCGCTGCGGCCACGCCGGCGCGCTTGCCGAACACGTTGATGTCCAGCAGCGAGTTCGTGCCCAGGCGGTTCGAGCCGTGCACGGACACGCAGGCGCATTCGCCGGCGGCGTAGAGGCCGGGGACGATGTCGGTGGCGTTCTGCAGGACCTCGGCGCCGATGTTGGTCGGGATGCCGCCCATACCGTAGTGAGCGGTGGGGAACACGGGGACGGGCTCCGTGTAGGGCTCCACGCCCAGGTAGGTGCGGGCGAACTCCGTGATGTCCGGCAGCTTCGCGTCGATGTGCGCGGGCTCCAGGTGGGTCAGGTCCAGCAGTACATAGTCCTTGTTGGGACCACAGCCGCGGCCCTCGCGGACCTCGTTGGCGATGGACCGGGCCACGATGTCACGCGGGGCGAGGTCCTTGATGGTGGGGGCGTAGCGCTCCATGAAGCGCTCACCGTCCGAGTTGCGTAGCACGGCGCCCTCACCGCGGGCGGCCTCGGACAGCAGAATGCCCAGGCCGGCCAGGCCCGTCGGATGGAACTGGAAGAATTCCATGTCCTCCAGGGGCAGGCCCTTGCGGTAGACCACGCCCACGCCGTCACCGGTCAGGGTGTGGGCGTTCGAGGTGGTCTTGAAGATCTTGCCGAAGCCGCCGGTGGCGAAGACCACGGACTTGGCGCGGAAGATCTGGACTTCGCCGGTGGCCAGTTCATAGGACACGACGCCGGCGGGGCGCTTGACGCCGTCGACCTCGGTCATGATCAGGTCGAGCACGTAGTACTCGTTGTAGAACTCCACGCCGTGCTTGACGCAGTTTTGGTACAGCGTCTGCAGAATCATGTGGCCGGTGCGGTCCGCGGCGTAGCAGGCGCGGCGCACGGGCGACTTGCCGTGTTCGCGGGTGTGGCCGCCGAAGCGGCGCTGATCGATCTTGCCCTCCGGGGTGCGGTTGAAGGGCAGGCCCATCTTCTCCAGGTCGAGCACCGCGTCGATGGCCTCTTTGGCCATCACCTCGGCGGCGTCCTGGTCGACCAGGTAGTCACCGCCCTTGATGGTGTCGTAGGTGTGCCATTCCCAGTTGTCCTCTTCGACGTTGGCCAGCGCGGCGCACATGCCGCCCTGGGCCGCGCCGGTGTGCGAACGCGTGGGGTAGAGCTTCGTCAGAACCGCCGTGCGCGCCCGCTGCCCCGATTCGATGGCCGCACGCATGCCGGCGCCACCTGCACCGACGATCACGACGTCGTAGTCATGTACCTGCATAGGTGATTATTCTCCTTGCGAAACTTTGGTCCGGGCCTCAGGCCTTGCAGAAGCTGGCGACGAGGCTGGGATCGGCACCGGCGGGGCACGGATCGAACGTGAAGATCACGAGCGTGCCCAGGATGAGGATGATCGCCGCGGCGACCACCAGGATGATCTGCAGTGCATTCCGGGTGCCGGTGCGTTCCGCATAGTCGTTGATGATGGTGCGCACACCGTTGGCGCCGTGGAGCATGGCCAGCCACAGCATGGCCAGATCCCAGATCTGCCAGAACGGATTGGCCCACTTGCCGCCGACGAAGCCGAAGTCGATGGCGTGGACGCCCTCGCCCATCCAGAGGTTGACGAAGAGGTGGCCGAAGATCAGGACGATCAGCAGCACGCCGGAGACGCGCATGAACAGCCATGCGAACATCTCGAACTTGCTGCGGGTTGTCTTGTGGCGGTTGTACTCGGTCCGCGGTGCCGGAATTGTCGTCGTCACGTGGATCAGCCTCCGAACGTGTGGATGAGCTGGCGGGGAACGAAGCCGATCATAATGATCAGCCAAACGACCATCATGATCCAGAAGAGCTTCTTCTGGTTCTTGGGGCCGCCCTTCCAGAAGTCGACGATGATGACGCGCAGGCCGTTGAACGCGTGGTATGCGATGGCTGCGACAAGAACGATTTCGCCCAGACCCATCAACGGGGTCTTATAGGTGCCGATAACGGCGTTGTATGCCTCAGGCGAGACGCGAACGAGTGCAGTGTCGAGCACGTGGACCAGCAGGAAGAAGAAGATGCCGACGCCCGTGACGCGATGTGCGACCCAGGACCACATCCCCTCATGTCCTCGGTACAGGGTGCCCGTCGACGCTTTAGCCACGGGATCCTCCAGGAGAGTCAGAAAGGTTGGTTACTCCGTGAAGGTACGCCCTGGGTTTAGCGCATTCCAGTTAGCGGAGCCAAAGGAGATCTGCGTCGCCTGCCAACTGCGAAAACGCTGGGTGTTTGCCTGGTTTCTTAAGACGGATCGTCTCAAAACCATAAATAGCGCACGAACCAGTTCTCTAAATGCGCTCGGGACGCCGCCCGTGTGCCCGTCGGCGTGTGTTGCGAGGGCTGTGATCCGGGGCGTGCTCGGGCTGTGCCGTAATTCTACAACGCGTCGAATTCAGCTGTCCAAATCATCTTGCAGATGTATCGGGCCGGGGCCTGGCGGACCGGGGCGCGCGGCATTCCGGGATCTTACGTATTCACGTGTGTAAGGATGGACTTATGATCGCCAATCTTCATGCCATCATCCCGGCCGGCGGGTCGGGCACGCGCCTGTGGCCCCTCTCGCGCCAGTCCTCGCCGAAGTTCCTCCACGATCTGCTGGGGACCGGCCGCAGCCTGCTGCAGGCGACCTGGGACCGGGTGGAGCCGCTGGTCGATCCCGCGCACACCTGGGTCGTCACCGGGGACGCGCATGTGGCCGCAGTGCGCGAGCAGCTGCCCGGCCTGCGCGCGGACCGGGTCGTCAGCGAGCCCTCGCCCCGGGACTCGGCGGCCGCGATCGGCCTGGCGGCGATGCTCATCCACGACCTCGACCCCGACGCGGTGGTCGGATCCTTCTCCGCTGACCACTCGATCACCAACGCCTGCGAATTCCAGCACGTGATCGAACAGGCCGTCGCGGCGGCCGCCACCGGGGACATCGTGACGATCGGGATCACGCCCACCTTCCCCTCGACGGCCTACGGCTACATTCAGACGGGCCCCGTGCTGGACCTGCCCGGCGCCCCGACCGCACGGCGGGCCAAGGCCTTCGTGGAGAAGCCCAACGCCTCCGTGGCCCGCAAGTACACCTATTCCGGGCGGTACCGCTGGAACGCCGGAATGTTCATCACCCGCGCCGATGCGCTGCTGCACCTGTTCGCCGAACACGCGCCGGACCTGCACACGGCCCTGCGTCGAATCGCCGATGCCTGGGACACCCCGGAGCGCACGGCGGTACTGGCCGAGGTCTGGCCCGGGCTGGAGAAGAAGTCGATCGACTACGTGGTGGCCGAGCCGGCCGCCGCGGCCGGCCGCGTGATCGTGGTGCCGGGTGACTTCGGATGGGACGACGTCGGTGATTTCGACTCGGTGGCCAAGCTGCGCCAGCCGATCGCCGGCGAGCAGACGAAGGTCGAACTCATCTCCTCTCAGACCGGCGCGCAGGTCGTCGAGGTCGAGTCCTCGGGCATCGTGATGACCGACCAGCCCAAGGTGGTGGCCGTGGTCGGCCTCGAGGGCGTGGTCGTCGTGGACACCGGCGATGCCCTGCTGGTCGCCTCGCGCACGCACGCGCAGAGTGTTAAACGCGTCGTCGAGACGCTGCGCGAAACCGGCCGCCCGGACGTGCTGTAGCCGCCGTGGCGCTCCGACCCGCCGCCCGGCGGGTCGGTAACTCGCGGGCGCGAGCGCCCCGGGCCGAGGTTGCGCCCGGTGACAGCACCGGGGCACCCGGGCGCGGCCTCGGCGTAGGATCGGAATATCCAGCGCACCCCGTGCGCCCCGCCGCCCCCGATAGCCCCACAGGACCGAACGCATTGATTGAAGAAGAGCTGGCGCCCCTGCTCGACGAGCTGGTGGAGTTCCGCCGCAACGTCCACGCCCATCCGGAACTGTCCTTTCAGGAATTCGCCACGACGGACGCGATCGTCGCCCGGCTCGAGGCCGCCGGGCTGTCCCCGCGTCGGCTCGAGCCCACCGGCGCCGTGGTCGAGGTGGGAACCGGCGAACTCAAGGTGGCACTGCGCGCCGATATCGACGCGCTGCCGCTGGACGATCTGACCGGGACGCCCTTCGCCTCGACCACCCCCGGCGTGACCCACGCCTGCGGCCACGACGTCCATCTGACCAGTCTGCTGGGCACTGCCCTGGTGCTGGATCGCATCGAGCGGAGCCGGCCCGGCGGCCTGGGCGGGCGGGTGCGCCTGATCTTCCAGCCGGCCGAGGAGGTCACTCCCTCGGGTGCGATGCGGGTGATCGAACAGGGCGTTCTGGACGATGTGCCCTGCTGCTATGCCCTGCACTGCGACCCCAATGTCGACGTGGGCAAGGTCGGCTCGCGGATCGGCCCGATCACGGCCGCCGGTGACACCGTCAACATCCGGTTGAATGGCCGCGGGGGCCACACCTCGCGCCCGCATCTGACCGAGGACCTGGTCTACGCACTGGGCAAACTGGTCACCGACCTGCCCTCGACCCTGTCGCGGCTGATCGACCCGCGCCATGCGATCTCCCTGGTGTGGGGCCATATCGAAGCCGGCCACGCGCCGAACGCGATCCCGGACGAGGGCACCCTCAACGGCACCCTGCGGGCCCTGGACGTGGACGGCTGGAACCAGGTCGCCGAGGTCCTGCCCGAGCTGGTCGAACGGATCGCCGGGCCCTACGGCGTCACCGTCCACCTGGAGCACCGCCGCGGTTCGCCCCCCACCGTCAACACCGAGGACGAGGTGACCGTGGCCGAGGCCGCGATCCGCGCCGAACTGGGCTCGTCCAGCGTGCAGTTGACCCCGCAGTCCATGGGCGGGGAGGACTTCGCGTGGTACCTCACGCACTGCCCCGGCGCGCTGATCCGCCTGGGCACGCGCACCCCCGGCGGGCACACCTTCGACATCCACCAGGGCGACTACCTGGTCGACGAGGCGGCCCTTCCCGTGGCCGTCCGGGTCTATACGGCGATCGCCCTGGCCCACCTGGGCGGCTGAGCGGGCCGAGGCGGCTAGAGTTGGGGATGTGGATACCGAGCTATTTCCCGCGCCGTCCGGCGTAGACGCGCACGACCCGATCCTGGCCCTGCCCAAGGTGTCGCTGCACGACCACCTGGATGGGGCCCTGCGACCGCAGACCATCATCGAACTGGCCGCGGCGGTGGACCACGAACTGCCCACCGCGGATGCGCCCGCACTGGGCCAGTGGTTCCGCAAGACGGCAGACTCCGGCGACTTGGTGAAGTACCTGCAGACCTTCGAACACACGGTGGCGGTCATGCAGACGGCCGATGCGCTGACCCGGGTGGCCCGCGAATACGTCATCGACGCCGCCGCGGACGGCTGCTGCTATGCCGAGGTCCGGTGGGCACCCGAACAGCACCTGCGCGCGGGCCTGGACCTGGACGCCGCTGTGGCCGCCGTGGAACGGGGCCTGGACGAGGGAGAGGCGATCGTGGCCGAGGCCGGCCGTGTGCTCAACACCGTCCAGGTCCTCACCGCGCTGCGCCAGAACGACAATTCCCTGGCGATCGCGGAACTGGCCGTGCGCCACCGCGACACCGGGGTGGCCGGGTTCGACATAGCCGGGCCCGAGGACGGCTTCCCGCCGGCGGACCACCGGCGCGCCTTCGACTACCTCCACTCCGAGTGCATGCCGGTGACGATCCACGCCGGTGAGGCCGCGGGCCTCGACAGCCTGCACTCGGCCATCACCGCCTGCCACGCCCAGCGGATCGGCCACGGGGTGCGCATCGTCGAGGACATGGACGTCGTCGACGGCCAGGGCTCCCTGGGCCGGCTGGCCGCCTGGGTGCTCGACCAGCAGATTCCGTTGGAGGTCTGCCCGCGGTCCAATGTGCAGACCGGTGCCGCTCGGTCCATCTCGTCGCACCCGATCACGGGCCTGAAGGACCTGGGGTATGCGGTGACGATCAATCCGGACAACCGCCTGATGTCGGCCACCTCGGTCTCCCGCGAGATGCGCGGGCTGGTCGATCACGCCGGCTGGGACCTCGACGACCTCGAATGGGCCACCGCCAATGCGCTTTCGGCCGCCTTCGCCCCGTTGGACGAGAGGGAGCGGCTGCTCGAGGACGTCGTCATCCCCGGGTTCGAACGGGTGGAGCTGTGAGTTCCGATCCCGCCGGCCCGCAGGAGCCGTCCGACCCGCAGGATCCGGCCGGTCTGCCGGACCCCGATGAGCCCGGGCTGAGCCGTGCGGAGCGGATCCGCCGGCTCGAACTGCGGAAGAAGGCGACGGCTGCCACTCGAACGCCGGCCCAGGTGCACGCCGGCAAGCAGGCGAAGCGCGCCGCGGACGCCCGGGTGCGCCGCCGGCTGCCCGGCACCGCCAGGCTGGCCCTGACCGGACTGCTGCTCGAGGCCGCCGAGATGATCGTGTTCGCCATCGCGCTGATCGTCCTGGAGTTGGCCACTGGAGCGCAGAACCTGGCGAGCACGCTGGCCCTGGCCGTGATGTTCATCATCCTGGGCGCCGGTATCGCCGCGATGGCCAGGGCCTTCTCCCGCTGTGCCCGCTGGGCCCGTCCGGCCTCGACCGCCTGGCAGGTGCTACTGGTGCTCACCGGGTTCTCCGGGGTGCTGGGCAATCTTGCAGCGGGCCTGATCGTCATCGTGCCGGCGGCACTGGTGCTCGTCGGCACCTTCCTGCCGGCCACGGTGCGCTATTACGAGGCGGAACTGGCCCGCCAGGACGAAGCGGCACAGCGGGGCTAGCGGGGCCGGGCGTCGCCCGCAGCTGTGCCGCCCCTAGCCGTATCGCCTGCAGCTGTGCCGGGCGCGGCTAGTCCTCGCCCTGTTCGCCGCCCTCGTCGTCGGGCAGATAGGGTTCGCAGGCCTCGGTCAGATAGTCGCCCGCGGCATCGCCATTGGAATCCCGCAGGCTCTCGGCGGTCAGCTGGATACCCCACCAGACCTCGGGGGAGGCGGCCCACTGCAGGCGCAGTTCCTCGCGCTTGGAGGGATTGTCCGCCAGAGTGTCCGCCGCCTGCTGGATCCGGTCGATCGCATCGTCGCTGCTGCAGCGTTCGGCTGCGGCCGGCCCCGAAGGGTTGAGCCCCTTGATCTCATCGGTGCTCTTGGTCTTGAGTGAGTAGGCCGATTCCGCGGTCTTGGACACGTCGAAGGTGCCCTGCAACAGGTAGAACTGCGCGGCCTTTTGCTTGTGCACGGCGGCGGCGTCGACGGTGACGCTGACGCTGTCTGGGGTATCGGAGGTGAGTGTCACGGAACCCTTGGCCGCCGGGGGATTGCCGACGTGGACATAGACCTTGAAATAGGCCGGATTCCCGGATTCGGCGGCCTTGGCCAGGGCCTGCCACAGTGGATCGGACTTCTGCGCCCCGCCCGGGGTGGTGTCGACCAGGGCCACCTCCGGGGTGCCGGAGGGCTTGGCGACGGTCTGCGCCGGTTCGGGGCTGACCGAGATCGTGTCGTCGACGACGGGGGTCGGCTGACCCTTGGGGCGTTCGCCCGCGGCGGTCTGGCAGCCGGCCAGGGCCCAGATGGACAGGCCCAGGGTGCAGGCGGCCAGCACCCGGGTGAGGCGGCCGGTCTGTGCCGACGAGGTGGAGCGCAACATGAGAAACCTTCAACCTAGGGGAAGTGCGGAGCTGGGTCGGGGCCAAGTCTATCCGCCCGCCGACCGCGAGGTCCCGGCCCGGTTACGGGGCCCGCGGGGCGTGTGCCCGCGGAGGTGGTGGATCCCAGCGGAGTCAGTCCTCGGCCGGGCGTTCGAAGCCCAGGGCCAGGGTCTTCAGCAGGCTTGCCAGCTTGGCCTGCTGGGCGGGCGTGAGGTCGTCGAGCAGCGCGGTCTCCTGGACCAGTAGATCGGCCAGGGCGTGTTCGGCGCGTTCCAGTCCGGCCGGCGTCAGGCGCACCAGGACCCCGCGTCGATCATGGGGGGAGCGGCGGCGTTCGACCAGGCCCAGGGAGACCAGCCGGTCGATCCGGTTGGTCATGGTCCCCGACGTCACCATCATCTCGCCGATCAGAGCCGACGGCGACAGCTCATAGGGGGAACCGGAACGACGCAGGGCGGACAGCACGTCGAAGCCCCACAGCTCCAGACCGTAGGCGGCGAAGGTCGACTTGCGCGCCAGGTCCAGCTGGCGGGCCAGGCGGGACACCCGGGAGAGCACCTCCATGGGTGTGACGTCCAATCCCGGTGCCTCGCGGCGCCAGGATCCGACAATGCGATCGACCTCGTCCTGCGTGGATTCCATGGGGAAATAGTATCTTGTGATCAAGATACTTGCCAACAAAGAATCTTGATGAAATCCCTTTGCTGATCGAATGTTCGTATATGAAGCTTCAGGGAGACTCCGACTATTCTACGGGATGTAGTGGTCCGGCTCACGGGCCGGACTCCTGGCCCGCGCGCCCAAGGGCTTAGAGTATTACCCGGTAGGTGATACCCACCGACGTCTAAACGTAAGGAAGACACGTGGATCTTTTTGAGTATCAGGCCCGCGACCTCTTCGAAAAGCACGGCGTGCCCGTGCTACGCGGAAAGGTCGCCACCACCCCCGCCGAAGCGAAGTCGGCAGCCGAAGAACTGGGTGGCGGCGTTGTCGTCGTCAAGGCCCAGGTCAAGATCGGCGGCCGTGGCAAGGCCGGCGGCGTGAAGGTCGCAAAGTCCCCGGAGGAGGCCGAGGCGCGCGCCACGGACATCCTGGGCATGGACATCAAGGGCCACACGACCCACAAGGTCATGATCGCCGAAGGTGCCGACATCGCCGAGGAATACTACTTCTCGGTCCTGCTCGACCGTGCGAACCGCACGTACCTGGCCATGTGCTCCAAAGAGGGCGGCATGGAGATCGAGCAGCTGGCGGTAGAGCGCCCGGAGGCCCTGGCCCGCGTGGCGGTCGACCCGATCGACGGCATCGACGAGGCCAAGGCCCGGGAAATCGCAGAGACGGCCGGCTTCGACGCGGACACCGTCGCCAAGCTGATCCCTGTGCTGCAGAGCCTGTGGATCGTCTTCGTGGGCGAAGACGCCACCCTGGTCGAGGTCAACCCGCTGGTCAAGACCGGCGCCGGTGACATCGTTGCGCTCGACGGCAAGGTGTCGCTGGACGACAACGCAGCGTTCCGCCACCCCGACCACGAGGAATTGCGCGACATCTCCGCGGAGAACCCGCTGGAGCTCAAGGCCAAGAAGCTGGACCTCAACTACGTCAAGCTCGACGGCCAGGTCGGCATCATCGGCAACGGCGCGGGCCTGGTCATGTCCACCTTGGACGTCGTCGCCTCCGCGGGCGAGAAGCACGGCGGCGTGAAGCCGGCGAACTTCCTGGACATCGGCGGCGGCGCCAATGCCGAGGTCATGGCCAACGGGCTGGACGTCATCCTGGGCGACGAGCAGGTGCGTAGCGTGTTCGTCAACGTCTTCGGCGGCATCACCGCCTGTGACGAGGTCGCCAAGGGCATCGTCAAGGCCCTGGAGATCCTGGGCGACGCGGCCACCAAGCCGCTGGTCGTGCGCCTGGACGGCAATGCGGTCGATGAGGGCCGCAAGATCCTGGCCGACGCCAACAACCCCCTGGTCACCCTGGTCGACACGATGGACGGCGGCGCCGACAAGGCCGCCGAACTGGCCGCCAAGTAAGACCTGAGAAGAGGAAGAAAACATGTCGATTTTCCTTAACGAGGATTCCACAATCATCGTCCAGGGCATCACCGGCGGCGAGGGCTCCAAGCACACCGCGCGGATGCTGGCCGCCGGTGCCAAGGTCGTAGGCGGCGTCAACGCCCGCAAGGCCGGCACGACCGTCAGCCACAAGGACGCAACGGGCGCCGACGTCGAACTCCCGGTGTTCGCCTCCGTGGCCGAGGCCATGGCGGCCACGGGTGCCGACGTGTCGGTTGCCTTCGTGCCGCCGGCGTTCTCCAAGGACGCCGCCTTCGAGGCCATCGACGCGGGCATCGGCCTGCTGGTCATCATCACCGAGGGCATCCCGGTGCAGGACTCCGCGCAGATCTGGTCGTACGCCCAGAAGGCCGGCAACAAGACCCGCATCATCGGCCCGAACTGCCCCGGCATCATCTCGCCGGAGGCATCCCTGGCCGGCATCATCCCGGCGACCATCACCAAGAAGGGCAAGCTGGGCCTGGTCTCCAAGTCCGGCACGCTGACCTACCAGATGATGTACGAGCTCAAGGACCTGGGCTTCACCACCGCGATCGGCATCGGCGGGGACCCGGTCATCGGCACCACGCACATCGATGCGCTGCAGGCCTTCCAGGACGATCCTGAGACCGAGGCCATCGTGATGATCGGCGAAATCGGCGGCGACGCCGAGGAACGCGCCGCTGCGTACATCAAGGAGAACGTCACGAAGCCGGTCGTCGGCTACGTTGCGGGCTTCACCGCTCCGGAGGGCAAGACCATGGGCCACGCCGGCGCCATCGTCTCCGGCTCCTCGGGCACCGCCGCAGCGAAGAAGGAGGCCCTCGAGGCCGCGGGCGTCAAGGTCGGCAAGACCCCGTCCGAAACCGCGCAGCTGATGCTGCAGCTGCTGGACGCCTGAGTCCCGGCAGCCCGGCGCGCCCCGGAAGGTGCGGAACCCCTACGGGTCCCGTACCTTCCGGGGCGTTCTGTTTTATCGCAAAAGGCTTGGCAATATGCCGTAGCGGCTCCTTGCCTTGGTTTCCCCAGGTAGGGGGCCTGATTACCATGGTCGTATGCCGCAGTCTCTTCTTCCCGAACCGAAAATCCTCGGAGCCAGTAGCTTCGCCATGGGCAGGGCGTACCCGGAATGGCCGGCGGGATACCCCAAGGCGCGACTGACCCAGGAATACCTGGCCGGCCGGACCAGCGGACAGCTGGATCTGTCCGGCCGCCCCGGCTCCCGGCAGGCCGAATGGCAATCGCACCCCTTCCTGGTCATCGACGACGATGAGGACGGTGCGCTGATCCGTGTGGCCCAGGTATTGGGCAAGACCGATGTGTCGGTATTCCAGGACGAAGTCTCCGACTTCCCCCTGGTCGACGCCCATCGGATCGAAAGCGTGGAGGACCTGAAGTCCTTCGTGGCAGCCGCTGGCCCCACCCGCTACCGGGTGTTGATGACCGCACCCAAGGCCCTGCTGGCGCTGCGCGAATACCTGCAGCTGGTGGTTCCGGTGGCCCTCGAACTCATGTTGGTGGGCCGCGAGAAGCACATGAGCCGGACCCTGAACACCGAACTCGGGAAGTTCTTCGACACCGTTGACGTGGTCCCGGGCGTGGCGAAGTCGCGCATGCTGGTGGGCTCCGATCCCAAGCCCGCCGACAGACTGCCGGCGCCCACCGAGTTCCCGCAGTCGTCGGTGCGCCGCAGCCCGACCGAGGAACTGGGCGATTTCACGGTCCTGGCGCACGGCGCCACCTTCGGCGGGACCTCGGTCGATGCCGGTTCGGCTCTGCTGGTGCAGGCCCTGGCAGATCACCGCGCGGACCTGGCCGAACGCGGCAAGGACCGGATGCTGGATCTGGGCTGTGGCAATGGCTGGCTGCTGGCCTCGGCCACCCGGCTGCTGGACCCCAGGGAACCCGTGGGCGTGGATATCTCCGAATTCGCGGTGGAATCGACCAGGGCGACGCTGGCCGCCAACGGGGTTGCCGCGCGGGTCGTGCAGAGTGACGCGGGCGCGGATCTGGCCGACGGGTCCTTCGACCTGGTGCTGCTCAACCCGCCGTTCCACGACGGGGCCAAGCTCACCGTCGACCCGGCCCGGCGGATGATCGAATCCGCCCACCGCCTGCTCAAGCCCGGTGGCACCCTGGTCTGCGTGTTCAACTCGGTGCTGCGCCACCGCGCTGTGATCACGCGGGTATTCGGCCAGGCCGATCAGTGGGCCCGCGACCGGCGTTTCACGGTGGTCACCGCCCGCCGCTGAGCCGATCTGCGCTGTTCTGGAGAGTTCCACTACAACCTGAATTGTCGATTTTGGCCGAAAATGCCGATATATCGACATTTCGGGTCGTAGTGGAACTTTTTAAAGGGAGACCAGGCCGGTGGCCGGGTCGATGAACGGATTGTGTGCGGGATCGACGCGTTCGCCCTCCGGCACGGGTCCCGGAGCCGAGGCCCCCGGTGCGAAGGGCGAACCGCCCAGGGCCTGCCGGCCATGGGGCTCGCCCCAATTGGACAGATCGGGTCCGGCCGGCACGATCCCAGTGGGATTGATGTCCGTGTGGACGATGTAATAGTGCCGTTTGATCTGCACGAAGTCGATCGTGTCGCCGAAGCCCGGGGTCTGGAACAGATCGCGGGCGTAGGCCCACAGATTGTCGAATTCGCTGAGCTTCTGCCGATTGCACTTGAAGTGTCCGTGGTACACCGGGTCGAAGCGAACCAGGGTGGTGAAGAGGCGGACATCGGCCTCCGTGATGTGATGGCCCAGCAGATAGCGGCGTTCGCCCAGGAGCTCCTCCAGCCAGTCCAGGGCCGCGAACAGGCGCTGATAGGCGGACTCGTAGGCTGCCTGGGAGCCGGAGAACCCGCAGCGGTAGACCCCGTTGTTGACATCGCGGAACACCCTGTCGTTGATCTCGAGCATTTCCGCAGCGGATTCCTCCGGCAGCAGATCGGGGGCGCCGGTGCGGTGGAACTCGCGCCATTGGGTGGAGAAGTCCACGGTGATCTGCGGGAAGTCGTTGGTCACGACCTTGCCGCTTGACACCTCGACCAGGGCGGGCACGGTGATGCCGCGCGGATAGCCCTGCTGCCTGGCCTCGTAGGCGTCCTTGAGGCGGGGGATTCGCAGCACGGGGTCCAGACCGCCCGGGTCCAGATCGAAGGTCCAGGAATCCGCGTCGTGGGTGGGCCCCGGCATGCCCAGGGAGATGGCGTCCTCCAAGCCCAGTAGGCGGCGCACGATGATGGTGCGGTTGGCCCAGGGGCAGGCGCGGGCGGCCACGAGGCGGTAGCGGCCGGCCGCGACGGGCCAGAGGTGGCTGGACTCCGGGTCCGCGAAGGCTGCGGCGGGGTCGGCCTGTAGGTCCGCGGCGGTGTCGGCCGTGACGATCCGGTCGGTGATGTAGGACATATCGCGTTTGTATTCGGGTTCGACGTATGCGCCGTTTGCCATGGTTCCTCCTCGGACTTCGGACTGTCGCAAATATAGTTCAAGCCTAAATTAAAGCCGCGGTGGGTGCTCCGGGATAGGCTCGCAGTATGTCAGATGATTCGAATCACATGCCTGATAGCTCACAGAATACGTCGCCGGTGCCCGGAGCGCTCGCGAACCCGACCCGGATGCTCGATGCGGACCGGCTGGGCGGGCTCATCGCCGGCCCCGACGGCCGCCTCTATGCGACCGTCACCGGGCTCGACGCCGCCGGTTCCGCCTATGCCACCCGGCTGGTCGAGATCGACCCCGAGGCCGTGGCCGGCACCATCGAGCACCCCGCCCCGGCTCCCGCAGCCCCGTCCGGTAGGGGTGATGCCGCCGCGACGACCGGCGTGCGCGCGCTGGTCCGGCCCCCGGCCTCGGTCGGAGCCGTCGCAGCGGGCGCGGACGGACTGGTTTACTTCACCGCCAAGCGCCAGGGCGCCGATGGCACGACGCCGGACGATCCGGCCTTGTTCGTCCTGCCCGCCAGGGGCGAGGCCCGGCTCGTGGCAGTGCACCCCGGCGGGTTCACCGCACTGCAGGTGCGTGGGGACTCCGTGATCGCCGAGGTTCCGCTGCACACCGGGGCGTCCACCGAGGAGCAGCACGTGGCGCTGAGTGCCGAGCGCAAGGACGCGAAGGTCTCTGCGATCATGCACGAGGGCTTCCCGACCCGTTACTGGAACGCCGATCTGGGGCCCGCGCGCCAGGTCCTGGCCGTCATCGACCCCGCTGCGCCCGAGGTGTCGCGGCTGAGCTATCCGCAGATGCCGCACGGGCGGATGCTGAACTGGAAGGCCGCCCCGGACGGAACCCGCGCGCTCGTGACGGTGGAGCGCACGATCGGCAGCGCGGCCACCGGCGGTACCGACCTGCAGTCCTCCGAGGTCCACCTGGTCGATCTGACCGGTGCCGCACGGCCGCGGCTACTGCTGGCCGGGGACTCGACCCATGCGGTGCAGGCCGGGGAGATCTCACCCGCTGGCACCCGCGCCGTGCTCACGCTGGAATCGCGCTGGACGCCGGACCAGAGCCTGGGCGCGCAGGTGCTGCTCGCGGACCTGGAAACGGCAGCTGTGGCCCCGCTGTGGCCGGCACACGATTTCTGGTTCGATCCGGTGTGGCTCGACGAGCACACGCTGGTCGCCACAAGCGACGATCACGGGCGCGGCAGCGTGTGGATCGGCGGGGTGGACGAGGAAGCGCCGCGCCGGCTGGCAGGAGGGCTAGAGGGGCGGCACTCGTTCTCCGGGCTGGAGGTTCTGCCGGCGACCGCGGCAGGCGACGGGGCGTCCCTGGTGGCAGCGGCCTCGGCCGTGGACGAGGCGCCGCTGCCCGTGCGCATCGACCCGGCGACGGGTGCCGTGACCCGGCTGCCGAACCCCGCCACCGCCCTGCGCCTGCCCGGTGCCCTGGACGAGGTCCGGGCGACGGCGGCCGACGGGACCACGATCAGGGCCTGGCTGGCATTGCCGGAGGGCGCCGGCCCGCACCCGCTGCTGGTCTTCGTCCACGGCGGACCGTGGGGTTCGTGGAACGCCTGGTCCTTCCGCTGGAATCCGGGCCCCTTCCTGGCCGCCGGATACGCGGTGCTGCTGCCGGACCCCGCGATCTCCACCGGGTACGGCCAGGACTTCATCGACCGTGGCCAGCAGGAGATCGGCGGGAGCCCGTTCACCGACATCATGGCCCTGGCGCAGGCGGCCTGGGACCGCCCGGATGTAGACTCGGTCGCCACAGCTCTGCTGGGCGGTTCCTACGGCGGCTATATGGCCAACTGGGTGGCAGGGCAGACGGGGGACAGGTTCAAGTGCATCGTCACCCACGCCGCGCAGTGGAGCGCCAAGCACAAGTCGCGGACCTCGGACAATTCGAGTTGGGACCGAGGGATGGGTGAGCAGTACGAGACGTACTCGGCCGACCGGTACTGCGAGCGGATCGAGGTGCCGATGCTCATCACGCACGGCAACCGGGACTACCGGGTGCCGATCGCCCAGGGTCAGGAACTGTGGTTCGATCTGCTGACGAAATCGCGGACGCCGCTGGACGCCACCGGGAAGACACAGCACCGCTTCCTGTTCTTCCCCGATGAGGCGCACTGGATCATGGGCCGCGGCAATGCGCAGGTCTGGTACGAGACGGTGCTGGGTTTCGTCGACCAGCACGTGCTGGGGTACGCCTGGGACAGGCCCGCGACCCTGGGGTGAGCAATGGCGGGCTGAGCGGCTGAGCGCTGCCTGGTTGAGTGCTGGCGGCCGGCCGATGGACTGGTCCGTCGTGGTTCCGGTTCGGGATCGTTGCCTCAAAGCAACGATCCCGAACCTGAACCACGGCTGAGGGCTTCGGCGGGTGCTGAATGCAAAGAACCCGATCGCGACGGCGATCGGGTTCGGAACATCCTGTGCACCCCCCGGGACTTGAACCCGGAACCCACTGATTAAGAGTCAGTTGCTCTGCCAATTGAGCTAGAGGTGCGTGGCGGGTCCGAAGACCTGCCTGGTGCGCCCCCCGGGACTTGAACCCGGAACCCACTGATTAAGAGTCAGTTGCTCTGCCAATTGAGCTAGAGGCGCAACGGATATAAATATACACACCCGGAGGTCTGGTGCAAAATCAAAAGCGGCAAATCCTGCCGTTTGTGGTGTAATACACACGCCGGGGCTTTATCTGCCGCTTCCGAGTCCGGGCGGGCGTCCTACGGGCGTCCTACAGGTACATCCCCGTGATCGTTTCCGTCTCCGGTTCCGACACCGCGTGCACATCGCGTTCGCGCAGCAGGGTGTAGGCGGTGGCCTCGAGCTCCACCTCGGACCGGTCCTCGGGGTCGAACAGGATCTTGTCGCCCAGCTTCACCTGGTGCACATGCGGTCCGACCGCCGCCACCACGCCCCAGGCCAGGCGCTTGCCCACGGCCGCGGTGGCGGGGATGACGATGCCGGCGGAGGACTTGCGCTCGCCGAGTTCGGCATCGGGGGCCACGAGCACGCGGTCGTGGAGCATCCGGATGGGCAGGTTCGCCGGGGCCTGCGGGTCGCCCGCCGGGTTCGTGGGGTCCTCAGCCACGGCGCTTGCGCAGCAGGACGAGGCTGGTCACGGCCACCGCTGCCAAGGTCAGTCCGCCGCCCAGGGCCGCGACCTCGGTCTTGAGTGAGCCGTCGGGGTTGATGACGAGGCCCTTGGCGGTCGCCTTGGCCTGCGCGGCCAGGGTCTTCGGGTGCAGCCGGCCGACCAGCTCGTCGACATTGCCCGACAGGCGTGCCGAGCGCAGGCGGATTGATTCGGCCAGCTGGGCCTTGGAAGCGGTATCGACGGTCACATCGGAGGTGTAGACGTTCGAGCTCACGGTTGTCCTTAGGGGTTGAGTCGGATATGTCGGATTTCTGCCCCAAGCTTATCCCGTGGCCGCAGTCGTGGGACAGGTGGCCGGGTAGGGTGAAGGCAGGAGAATCCATAGAAAGGGATGCCGATGCCACGTCTGGAAGTGGGCCAGGAGGCCCCCGATTTCACCCTGACCGATGCCACGGGCGAGTCCGTGAGCCTGCACGACTACGCGGGACAGCGCGTGGTGGTCTATTTCTATCCGGCCGCGATGACGCCGGGCTGCACCACCGAGGCCTGCGATTTCCGCGATTCGCTTTCTGCTCTGCAGGCCGCGGGCGTGCAAGTGCTGGGGATCTCGCCGGACAAGCCGGAGAAGCTGCAGAAGTTCATCGATAAGGAGGGGCTGAACTTCCCCCTGCTGTCCGATCCGGACAAGTCGATGATGACCGCCTGGGGCGCGTTCGGGGAGAAGAAGAACTACGGCAAGGTGGTTCAGGGCGTCATCCGGTCCACCGTGGTGGTGGGTGCCGACGGCAAGGTCGAGATCGCCCTGTACAACGTCAAGGCCACCGGTCACGTCGCCCGGGTGCGCAAGCAGCTGGGGATCGACGCGGCCTGAGCCGGTGTGGCTCGGGCCGGTGTGGCTTCGCGCTGCCGTGCTCGGTCCACCGATTTAACGCCTTCGGTCCTCATGGACTAATCTGGGATGGTTCGCGCGAGTGGCGGAATTGGTAGACGCGCTGGATTTAGGTTCCAGTGTCTGCGGACGTAGGGGTTCAAGTCCCCTCTCGCGTACACAGCGAAATGGCCTGGCACATGCCAGGCCATTTTTGTGTGCAGGGCGGGATCTACCGGTTGCGCTGCTTGCGCAGGACCACCAGTACCAGCAGCAGGGCCAGCGCGCCCAACGCCAGTAGACCGATGACCGGCAGCACCAGGCGCGGGGCCGAGGCCGCCGAGCCGGCGTTCGGCGCCGGCGTGGACTGCGCGGTGGAATCGGGCTGAGCCGTCGAAGCGTTGGGGTCCGGAATGGCATCGGGACCCTCGTCGTCTGTGTGGGGAACGGGGTCGGAATAGTCCCTGGCCGGGTCAGCTCCCTGTTCGTCTCCGGCCTCGCCGGGCAGGGCACTGGATGCCTCGGGCGACTTATGCGAATTGCCGTTTCCCTCGTTCGGGTCGGGCACCCCACCCGTCTGTGCGGGGTCGTCCGGATTCGCCGGCGCCGGATCCTCGCCGGGATTGCTGGCGGGGTCCTCGGGGGTGCTGCTCTCACCGGGGTCGGTACCCGGTTCCGTACCCGGCTCGGTGGACGGGTCTGTCGGATGCTCGGAGGGCTCGCCGGACCCGTTGGCCGCACCGTTGTCGTCGGCGCCGGCCTGATCGGAACCACTCGCGTCCGCCGCACCGCCTGAATCGGCGTTGCCGCCGTCCTCGGCAGAGCCGTCGGAGCCTTCGTCTGCACCGGCATCCGCGTCGCCGCCGTCGGAGCCACTCCCAGCGTCGGCGCTTCCGTCGGCCCCGGTGTCGGAGGAGCCGTCCGAACCCGCGTTGGAGGAACCGTCCGAGTCGGCGTCATCGCCGCCGGAGGCATCCCCACCGGCATTCGAATCGCTATCCGAGCCACCGGAGTCGGAGGGCCTGGCGGCATAGGACAGGACGCCGCCACTGAGGCTCAACTTGAACGTGTGCGGATTGATCGCCTCGCCCACGGAAGGGCTCTGAGTCGCCGGTCCGGTGGATGGCCGGGCGGCGTAGGGGACGATCCCCGGCAGCTGAGACGGTGCCGTGGTGGGGCCGGTCGAGGGAGTCGGACGCACGGAATCAGCGGGCTGGGGGAGCGCCTTCCAGGTGGCCACGGCCTCGCCCGAACGGTCTTCGATGCCGATCACGGCGCTGGTCGCATTACCCTTCGCGTCCTTGCCGGCCGTGGGAATGGTTCGGCCGTCGAGGGCCTTGGCCGCCTGGGCGGGGGAGGGAACCTGGCCTGTGGATCCGGATGCGAACTCGAAGGAATAGGCGGAGTCGCCGGTCATCAGATCGAGCAGGGACAGGCAGGCCCGGGGCAGATCGCCGGAGCCCTGGCACTCCTGTGGCAGTGGGGCCTCGGTCGGGGTCGCGGAGGCCGAGGGGTCCGGGGACGCGGTGGGCTCCGCGCTGGGGGTCGTGGGTGCGGAAGATGCCGTGGACGGCGATTCCGCAGGGTCCGTCGGGCTGCCGGGCGCAGTTGCGGTTACAGTCGATTCCGGGGCTGAATTCGCGGTCGGCGAATCGGCCGAAGCGGGCACGGTGGCGTACAGCGCGGATCCTACGAGGAGCGCGACTGTGCCGAAGGCCAGCCGGCGCATCGCGTTCCGTACCGTCAAAGGTCGATCCGATCTGCGTGGGGACAAGGGCAGCTGCGCCCATGGTACCCGGCCGTGCCCCTCACCTCAAAGCACCCGGC
The DNA here is from genome assembly GCF_024580695.1 of Brevibacterium sp. 91QC2O2. Lineage (NCBI taxonomy): Bacteria > Bacillati > Actinomycetota > Actinomycetes > Micrococcales > Brevibacteriaceae > Brevibacterium > Brevibacterium sp. 91QC2O2. Next base: position 142,616 of record NZ_JANIJY010000004.1, on the reverse strand, counting down.
GGGCAATTTTCTATTCCTTGGGGTAGGCGACGACCGAGCCGTTGCCCTGGCGCACGATTGCCAACTGCCCGTCATCGGTCACGGCCAGCAGGTTGGTCGTGGTCCGCCAGGCGGTGTCGCCGGATACCAACACGGCCTCGCCTCCGAGTATGCCAGGTGTCAGTGCACCCCTGGGGTCGGACAGGTCCACATGCTGGCCGGTCCCGTCGCGCACCAGCAGGCCGGTACGCATATCGAACAGGTAGGGGCCGATGACGGCCAGCTGGTGTCCCTGTCCGCGGATCCACTTGGCATCCTGGCCGATCGAATCGGTGCTGGTCGACACGGTGGACTTGATGGCGCCGGTCTTGGCGTTGTGGACGACCAACTGGACCGCGTGCCCCGAATTCGTGCGGCTGCCGGAATCGCCCCACAGGGTCACGACATTGCCGTAGCCGGCGGAGATCCACCGGATGATGTGTAGGTCCTTGGCCGGTTGCTCCAGTTTCACATCCGTCTTCTGACCGGTCTGGATATCGGTCAGTTGGAGGGGACCGGCGAACTTCGCGCTGATCAGCGAGCTCTCGTCCAGGGCCATGGGTGTGGATCCGATGGCCGGTCGGGGCAGCTTGTCGAGCGTGTGCTCGCCGAAGGTGTAGAGCGCGTCTCCGCTCTTGATGATGATCGAGGAGCCCGCGGAGCTGATCCGGGCCTTCTTCGGCAGAGAGTACTTCACCGGTTGATTCGAGCCGTCGAACAGGGCGAAGGCGGTGTCACCGGTGCGCCAGACCAGCGCGCTCTGCTTGCCGATGCGGGTATCGACGGCGAAGGTGACCGGGTCCTTCACGCTGGTCGAATAGCGTTGTTTGCCAGTGGCGGGGTTGAGGACTCGCAGCGACTTGCCCTCGACGATCAGTACGCCGCGCGAACTGGCGGTCGCCGAGGCCTTGCGCTGGGTTCCCGCCGACCACTTGGACGTCTTCGAGAAGCCGGGCACGGGCTCCTCGGTGGTTTCCACGTTCAAAGAGGAATACTGCCCCTGGCCGGCGCTGACGCCCTCGGTGCCGGCGGCATCCGAGCCGGGGCTGCCCACCACCTGCGGGAACAGATAGGCGATCGCGATGACGATGAGCAGGACCAGCAGGACGATGCCGGGGATGGTCAGGGCGTGGCCGCCGATTCGCTGGGCGCGCTTGCGCCGACTCCGGGTCCGTTCGAACTTGGGGCGGCTGCCGCGCGGGCGCAGGGGATCGGCCGGGCCGGAGAACTGTGTGCCCGCAAGGGCTGCGGGGGTGCCGGGTTTCTCCGTACTCGCCGAGGGCTGGGCCCGGTCGGCTGTCTGGCCATCCGCCGTTATGGCATCAGCGCTTGTCTGGGTCGGAGGGCTCGGGGCCGGAGCGGGACCGGCGGTGGGGGCAGGGGCCCCGTGTGCCGGGTCCGGGGCGATCGGCTTCCGGTCTGTTTCCGTCAGGGGAGTCGGTGGGGTGGCGGGCCTGCTTGAAGCCTGGGCTGCAGTGGGTTCCGCCGGTGCGGCCGGCGGCTGCGGTGCAGCGGCGGCCGGGGCGTCTGCTTGAGCGGATGGTGTCAGGCCGCCGGTCTGGTCGATGTCCAGACTGTGCTGGGCGCCAGAGGGCTCGACGATATCGAGTCTGATGCAGACTGCGTTGGTCCGCCCGAAACCACGCGCCGCATTGAGGGCGGAGGCGAGGTCGGGATGCTGTGTCGTCGTGCCGGCGATGGTCAGTTGCGCCGACTTATCGGCAGCAACGTGCACATTCGCGCTCAGCATCTGGTGGGACCTCGTTCGGCTGGGAAAGGCGGGCGGGCACGGGGGCCGGCCCAGGGCAACAGTATCCATGATCATACGTGAGCCCGCGGCTGTCATCCTGAAGTGGTGGTTCCCGGGTACCTGCAACACAATCGTTGCGGTTCTCAAGCTTTGACAAGGATGTCGTGACAGAAATCGTTACCTCAGGTGTGATCTGCCGCTCATTCCTGCCAGTGGTAGCAGCCCGGTTTGCAAATCTCCGATCTGTGCCCCTAAGATATCTCTTGTTGCCCGCAAGGGCACGATGGTGGCTGTAGCTCAGTTGGTAGAGCACCGCGTTGTGGTCGCGGGGGTCGCGGGTTCAAACCCCGTCAGCCACCCCAGATGGGTCAGGTTTGAACTTTCGACCAAGGGACCACCCTTGGTCGGGGTTGAAACCTGGCCCTTTTTGTGTGTCCCGACAGCTTCAGCGTGGGCTTCCACTTGGGTGCGGGCCTGCTCGGCCCAGGTCAGGGCGTCGGCCTGGAGGTCGGTGCTGGACAGTCCGTCGAATGGGGTGCGGTAGCCGACACGGATGTCGTTATCCTCGTCGATGTAGATGGCTGTGAACAGGGCTTGGTTGCACAGGCGCCGATTCGCGTCGTCGGCGTTGGCGTAGATATCAGCCATGTTGGACATCAACACGAGCGAGTCGTCGAGGTTCGCCCGAGCTTCGGCGTACTCCCCGTTGTGGGCCTGGATGCGGAACTCGATGGTTTCCAGAGAGGCGTTGATGCGGTCCTGTTCCCGTTTGAGCAGGTCCAGGGGGATGGCGCCCGCGTAGTGGGCTTGGAGGAGCTTGGTCTGCTCGCCTTCCAGTTCGGTGCGGCGGGTGGCGAGTTCGGCCAGCTCGGCGGCACCTTCGCTCATCATCTGGTCGAACTTGGCGTGGATCATCTCTGAGAGCGCCTGCCGGGTTTCGGACGGGATCTGCACGTGGGTGTAGAAGCGTTCGATGAGTTGCTCGACGTCTTCGATGAGCATGGCCTGGCGGGTGCAGTTGTTGCGTCCGGCGTGGCGGGAGGAGCACACGAAGTAGGGGTAGATGGTGCCCTGACTGGACTTCGCATTGCAGACGATGAGCCTGGAGCCGCATTGCCCGCAGAAGACACTGCCCTTGAGGTAGTGGTCGTGAATCTGGGTCGCATCGGCCGCGGACTTGTGGGTACCCAGCACGATCTGGACCTGCTCCCAGACCTCGACTGGAACGATCGGATCGTGGGCTCCGCGGTAGGTGACGCCCTGGTACACGATGGCTCCCTTATAGTACGGATTCGTGAGCATCCGATGCACTGTGGACTTCGCGATCGGCTTCGACGGACGCCGCGGCGTCGGCGACGTCGTCAGCCCGCGGGCGACCAATTCCTGGTGGAGCTGGCTGGTGGTCCAGTCCCCCGAGGCGAAGACCTGGAAGGCCCAACGCACCAGCCCCGCGCGCTCCTCATCGACCTCGACGGTGCGGATCTCGCGGCCCATGTCGTCACGGATGCCGACGTTGCGGTACCCGATCGGCGCCTTCGTGACCGTGCCACCCTGGGCGGCCTTCTGGGACAGGCCCTTGACAACTTCGGTAGCGAGGTTGCGGGAGTAGAACTCGGCGATCGAGGACATGATGCCGTGCAGAAGCATGCCCGAAGGGGTCTCATCAATGTTCTCCGTGGCGGAGACCAGAGTGACGCCTGCGTCCTTCAAGGCCAGGTGGATGGTGACGTCGTCAGCCCTGTTGCGGGCCAGGCGGTCGACCTTGTGGACGATGCAGTAGTTCGTCTTGTGGGTGGCGACGTACTTGATCATCCGCATGAGTTCGGGCCGGTGGGCCTTGCGAGCGGACTCGCCCGCGTCGACGAACTCCTCCACGATGGTGGCGCCCAGCTGATCGGCCTTGCGCTGATTGGCCTCACGCTGGGCGGGGATCGAGAATCCCTCCGCGTTGCCGCCCTTCTCTGCCTGCTCCTTGGTGGAGACACGCAGGTAGGACACGGCGATGGCGCCCGCGAATGGGGTCGGGGCGACAAGACTGTCGATGGCTGCTTCGTCAGCGTGCTCGGATGTCATGGCTCTTCTCCGCTACTACTGGTCCCGTGATCCGACGCGGCCTGTTTCGCGGTGGGTGTTGATCGTGAGAAGAGCCCGAAGGCTGTAGGACTAGGCCAAGTTGGCCATGTTTGCGTTGCCTCGCTTGCACGAGCGCTAGGACCACAACACCCGCCACCGCGGCGGATGCCCCTATTCTACGGCGTTGGCCGGGTCTGCGCACTGGCCAGTTCGGTGCGAAGTACCGTGTGGCTCGGCGAGCTTGGGGCGGGCTGCCGGAGGGACATTCGGATCAGCAACTCGCAGAGCTTGTCCAGATCGGGCGGATCGTTGAACTCCGCACGGATGCTGAGGTCACGCTCTTCCTGGGGTCGCTGCCCCGTCTTCCTCGCGTACCGGCGTCCCATGACGCTCACGCCTCGCTGGCGTCGGTATCGAGTGAGGCGTAGAACGCGTCTTCAGCATTCTGTCGTGCCTCAACCTGGTCGAGAACGTACTGAACGAAGTCCGCATCTCGATCAGTAATCACGGTCTCCTCGGCGTGTGCGGCAGACGCTTCGCCGGGCCAGGTCGTTTGCCGAGTCGGTCGGTCGCGGTCGAGGCGGGTGCCGGACGCGGTCACCCAGTCACGCAGCCTCTGGCGGGCGTCGGCAAAGTCGCGATGCCAGCCGAGCGGCGCGGAGCCGTTCTGGTCAGGGTCGTAGGCGCACAGCCAGTGCAGGTGGAGGGCGGAAAGTTCCCAGAGCAGTTCGGGGTGGCGGTGCCAGTAGGGCGGGACGACGGAGGCCGGGAGACCATAGGTGCGGCGTAGCCAGTCGACCCACCGGTTGAGTTCCAGCAGTTCCTGCTCCAGATCGTTGGCGGTCAACAGATTCCAGTTGATCGGATGCGGAGGTTCAGGGATGTCGACGTTCGGGATGGCGCCGTCATCGAGTGGTCCGTCGTCGGGTACTGGGTGGCGCAGATCGTCATTCATCGCTCGCTGCCTCACATTCCCATTGCTGGGGCGGCCGAGGACACGGTCCGCTGCTGCGGCTCAAAGGCAGTGGCGTCGCGCGAAGGACGGGACCGCTGGCTACGGTCCACCTCATAGCGAGTGCGCGCCAGGTCATGGCCGATCCGGGTGGCGATGAACTCCTCGCCCTCACGCACCTGACCGTTTCGTTCGTAGGAGTATTCGCGCACACGGCCGTCAGCGATGATGTTGTCGCCCTTCTCCAGGCGCTCAGCTCCCTGCTCGGCAGCTCCGCGGAAGGCGATGAGGTCGTGGAAGGTGGTCTCCAGCTGGGTGTAGCTGTTGTCGTCCTCCCTGCGGTAGTGCTCGATGCCGAGCTTGAGGTACAGGCGAGCATCGCCCCGCTCGGTGTGAGTGAGCTGCGGGTCGGACGCAACAAAGCCGGACACGGACTGATGGGTGCGGATAGCCATGACGGCCACCTCCTGGAGTCGTGCGGTCACCCGGTGGTGACCGCTGTGCCAGGCAGGTGCACGAGGCTTCCCAGCGTTCGGCTACTCGGAGGCTCGGCTACTCGGCGCTGGGCGGCCGTTGCAGGAGGGCTTCGATGCTCGCGCGGTCACGCGTGAGCCCGGTGGCGTCGCTACGCTTCGGCCAGGGATGCAGGTCGGTGATGATCGGCGGAGTGGAGCGCAGGAGGATGACGCCGGTGCCGAATGGGAGGGTGCGGATGCGGTCGGGTGGCAGGATCGGCACCCGGCGCACGGAGCGCTGGTTGGAGCGGGTGCCGTGATCACCGAGAGTGATGGAATCGGTGTACTCGTCGCGCTCGCCGATGAGGGTGGCGAGGTCTTGAAGGTCGCGACTGTTGGAGGCGCCGCCGAGGATGATCTTGACGATGCTGGCGTCCCAGATGGCCCCGGCCTGGTTCTCGCTCCACTTGTCCCTGGCCTGGGCCAGGGATTGGAGAACGGGCATGGTCGTGATCCCGGTGCCTCCACCTTCAGCCATCAGAGTCGGCAGCGATGGGAGCGGCGCCAAGTTGCCGATCTCGTCCAGGGCGAGCAGGAGTGGCGGGTCGAGCCGTGCGCCCGGGCTGCGGGCGGCCATACGCCGGGCGGTTTCGACGAGGTCTTCAACGAACGCGGCGACGAGCGCGGCACTGTTGCCTGCCCCGGCCCCGGTGGCGAGCAGGTAGAGGGTGCCTTTGTCGCGGATGAAGGCTTCGGGATCGAACTGCTCACCAGACCCGGGACTGACGGCGTCCAGGACACGTGGGTCGGCCAGGGCGGCCAGCGCCAGGGAGACGCCTTGCCAGATGGAATCGCGGGTGCGCGGGTCGGCGTCAATCATGGCTTCCAGGGATTCGGCCCAGCCTGTCGCAGCATGGGGCGAACCGGTGAGGATGGCGACGGCATCGGCTGCGGCGGAGGGATCGAGGGTCCAGCGGAACAGTTCGGCGGGTGTGCGGTGATCCAATGCGGCCGCATGCAGGAGGGCTTGGAGGGCGACTCGGGTCTTGCCTTCCCAGAATCCGCCTCCGTCGACCCCGCCGTCGGCGAGGCCTGTGGCGGCGGCGAGCCCGGTGGCGCGGATCATGGCGGTGAGCGGGTCGTCGCAGCCGCGGATGGGTGACCAGCGAAGACCTGCGGGAACACCCTCGGCCAAGTGCTGGGGGTCGAAGACGGCGACGGGCCCGATCCTCTGCCGGGCGCGGAGCGTGGCGGTGAGGTTGTCGGGCCGGGTACTGGTGGTGACCACGGCACCGGGTGCGTCGAGGATCGCGGGGATGACGATGTGCAGTCCCTTGCCGGAGCGGGGCGGGCCGATGAGGAGGATGGAGTCCTCAACGCTGGCCCACACCTGTTTGCCCTTCGACTGACCAAGCAGGAACCCCACATCATGAGGCTCGGGACTGTTGAGGGACGGGCGGAGTGTCCCGGCTCGGTGGACCAGTGCCTTCGCGGAGGCAGCTGTGGTGACTTCGTGGCCGGTGGCAGTCCCCGCCAACCGGTGTGGGTCCACATCGACCGCGCGGGAGTGACGTCGCCACCTGATCCACACCCAGGCTCCTGCGGCTCCGAGGAGGCCGAGTATGAGCGTCAGGGTAATCCAGTAGGCGATGGGGTTGAGTCCGTCGGCGTGGAGCGCGCCCGCGGGATCGCCGGGATTGAACAGGACAGCCAGGCCACCGGCGATTCCCGTCTGTGGCTGCTCGGCGCCGGTCACGAACGCAGCGACGGACCCTGCGCCGCGGATGGCGAGGATGAGGCCGAAGAGGGCGGCGAGCCCGACCATGAGGATGTTCGTCAGCTCGTCACCCATCGAGCCGGACTGACGCTGCGTGCTCATGGCACCCGCCGGGTCACGACCCGTGCCGAGGTGGTGCCAACCAGCACAATGTCGGCGCCTCCCGTGGGCAGTTCTCCAAGATTCAGGGTCACGCGGACGGTCCCGGCCGCGGTCGCTTCTGCGGTGCTCCGAACGAGGGCCACGGCGACGTCTTCGCCTGGCTGGAACCCGGCCCCGGTCACCTCGATGGTTTCTGGTGCGTGGCGGCGCCGGGCCCGACGCGGCGTGGGCGACTCATCGGTCGGCTCAGAGCGTGGGGTGCGGGCGGAACGGATGATGTCGGTGAAGGTGCTGCCGTCGGACTCTTGGATCTCGACTCGGATGGTTCGCGTGCGGTCCGCGGTGAGGACGTCGAGAAGCTCCCCGAACCGGCCTTTCGTCCACGGCTCGGCCGGCGAGAGCGGCGGATACTCGGCGCCATCCAAACTGACGGTAAGGACCCCGTAGGTGTCGACCGTGATGATGGCCAGCGGCAGGCTGACCGGCGTCTCGTCGGGGTAGGCGGAGTGGCTGTGATGAATACTCATGCCGATCAGGTGCACCGGGCGTCCCTGAGGTCAGCTGGTCATGCGGGTCGTGGTGTCGAAGAGCGCGAGTTCGTGGGGGTGGAGTTGGTGCTGGCAGACGAAGGAGCGGTCTTTGATGCGCCAGAGGCCTTGCCCGACGCCCAGCCCTGGCAGGAGCTTCTGCTCCGTGCCGGTCAGGCCGAGGGTGCGGGCGGTGGTGCCGAGCTGGTCGGATTCTTGCCGGTAGATGATCCGGGTCTCCGCATTGGCCAGGAGGCTGTTGGCGAGGGATCGCATGGCGGAGCCTTGGTCGCCGACGTTTTCCAGGTCGGTGAGTTTGTGGAAGATCAGCATGTTGGCGATGCCGTAGTGGCGGGCGAGCCGCCAGTGGGCATCCATCCGTTTCAAGAGGGCGGGGTGGGACATGAGGCGCCATGCCTCGTCGTAGATGCACCACCGTTGCCCACCGGCCGGGTCCAGGAGGGCGGACTCCATCCATGCGCTGGAACAGGTCATCAGCACTGAGATCAACGTGGAGTTCTCGGCGACCCGGGACAGGTCGAGGGAGATCATCGGTAGCGTGGGGTCGAAGGTGACGGTTGAGGGGCCGTCGAAGAGCCCGGCCAGGTCGCCTGCGACCAGGCGGCGCAGGGCATGGCCCACCAGGCGCCCGTCCTCGGCAAGTCGCCCGTCCGGGTCTGCTGACGTGCTGGGTTTGAGGATGTGGTCGACGACCATGGGCAGGATCGGCACATCATTGCCGCGCACCGTCTGGGTCAGGGCGGTGTCGATGGCGGTGTGCTCCAACGGCGACAGGGGCCTGGTGAGCACGGTTTCCGCGAGGGCCCCGATGAGGTCGCGGCGGCGGGAGGCGATGGTGGACGCCCACTCGGCATCGTCCATCCCGGAGGGCCGGTATCCCTCATCCAGCGGGTTGAGCCGAGTCGACAGGCCGTGGCCGAGGACGATCGACCGGCCGCCAACTGCTTCGGCGACGGCGGTATGTTCACCTTTCGGGTCTCCGGGCACATACACTCGCCGTCCGAACGGGAGTGAGCGGGTGTAGAGGCTCTTGGCCAGTGAGGATTTCCCGGAGCCGACGATGCCTGCGAGGACGAGGTTGGGTGCGGTGATGACGCCGCGGGCGTAGAGCACCCACGGGTCGTAGACGAAGCTGCCGCCCGAGTAGAGGTCCTGCCCGACGAAGACCCCATCAGAACCGAGTCCGCCCTCTGCGAGGAAGGGGTAGGCCCCGGCCAGGGTGGCGGAGGTGTCCTGATGGCGCTGGAGCCGAAACCGTCCGGGTGAACGAAGCTGAGCAGGCCCGGGTCCTCCGGCGGCGGGCAGGTACGTGGTCGCTTTCCGCTCGGCGCGCTCTGCGTCGGCTTTCGTGCGTGCCGCTTCGCGTTCGGTGGCTCGCTGTTCGGCCTGGAGCCGGGCTGCGGCCTTGCGGCGCTGCTTGCGCAGATGCCGTCGTTCCTTCGCGGGTGCGACGAGGACGGCGGTGTGCAGGGTCTCAGGTTCCCGGGCGGTCACAGTCCCAGCCCCCGCGACTGCTTGACCGCGGTGACGCCCGGGTGCTCGAACCACGACTCGTCGTGCACCGCCCTCATCGCTTCAGCATGAGCCATGGCCGGACGGGTGGGTTCGTCGTCGAGAACGTCGCCCGGTTCGATGGTGTGGAGGCGGTAGAGGCCGACGTGGCCGAAGGAGTGGTTGTAGGTCATCTGGTAGTCCCCGTCTCGGACTTCCCGATCCAGCATGTCTGCGGGTGGGAGGTCGTAGACATGGCCGTTCTCCATTGCCGCGTCGGTCGTCTCGTCCCCGTAGTCCCAGTTCTTCAAGTGCTCCATGGCGGTGTCGGGGCCGTCGCGGTCGATCATGTTGAGCACCTCATCGGCCTCCGGCCCTTGGAGGAACACCACGGAGATCCAGCGACGCACCGGCACTTGTTTGGTAGCGGGTTCGCTGTGCCAGGCGATCCGCCCGGCTGCCGACATCGCGACGTTGAGCCGATCCTCTGCTTGGTCGATCAAAGTCGCGGTCTGGTGGAGTTCGTCCGCGGCGGCCAGAGCGTCGGCAGAGCCGGATGCGTGGTCGCCGTAGTCGTCGAACGCCAGCTCGCGGCTGCTGGCGTGAGCCGATGCGAGTTGGTCGAGGACCTGCCGCAGCGACCTCACTCCCGACAGCAGGTCACCGAGCACCGAGTACATGTCCTGCTGGTGGTCGATGGTGCGGGTGGCGTGCGCCAGTCCCCGTAGCGCCTCGGATGCTTCCCCGGCGTCCGCGCCGGGATCGTAGAACGTGGGCATGACAGCCTCCCTCATGGTCGTGTGGGAGACAGGTGCGCCGGACGTTCCGGCGGAATGTCGGTGCCCGTCCGTACGCTTGAGGCATGGACTCGGACTTCATTGCGCTCGTCATTGCGAGCATCTCGCTTCTCGTCGCAGGGCTCTCGCTTGGTTGGCAGATTGCGCAGTGGCTCCTATCCGCTGGACGGCCGAAAGCAAAACTGCTTCACGGAGTACAAGGGCGTGGTGGCCTCGCTACCGGTCCCGTTGAGAAATCCGGAGAACCTCGCAATTTTGAGAGCCTCCGGGAACAGGGATTCAATGGCCCTGAGATCATCGGAGTACAAGTCACCAACCATGGTCGCGCACCAGTCACGGTGGATCGGATTGCGCTCTGCACGAGAGGTGGGAACATGAGTGTCGTTCCGCAGAACGAACTGCTGGGTCCTGCGCTTCCCCATCGACTTGAGGCTGGCACCAACGAGAGCTGGTACATGGAGGCCGACTTCGGCTACCGGCTTGTTGCCGCGTCGAGGGCTGCGCTTCACGAGCAGATCCGCGGTGTCTACATGTCGGCAGCGCTCGGCAGTGGGAAATCAATCAGTACTCCAACAACGTTGCGGATGTAGAGCTAGGCCTGGCCCTACACGAGCCGACACAACGGCAATGCCGCCGCAGTGAAAGCCTGGGCTTGCTGGCCGACGAGGAGCCGGGTTTCGCAGGAGGCTTGGATGGCGGCTTGTTCGATGGCGGCGACGGCGGCGTCGAGGTCGTCGCTGGTGGTGGCTGAGACGCTGATGAGGCCGGTGTAGCGCAGGACGCCGTGGCCTGCGGTGAGGTCGGCTTCTTGTTTGAGGACGTCGTGGTATTCGGCGGTCTGGCTCGCGTCTTCGATCTGCCCGATCCTCTGGCGTTGCGCGGCGTCGGAGATGTATTCGGTCTTCTTCTTGCGAATGTCGCGGGCGGCCTGGTCCGATCGCATCGGGGTGCACAGCAATGAGAAGGATCGTTGGATGCCGGTGGACAGCAGGATGGGTGCGAGGAATCCTGGGTAGACCATGGAGCGGGGCCACTCACTGATCCAGAGGACGGCGTGGTGGGCGGAGTCGGTGCGGAGCCGGTTCCAGGATTCGTTGACTGCGACGGGTCCTGCGGTGGCGAGGTTCTGGCCGAGTTCCCCGTGGCGTTCCAGGGTGGCTGCAACGGCGGGGTCGTAGGCGGAGCGCAGGATGACGGCGATCTGCCCGCAGGTCAGCCACGTCGACGGCGCCAGGTCGGCGGAGCGCAGCGCCGCTGTGAGGATGTTCATTTCTTGGCGGAGGACGGCGGCACCGCCGCGGATGCCGCCGCCTGCGGTGCGGATCTGCCGGGCGGCAGCCTTCATATCCAGGGACAGGGACAAGGTGGTCGCGTGGCGTTCGCCTGCGGGCCCGGCCCTGTCGATCAGCTCACTGTAGGTGGTGGAGGCCCACGATGAGTCGTGGGTGCCGTGGGTGGACCACCATTCGGCGAGGCCCGTGCCTGAATCGGGCAGGGTGCGTTCGAGGACTTGGAGCATGGCTACTCGCCCGGAGCGGCATACGGTGGCCAGGACCCGGCTCCAGGAGGTGACGCGTCGTTCTTGTTCGCCGGGGTCCAGGAGGACGAATGCCGGGTGGGTGACGGAGATGACGGCGGTGAGTGTGGCAGCTGTCGGGTCGTGGATCATACCGGCCCCGGTGATGGGGTCGCGGTATTCGCGCAGCCGCGCGGTGTCCCCAGGTAGGGCGAGGGTGCCCGCGGGGCGCGGTGTGACGATGCGGCGGCGGTAGAGCAGCTGGCCGCCGGTGGTTTTCCACGTCCACCAGAAGCCGACGGGGACCCATTCGACGATGGGCCGTCCTGCGAGGGGTATCCAGGTGAAGGCTGCGGACAGGAGCCAGATGGGTGCGGTCAGCGCGATGAGGATGCCGCCGCCTGCGTAGAACGCCCACACCAAGGAGACCACCCCGACACCCAGCGTCACGAGCTGTGAGGCGGACAGGCCAAGGAGGATGCCGCGGCGGGCCAGCCGGGAGAACTTCACCGGCACCAGCTCCGTGCCGGGAGCATTACTTGACGTCATGACGGGTCACTCCTTGGGTGGCTGGGGTGCTGGCGGATCGGAGGGCGGCTTCGGCTCAGCTGGTGGCGGACTTGGTGGCGGTGCGGGATCGCTGGACGGCGGGTTCGGCTGCGGCGCCGACGGCGGCGGCGCGCCTGGGTTGCCATGTTCGGGTGGCGTGGGGCTGCCCGTTTGGTCGGCGGCGTCAGCGGCGGACTCGGCCTGACCTGCGACCTCGTGACCGAGTTTGGGCCCGGCTTCGGCTGCGTCTTTGACGACCTCGGCGGCGACAATAACTGCGGCGGCGGGTCCTGCCGCGGCCGCGGCGCCACCTCCGGCCCCGGCGGTCTCGGTGGTGGCCGCGGTCGACCCTGTTGCGGGCGCCGAGGTCGTGGGCGGGGGACCACCGGTGTGCGACGGAGAACCACTGCCACCCGAGCCTTCGCCGTCGCCGTCGCCGCCGTCGAGGATCTTCTTCACTCCGTCAGATTGCGGTTTGGAGGGGACGGGGATGGGCTGGTTGAGGGCGTTCTTGGCTTCCTGCTCGGTGCCCATCGCGTGGTAGAGGTCGAAGCCGAGGAAGGAGATGAACCGGTAGACCATGTAGGGGGCGAACGCGGCGATGAACAGCAGCACGATCCCCGAGATCGGTTCGGTCACCGCCGACAGGTCCGCCTCGATCGGAGTGGCGACCTGGGTGATGGCGATGAGGAACACGACGACGAGGACGAGCTTGGAGACGATCAACGCCACCACGAACGCCGCCCATTTGCCGATCCAGGAGCGGGTGACATCCCAGGCGGCTCCGGCGAACGCGACGGGTGCCAGGACGATCGCCACCAGCAGGAGGGCCTTGCGGATCAGGAGGCTGAACCAGACGATGGCGACGGCGCAGATCATGAGCCCGGCGAGGAAGATCGTCACGATCGCGCCCACCCCGGGGGCGGCAATGTTGATCCCGGTGAGGCCCGCGGTGAGCAGGGCGATCTTGTCCCCCATGGTCCCGGTGGTCTCTCCGCCGGCTTGGACGATGCCGATGCACAGTTGGTCGACGATCTCCAGGGCGGTTGCGGTCAGCGTGATGACGAGGAAGGAGCCGAGGATGGCTTTGCCCGCGCCGAGGGCTGCCCGGGCGAGGGCGGAGGGTTCTCGGCGGATGAGGCCGAGGATGAGTTGGAAGCAGAAGAACAGCAGGACGATGAGTACGCCGATGCCGAAGAGCAGGTTGTACACGTCCAGGTAGCCCTTGGCGGTGACGTCGACGAGGGTGGTGGAGTCGAAGACTTTCCACATGGCCTCGATGAGCCACCCGGCGGCTTGCCCCATGGTGGAGGCCAGCCAGTCGAAGGGTGCTGAGACGAGGGTGGCGGCGGCTTCTCCGGCGGCGTCGCACACCGATGAGATGACGGGAACATCGCAGACACCCATCACAAACCTCCCAGGAGTAGGTGGATGGGGCTAGACCTGTTGGCCGACGTTCCAGAAGAAGTTGATGAGCGTGACGGCAGCGCCGCAGATCACCGCCGCACCGCAGGAGACGAGGACGCCGATCTTGCCGCGCCCGGCCAGGTGCGGGTTGGAGGAGTTGGCGCCGAAGCCCCACACGATCGCCGAGATGATGAGCGCGAGGACCGACAGGATGAGCCCGATGGTCATGACGGCGCCGACGATGGTGCGCAGCTGGGAGATGCCGGGCAGGCCGGAATCGTTCGGGCTGATGTTGATGTCCAGCGGCACCAATGCGGGCAGTGCAGCGAAGACAGTTGCGAGGTCGATCATGAGGAACTCCCGGATGGTCGGCCACCCACGCGGGGCGGCAGATGAAATGCGGTCGACCAGCAGGTGCGCCACCGCCCCCGGCAGCAGAAGGCCCGCCCCGGACGTGGTCTGGGGCGGGCGGTGGCGTGGCGGTCAGAGTTGCTGGCCGAGGTGGATGAGCCAGTTGATCCAGGCGACTGCGGCCCCGGCGAGGACTGCTGCGCCCAGGGCGACGAGGACTCCTGCGCGGGCTTTGGCGGCGACGCTGGTGTTGCCGGTTCCTGTCGCGATGGCCCAGATGATGGCGGAGATGATGATCATGAGGACTGCGATGACCAGGACGATGGTGAGGGCGGCGCCGATGACGGTTTTGAGGTCGCCGATGCCGCTCAGGCCGTCGAAGTTGGGGAACACGTTCATGGCAGGGCTCCTTCTTTGACGGTGATGTGGAGGTGGTCGTAGTGGCCGCCGGTGATGTCGGTGGGGTCGTGCATGCCGCCGCCGTTGTAGGGGCGCCAGCCCTCGGCGTCGCGGTCGATGTTCCAGATGGTTCCCTGCCAGATGAGGTATTGGACGCCGAGCGTCTTGGCATGGTCTTTGACCCAGTTGGTGACCTCCCACCCAGCCGCGAGCTGCGCCGGGGTGGGGCGCTTCCCGATGGGGTTGCCGAAGGTGATGTCGCAGGCCCGACCGAGGGGGTGCTCGGACTTGGTGCCGGTGCGCGGTGAGTAGCAGGACCACGAGGTGTCGGGGAAGGCCTGCTTCGTCTGGGCCATGACGTAGGCCATGCGCGCGGTGATCTGCCCTCCGATGGTCGGATCGTCCACGAGTGTGTCGGGGTTGCCTCCAGGGAAGGCGGCGGGGTCGCCCGCCGTGGTGGAGGTCGAGCAGCCGCGGCTGTCGGTGCCGCCGGTGGCTTCGGGCAGGTCCGCAGTGTGGTGCTGGTTCAGCCAGGGCGCGGGGTCGATGGCCTCACTATCGGAGCCGCCGGGGCGCACCTCGAAATGCAGGTGCGGCCCGGTGGAGTGCCCGGACGATCCGACGTCGCCGATGTGCTGGCCCGCGGTCACCTTCTGCCCCGGGGTGACGTGGATGCCGGTCTGCCACATGTGGATGTAGGCGGTGGCGAGGGTGGCGCCGTCGATGCGGTGTTCGATGACGATGATCCCTCCGCCCGCCTCGGTGTAGCGGGCGACGGTGACGGTCCCGTCGGCCGCGGCCATGATGGGCGTGCCCTGCGGTGCGGCGAGGTCGATGCCGGAGTGAATGCGGGATTCCCCGTTGATCGGGTCGACCCGCGGGCCGAACTGCGAGGTCTGCACCCAGGTGCCCTCCGGAAGTGGAAAGACGACCCGCGAAGCCTCAGCCGTGACCACCGGTTTCGCGCCAGGTCCGCTGCCGGTGCCGCTGGCGGTGAGGGTGGTGAGGATCTTCTCGGCGACGGGCGCGTAGTTGTCGTACCGGTCGGGGTAGGCGGAGACTTCCACGGCCTGGGCGGCCTCGCCTGTGCCCATCTGCTCCCAGCCGGGGATGTCGAGCAGGCCGCGGGGTGAGGGGTAGTTGGGGCCTGTGGGTCCGCCGAAGAACGCCTTGACCTGGTAGGTGGGGTCCATGAGCTGCTTGACGGTGCCCCAGCCGGATTGGGGACGCATCTGGAACAGGCCGAGACTGTCGTGGTCGGAGCCGTTCCCATCGTTCGGGTAGTCCCCGGAATCGGGGTAGGTTCCGGTGTTGGCGAGCATCCGCAGCGTGGACTCGGTGAGCGCGGCCATGAGCGCGATCGTGAGCCCATCCCGCGTGACGCCGTCGATTGCGGAGCCTTCAGTGATGATGATCGCGGCGTGGGTGAGCTGCTGGTGGTTGAGCGTGAACGTCTCCCCGGCCGCGGTCGTCACCTCCAGCGATTCCGGGACGTTCCCGACACTGACGCCCGGGCTGCCGGTGGTGGTGCAGGCGGCGTTGGCGGCCGGGTTCATGACCAGGGCGACGCCGACGAGTCCGAGGGCGGGCCCGAGGAACATGAGGGCGGCGGCGAGAATGGCGAGCTTCTTCAACATGACGTGGCCCCTTTTCAGTTCAGGGGGTTGTCGAGCCCGGACAGGCGCAGCAGGTAGCAGTCCTTACCGGGAGGGCAGGCGATGAACACGGTGAACGCGACGTCCCGTTCGGCCGAGGTCGGTTTCCCGTTCCAGGTGCCGTCGCGGTGCCGGGTGCCGTGGATCGTGTAGGCGGTGGCGCCTTCGGGGAGCTGGCCGGGGTGCGCCTGCTGGATGGCCTGCGCCCACGAGTCCGGGACCCGGATCGAGTCGATGGTGAGGGTCTGGGTGGTGGCGTAGGGGCGCAGCGTGGCCCAGGCCTCTCGGGTGGGCAGGTAGGTGGCAATGTCGGCTGCGAGTCCTGCCTGCTCGGTCCCGGTGGGATCGCCGACGTTCAGGAGGGCGGCGGTGTAGTCCAGGGGCATGAGCCCGGTGGTGGTGTCCCACGTGAACAGGGCGTGGGCGACATTGCCCGCGAAGGTCTCCGGGTCCCGGCTGGCGTGCACTGGCGGCACCACCGGCCGTGCGGGGGTCGGTGAGAAGCCAGGCGATGGCACCGGGGAGGCCGGTGCTGCTGGTGTCGGGGCCGTGTTCTCCGTCGGGGTCTGGGTGGGGCCGGTGAGGAGTCCGTAGGCGCCGAACGCCACCAGCACCACGAGTGCTGTGCCGGTGGCGATGAGGGCGATGAGTCGGCGGCGGGCTCGCGCGTCAGCAGGAGTCTTCATGACCGGCAGGTGCGCCGGGCGCCCCCGAGCCGTCAGATGGCCGTGAGCCTGGGCCGCTGTTCGGCATCTGCGGGGCCGGTGAGGGCGGTGCGGATCTGGTCGGCGAAGGCCGTTGCCTGATCGACGAAGGTGAAGAACTCGTCGATTTCGGTGCGGGTGAGCTTGTCGGCAAGGACGGCGACGTCGAAGTGGTCCCACCAGCCGGGAGTGAAGGACTGCCAGGTGTGGACGAAGGTGCGAGGCGGCCACGCCTCCTGATCCTCAACGACGGGTGCCTTCGGCCGCGACGAGGCTGGACGGTGTTTGCCCGCGGCGCGCTGTTCGGCCCGGATCTTGGCGAGTGCTTCTTCGGCCAGGCGCGCGGCGTTCTCTGAGCGGGAGGTGGAGGTGGTGGTGAGGTCGCGGACGCGCTGCCATGCCGGATGCACGGGCGCGCCCTGCTCGATCTTCTCCAGCTCCAGTTCGGCCTGGCGGCGGACATGCTCGGGCTGGTCGGGATCGTTGGCTGCGTCTTGGAGCCAGGTGACCTTGTCCAGCGTGGCGTAGGAGGCGCCGCCGGGGATCAGGTCGGCGGCCTGCTTCCTGCGCTCCCCAGAAGACTGTGACGGTCCCGCAAATCTTGCGGGACCGTCGTCTCCGGGCTGATGCTCACTGGAGAACCGGGTCGCTTCTTGGCGTCGTTCGGCGTCCTCGCGCAGCAGGTCGGTGATCTCCCGGTAGAGGGCGGCCTGCTCCAGTTGGGTGAGCGGCTTGTGGAGCACGTTGTCGTCCTGCTCGGCCAACAGGTGTGCGAGCGGGTCCGAGATGCCTGAGCGCACCCAGACTCGGACGGTCTCCCACCCGAGCTTCCTGATCGCGGCGAGCCTGCGTGCGCCGCAGACGAGGATGCCGTCGGGGGTGATGGTGATCGGCTGGAGCAGCCCGTACCTGTGGATCGAGGCCGCGAGGGCGTCGAGGTCTCCGAGGTCGTGGCGGTGGCGTGCCCCGATCTGGATCGAACTCACGGTCCGTTCCAGTTCGATGTGCCCGTCGGTGGCGGCCATGGCATGTCACCTGGCCCTGCCCGGGGCCGCCAGGGCGATGGAGAGGATGAGGTCCTCGTCGTGGAGGATCGAGCAGACGGGTTCCCCGATGACCAGGCGCATGAGAATCCCGCGCCCGGCGGGCGTGGCCTGCAAGGCGGGGTGCGGGTTCCCGAGCAGGGCGTGGAGCAGGACCGCCCAGGTGTTGCGCGTCAGGTCGAGGAACGCCAGGGCGTACTTGTCGTGGCGCAGCGCCTCGTAGGCCGACATCCGCGAGCGAGTCCTGGACAGGGTGGTGGTCACGTAGTGGATCGCGGTGCGGGCCGTGTCGGGTGGCCAGCCGAACCCGGTGAACAAGGCGACGCACTCATCGACCGCACTCAGGGCCGACAACTCCCGGGCATGCGGCTCCGTGCCGTCACGGGCATCCTCGGTGTCGGTGTCGTCGATGTGGTCGTAGACGTGGAAGGACGGGTGGTAGTCCGACAGTGGGGTCTCCCGGTCGGACATTCTCTCGGGGTCGTGGACATCCTCGTACTTGCGGCGGCGGGCCTGATGGGTCGAGCACAGCAGGCCCTGGCCGCGTTCCTCGGCGACGCAGGTGATCTGGACGGCGCGGGTGACCACGGCCCAGGGGTCTCGCGCTGTGCGGGTGGATTCGTTGCGCATCGCTTCGAAGGCGGCGCTGGCGGCCTCCCATGGGTCGAGGCCGTGTTTGCGGGCCAGCCCCGCGTACTTGTCGGCCGCATACGAGACGAGAGCACCAGCGGTGGGGTCGTGTTCCCAGCTGGCCGGGCCCGCTGCGTGGAGCCGGACGAGGATGTGGCGCAGGCCCTCACTGGTCGTGAAGTCCTCGCCGTGCTCCGGGTGTTTGATCGTGGTGGTCATGGTTGGTGGCACCTCCTTGACCCGTAGGTGCGCACCGGCTCCCACACCGCCAAGCGAGCGGGGCAACGGGCGCCCTTGCGGGTCGGGCCGCTGGGGGTCAGGGGATGCCGACCACATCGCGGGTGGTCGCGCGGTCCGCGTGCCCGCGGCCGAACGCGGAGACCGGCGGGAGCCTGCGGGCCCGCACTGCCAGGGCGCGAGCGCTCGTGGTGGCGGCGTGGCGGGATCGGCGGGCCATGTCGGCCTGGAAGTCGATCCCCGCGCGCGCCATGCGCGAGCCGGTTCGGGCCATCAGGTCGGTGGGACGCACCCACTCCACCCCGCGCCCCACTCGGTGCTCTCGGCTCAGCGCCGGGTCGATGACGGGGTCGGCCCGGCGGGTGGTGTGGCGGGCTTCGATGGCGTCCGGTGCGCCCGTGGCGCCTGCGATGTCCCCGGCCATTGGGTCGGGGGTCTGCTCGTCGGTATTCATGACTTCTCCTCGTGGTTGGTGGCCTGATTACTCAGGCCTTCGGATGTGCTGTTCGTGTCCGTCTCGTCGGCGGACTCGTCATCTACTGGCGCGTCTGCGACGGTGTGGGCGGTGAGCCAGCGGCCGACGGTGGAGGGGTGGACGCCGAGCTGGCGGGCGATCTGCTTGTTCGACCACCCCGCTTCGTGCAGGCCCGCGGCGCGCTCTCGTCGATCCGCTGGGGCCTCCGGGCCGAAGTCGTCGCCGATCGGTGCGGGTTCACGGCCGGGCTCGTCGGAAGCTGGCGCAGGTGACGGCAGAACGTCGGCCGGAAGCATCAGATCCGCCGCCGACGCTTCGTCGATGTCCGGCCTCATCCGGACCACAGCATCGAGAGGCTCCGCTCCGGCGTGAGGTTCGGGTGGTCGGGTGAGGATGACGGTCAGGTGGGTGATGGCCAGGAGCACGACGGGCGGGACAGCGGCAACGGCACCCGCGAGGACGCTGGGGACGTCGGCATCGGCGGCGATGACGGCGTGGATCGCGTTCGCCGTCACCGACACGCTGGCCCCGCCGATGAGTAGCGCCCAGGGATACCAGGAGGTGCGGGTTCCGGCCAGGGCGACGACCGCGACCGTGGCGACGACGATGATGCCGTCCACGATGAGCGGCCACGCCCACGCCTGCCCCGCACCGATCCCTGAGCGCCGCGCCAGGTCGGCGAGCGAGGTGAAGGAGAGCCAGAAGGCGCCCGCGGCGATGAACACGGTTCCCGCGACCGCGGTCATCACCGCCGAGCGGTGCCCTGCGGTGGCGTTCATGACAGGCTCCGAAGAGGAGCACGCAGCGGTGGTGAGCGGTCCAACGAAGGCACTGGCGCTGGTGAGCTGCCCATGGGACTGCTGGTGGGTGCGGTGGTGACGGTGCGGTAGGCCGAGCGCACCGTCACTGTCACTTCGCGCACGGAGAGTCCCGCCTGGCCACCGGCAGTGGTGAGCACGTCGAGAGTTTGCCCCGGTGGGACGTGGTGTTCGGCCATGGTGCAGGCGGCCCAGAACAACCCGTAGTTGCGTTCGCCCTCTTGAAGACGCCCCACCCAGGCGGCGAGACGTTCAACATTCACCCCACGATCCATCGCCTGCGACTGCGAGCCGTGCGCCCGTGGCGGTGGTGGATCGAGGAACCGGTGCAGCCGCCCCGCATCCAGGGGCTGCGTCTGGTCGCGGGTCACCTGCTCCAGCCGATATACGCAGCGCTGGCCGTCGATGACTCGGCTGGAGGGTGGGACGATGATGTATCCGCCGTCCCCGCGGAAGTCGATGCCAGCCCGTGCGACCTGCCACGATCGTTGTTCGGTGCCCGGGGTGGCTGGGTAGTACGCGTGGAGCCCGTTGGTGGGCGTCTGGACGAGGGCTTCCCATCCCGTCAAGAGTCCGGCATGATCGGCGCGGTCCAGGGCGACGTAGCCGTCGGCGGGCCCGTGGACATCTACGTCGACGACAACGACACCCGACGCGGCGCCGGTCGGCATCCCGACGTTCGCCCCGGGAGCTGACGCCCACCAGTGGCGGATCTGAGCGAGGTTCGTGGTGGCGTCGTGGAAGCCATGCCGGGTCAGCGGCTCCTTCCCACTGACGGCGACCGGGAACACGGGGATACCAGCAGATGCCAGCGCCATCGCCGCCTCGGCCAATGAGGCTCCAGGCGGCAGGCGCATCAACGTCTGTGTGAACGCGGACAGGCCGGGCATCACAGGCTCCTGGCTTCAGCGAGTACTGGCTCACGCCGCGCCGGTGCCGCCCGATCCGCAGCAGCGGGCTGTCTCGGGTTGTCGCGGGTGGGGTTGTCGCGTTCGAGTCCGGGCGGGGTGCCGTTGCCGACCTGGGCGGTGTCGAGCTGGTCGAGGATCTTCAACGCGACCGACCGGACCCGCTCGCCGGTGGCTTTGACGACGTCGGCAGGCTCGCGTCCCTCCACTTGGGCGGCCCAGGTGGAGACGTACGGGATCGTGTAGCTCGTCGTGTCCATGCCGTGCGCGGCGCCGATCATGAGGGCGACGGATTCGGCTTCGACCTCGCCGATCCCGCGATGCTGGCGAGCCTCCTGATTGTCCGGCCCATGCATGAGCACGTGCCCCAGCTCGTGGGCCAGAGTCTTGACCTGTGCCGCGGCATCCATGTCGCTGCGGACGGTGACGGTGTGGGCGAGGTAGTCGGTGACCCCGTTCGCCCCATGAATCTGCGACGCCGACGCGGCATCAGCCAGGGTGAACCCGGCGGCCTTCACCTGTGCGGCGAGCCCGTCCCACAAGCATTCTGGGGCTTCGCCTTCCAGCAGGTGCGGGCGGGGCGGTTCGGGGATGTCGTCGCCTGCGGTCTGGGAGGCGTCCCACACGTAGGCCGGGCGCACCCCGACCATCTTCGAGCGCACCGTCTCACCGGGCCGGGGCTTCTCGAGCTTCCCGAGCCTGCGCCACGACTCGGCATCCTGCGGGTTCGCCGAGGCAAACCGGCCCGTGACCGGCGCGATGATCTGATAGCCCGGCTGGCCCTTCTGGACCTGGCGGCCCAACCCCTGCCACTGCTTGTACCCCGCCACATACGACGGCGTCGGGTCGGGCACCAGGCCGCGCTCAAAGGCGGCGGCGTGCTGGGCCCAGATCAGCAGCGTGTTGTTGAAACTGCGCGAGCGGAAGTTCGCGGCGAACGCCAGCGCACGCTTCCAGTCCTCACCGGACACGAGCTGGTCGACGGCCGCGGTGAGTTTGTCGTGCAGCTCGTCGAGGCGGGCCTCACGGGCCTCCTGCTGGACCTCTCCTCGTGGTGTCATCTCACGCTCCTCCCGCCTCACGGCCTGCGCCCCAGGGTGGGGCTGTGGCCATGAGGTGCGCCGAGGAGTCCTGCGAGAAGGTGACGGTCAGTACAGTTGTGAAACGGGTGCCCAGCGGTCGGGGTCGCTGGCGGGGTTGGCCGTCAGGGACCCGGCGTGACACCTGACGCATCCTTCACTCATAGCAACGCGACAGTGGGTTCTACGAGGGGTCGGGGGTGTTCTCGTCCGTTTCCGGTCCAGGTATGGCCAGATCCAGACCATGAGCCCGCCGACGGTACTCATCGGGCGACAGCCCGAGTTCGCGGACGAA
Source organism: Brevibacterium sp. 91QC2O2 (assembly GCF_024580695.1). Lineage (NCBI taxonomy): Bacteria > Bacillati > Actinomycetota > Actinomycetes > Micrococcales > Brevibacteriaceae > Brevibacterium > Brevibacterium sp. 91QC2O2. The sequence goes on along the minus strand of NZ_JANIJY010000004.1, from coordinate 120,587 downwards.
CTGGTGGCGGGCATGCGAACGGCCCTCCCAGCCGACCTGGCGGCCCACCGCCTCCACCGACCATCCTGGCTTCTCACGCAGGAGGCGCGCCATCTCCTTGGCCCGAAGCGCCGCCAGGAACTGCACCGGCGGCAGCCCGTAGGACTCGTTGAACACGCGAGCCAGGTGCCGCCCGGAAATGTGAGCGACCTGCGCCATGTCCTCCAGCGACCACTTGCGGGACAAGTTGGCTTGGATGGCGTCCCCCACGGCGATGATCTCAGGGCGCATCGGCGGGAACCTCCCGCCCACGCCGTCCCCGGCCAAGGACACGACGGGTTCGCCGGGCAGCTCCCGATACGGCATCAACGGCACCAGCTCGGCCAGGAATCCGGCGAACACCGCCTCGATGTCGTAGAAGCCGCCCCCAGCGTTCTGGATGGCCTCGGTGCGGTCCAGCAGGTCCAGCATGTCGGACGTCGCCTGCGCGGGCGGGGTGGTGGCCCACATGTTGTGGCGGAACGCCTTGGCGGCGATCAGCTCGGCCTCGTGACGATCCCGCAGCAGCCCGTTCAGCCGCCACGTGAGCTGGTCCAGCAGGTAGTCCAGGTTCACGAACGCGGTCGTCACCGTGGCGCTGGGCTCGGGGATCGCCCCACACAGGGTCCCGGCGCACACGATCACCAGCATCCCCGGCCGGGCATGGGCGGTCCCGTGGCGAGAGTGCACCAACAGGCGGCCCTCCCGCACCAGCATGAACCTCAGGCACGTGTACGCCACCGGCTCCACCACCCGGGCAGAGGACTCCGTCTCGACATGGATCGGCCCCGGTGCCCGCTGCCTGACAGCGCCCGCGCTGCCCGGGAAAATCCTCTCCATACCTCATTTTCGCCAATCCACGCTCGAAGTGCACCCAGCTTCGGTGGCACATCTCCGCACAAACGGGGTCTGATTCGGTAGAATCAGCACGGTGTCCCAGCCGGTGGGGCCGGCACCGTCGAGGGAGGACCAACGTGACCGAGCCGTGGCTGTCAGCAGACGACATCGCCGCCCACCTCGGCGTCACCAAGGACACCATCTATACGTGGATCGCCGACAAGGGCATGCCTGCCCACAAGATCGGCCGCCTCTGGAAGTTCCAAGCCACCGAGGTCGACGACTGGGTCCGCAACGACGGCGCCGCCGACTCGGACTCCACCCAGGCGGGTGACTGACTCACGTGCGCATCATCAACAACGTCAACGACCGTCTGGGCGATGACCTCAAGACGGTTCTGGCCAGTGGGTCGAAGGTCAGGATCGCTGCCTCCACGTTCTCCATCTTCGCTTTCGAGGCACTGAAGAAGGAATTGGAACGGGTTGACGAGCTGGAGTTCATCTTCACGTCCCCGTCGTTCGTGGCCGAGGACGTAACTGACAAGGTTCGCAAGGAGCGCCGTCAATTCTTCATCCCCGCCGGGCATGCCGAGTCGGCGATTGCTGGGTCAGAGTTCGAGATTCGACTGCGCAACAAGCTCACGCAGAAGGCCATCGCGCGGGAGTGCGCGGACTGGGTGCGCAGCAAGGTCACCTTCCGCTCCAACGCAACGGGCAGCCCCATGCAGCCGTTAGCCGCAGTCGACGACCGCGCCGCCTATTTCCCGATCCAAGGGTTCACCACCACTGACCTGGGCTATGAGAAGGGCCCGGCCGTCTCCAACGTCGTCACCAAGTTCGAGGGTGCGGCTGAAACCCAATCGTTCCTCGCCTTGTTCGACCAGATCTGGAACAACCCGGAGCAGCTCGACGACGTTACCCAGGCGGTCTGCGACCACATCGCCACGGTGTACGCGGAGAACTCCCCAGAGCGCATCTACTTCCTCATCCTCTACAACCTGTTCGCTGACTTCCTTGACGACATCAACGATGACGTCCTCCCCAACGACCGCACCGGCTACCAGGAGACCAAGGTCTGGAAGAGCCTGTACAACTTCCAGCATGACGCCGCCACGGGCATCATCAACAAGCTGGAAACCTACAATGGCTGCATCCTCGCGGACTCCGTCGGTTTGGGCAAGACCTTCACTGCCCTGGCGGTCATCAAGTACTACGAGCTGCGCAACAAGTCCGTGCTGGTCCTGTGCCCTAAGAAGCTGGCGGAGAACTGGACGAACTACAACTCCAACTACACCACCAACCTCTTCCGCGAGGATCGCTTCGCCTACGACGTCCTCGCGCATACCGACCTGTCGCGGACGAAGGGCGAGTCCCTTGGCCTGGATCTGGCCCGCATCAACTGGGGCAACTACGACCTGGTGGTGATCGATGAGTCCCACAACTTCCGCAACGCCGACTACGCGGAAGAGAAGGAGTCGCGTTACCAGCGCCTCATGCGCCAGGTCATCAAGGAGGGCGTGAAGACCAAGGTCCTCATGCTGTCCGCTACCCCGGTGAATAACCGGTTTAACGACCTGAAGAACCAGCTCCAGCTCGCCTACGAGGGCGAGTCGGAGAACCTCGCCAAGCATTTGAACATCTCCACCAGCGTGGAGAAAGTGTTCTCTGACGCCCAACGGGTCTTCAACGAATGGTCCAAGCTCGACGCCGAGCAGCGAACCACGGACCAGATTCTGAAGATGCTGGACTTCGACTTCTTCGAACTTCTGGACTCGGTGACGATCGCCCGGTCGCGCAAGCACATCCAGGCCTTCTACGACACCACCGAGATCGGTGCCTTCCCCGAACGCCTCACGCCCATCTCCGTGCGTGAACCGCTCACCGACCTCCCAGACGTGCCCGGATTCAACGACATCTTCGAACAGCTCCAGGCCCTCACCCTGGCCGTCTACACCCCGCTGGCCTACGTGTTCCCATCCCGTCGCAGCAAGTACGAGGACCTCTACGACGTCACCGCAGGCAACGCCCGGTCGAATCTGGGTCAGGCAGGCCGCGAGCAAGGCCTCAAGCAGCTCATGACCGTCAACCTCCTCAAGCGCCTGGAAAGCTCAGTTGAGGCCTTCCGCCTGACGCTGGGTAAGGTCCAAGGCTCTGTCACGCACACCCTGTCCAGGATCAGCAACCACGCTGGAAACCTTGCCGATCTTGTCCCGGACATGGCAGGCCAAGACTTCGACATCGACGACGAGGACGATGCCAACATCGAGGCTCTCTCCGTCGGTGAGAAAATCCGCATCGACCTGGACGACCTCGACATCGAGTCCTGGCAGCGCGACCTGTGGAACGATCGCGAGACCCTGCGCGAACTCCTCGACGAGATGAACAAGGTCACCCCCGACCACGACCTCAAGCTCCGCAAGCTCAAGGACATCATCCACTCGAAAGAGCAGCATCCGATCAACCCCGGCAACCGCAAGGTGCTGGTGTTCTCCGCCTTCGCGGACACCACCGACTACCTCTACAAGAACCTCGCGCCTGCACTCGCCACCGCAGGGTTAGAGACGGCGGTCATCACCGGCGGCAACCGTGCGCACGCCACCCTGGGGAAGGGCTACGACTTCCAGCAGATCATGTCCCTGTTCTCCCCTCGCTCCAAACAGCGCGAGTTGACCATGCCTGGAGAGACCCGTGAGTTGGACGTGTTGATCGGCACCGACGTCATCAGCGAGGGCCAGAACCTCCAGGACTGCGACTACCTGATCAACTACGACATCCACTGGAACCCGGTGCGCATCATCCAACGGTTTGGACGCATCGACCGCATCGGGTCCACCAACCAGGTCATCCAGTTGGTGAACTTCTGGCCCGACATCTCCCTCGATGAGTACATCAACCTTAAGGAACGCGTCGAGAACCGGATGGTCATCGCCGACATCGCGGGCACTGCCGACGACAACGTCCTCACACAGGAAGACCCTGACGCGGCCTTCCGTAAGGAACAGCTCCGCAAGCTCCAAGACGAAGTCATTGAGCTGGAAGATGTCCGCACCGGGGTCTCCATCACTGACCTAGGGCTCAACGACTTCCGCATGGACTTGCTCGGATACATCAAGCAGTACGGTGACCTGGCCACCGTCCCGAAGGGCCTGCATGCCGTAGTTCCCGCCGACCCTGCCAAGGGGCTGGTCCCTGGGGTGATCTTCGCGTTGCGCAACGTCAATGCGGACGAGACTCAGCTCACTGGGAAGAACGGGAACCGTGGCAACCGACTCCACCCGCACTACCTCGTCTATCTCGACGAGGACGGCCAGGTGATCGCCGACCACACCGAGGCCAAGCATCTGCTAGATCTGCTGCGCACCGGATGCCGACCCTATGACGAGCCGGTCCCCATTGCGGTTCGTGCGTTCAACGAGGCGACCCGCGACGGCGCGGATATGAGCACATACTCTCAGCTGCTGACGGATGCAATTCACTCGATGATCGACGTCACCGAGGAACGTGACATCGACAGCCTGTTCACTCCAGGGCCCACCACTGCTCTCACCCAGACCATCGCCGGGCTCGACGACTTCGAACTCACCGCGTTCATTGCCGTCGTCACCTCCACAGACGAGGTGAGTCCTGGTGACTGACTTGCTGTACCAGTGGCCCAGCGCAGCCCACTTTGGGCGGCGGGTGCCCAAGGAGAAGTTCTACGAACACGCCAGCGTCAACACTGCGTTGCGGGAGAAATTTATCTCCGAGGTCGACCGCGTGATCTGGACCTATGACTTGGCCCAGGCAAGCATCAACCTGGAGAGTACTGCCGAGGTCCCCGATGTCGCGGTCTTCCAGGTTGACGTCAAGGACACAGACGTCTCCGAGCAGGTACTGAGCGCAATCGACAAGTCGATACCTCGTCCGATTATCTTCGAGGTCAACCGCGACGTCGCCGGTGTGTGCGAGACCCGCATGATCGCCGCCCACAAGCAGCTCGGTGCGGGTGCCCCGAAGATCAGTCAGTACTTCACCACCGGATGGCAGCCCGCCGACACTGAGCGCCAACCGCTACCGACCGCCATCACCTTGCCTGCCCTCTACGCAGCCCTGCTCGAACCCCTCTCCAACGTTGAGGTCCGGCCTGGCGAAGGAATGTCGGAGGTCGCTGACAGACTGAAGACCGTCAGCAAGCTCGAACGCGAGATCAAGACTCTGGAGCGCAAGCTCCGAACCGAGAAGCAGTTCAACCGGAAGGTTGAACTGCGCCGCACCCTCAAGACCAAACAAGCACAGCTGGAACAGCAGAGGTAAGACCATGGAGAAACTGCGCATGACGTCGCCCGACCTGACCGAGGCGAACATCGACAAGCTCGCCGAGCTGTTCCCAACCGTTGTCACCGAGACTCTCGATGACGAGGGCAACCCGCAACGTGCCATCGACTTCGACCTCCTCCACCAAGAACTCTCCGACCACATCGTTGAAGGCCCCCAGGAGCGGTACCGCCTCGACTGGCCTGGCAAACGGGCCGCCGCTTTCGCCGCGAACGCACCGATCGCCAAGACCCTCCGCCCAGTCCGTGAGGAGTCCGTCGACTTCGACACGACCAAGAACCTCTTCATCGAGGGCGACAACCTCGACGCTCTCAAGCTCCTCCAGGAGTCCTACCTCGGCAAGGTCAAGCTGATCTACATCGACCCTCCTTACAACACGGGGAGCGACTCGCTTGTCTATGAGGATGATAGAACCACCACGGTGGCCGAGCACCTTCTACGCTCGGGTCAGGTCAGTGACGCGGGAGAACGTTTCGTCACAAATACAGAATCGAATGGTCGATTCCACTCTGACTGGTTGACCATGATGTACCCGCGTCTCAAGTTGGCGCGCAACTTGTTGACGTCTGACGGTCTAATCGTCATCTCTATTGACGAGAATGAAGTGGCGAATCTCGTTCGGCTCTGCGAGGAGATATTTGGCCACGACAACGTCCTTGGGGCCTTGCCAGTTGTGATGAATCTTAAGGGAAACCAAGATGCATTTGGCTTTGCAGAAACTCACGAGTTCATCGTCGTGTGCCTTCGTGACAAGGCATCCGCGACTCTTGGAGAGTTCCCCGTCGACGAAGAAGCGTTGATCGCCGAGTGGGCAGAAGATGAATATGGCCTCTACAAGGAAGCCGACAACTTGCGGGCGACAGGCGTAAATGCGCCGCGCTCGAAGCGGCCCAACCTCTGGTATCCAATTTTCATTAACACCAATACGCTTCAGCCTTACGTAACGGAAGACGATTTGCCACTCGATTCACAAGACGTGGTTGTCTGGCCAGTAAACCCGGCCGGTGAGGAACTCAGCTGGTACTGGAAGAAATCAAAGTTTGCCGCGGAGACTCACAACCTTGTACTTAAGCACACCAAGAATGGATATCAGTTCTACAAGAAGCAGCGGCCCGAACTGGGAGCGCTACCTTCAAAGAAGCCGAAGTCATTCTGGTTCAAACCGTCCTACAGCACCAGTACTGCAACCAAACAGTTGAAAGAACTTATGGGCGGAAGGTACTTCTCAGCTCCAAAGCCCGTTCCGTTCCTTGAGGACATCCTGCGTATCGGGAGCGAACGCGACTCTATTGTTTTGGATTTCTTTGCCGGATCAGGTTCTTTTGGGCACGCCATCATGAAATTAAACGCAGAAGACGGCGGGAATCGTCGGTACATTCTGGTGCAAGTGGAAGAACCTCTCCCCGATGGATCAGATGCGGTTCGTGCAGGGTTTCCGACGATTCCCGCACTCGCCCGCGAGCGGCTTCGTCGGGCTGCTGATCAGACGCGCACCCTAGCTGGCCTTTCCGGTACCGCGGTTGACGGTGGATTCCGCACGCTCAAGATTGACACGACCAACATGATCGACGTCATCCGAGAGCCAGATGCGACAGACCAACTGGCACTTACCGAACTTGAACCCAGCATTAAGAGTGATCGAACTGCTGAGGACCTGTTGTTCCAGGTTCTGATCGACTGGGGATTGGAGCTCACGATGCCTGTCGAAAAAGAGACGATTGCTGAGCACCGAGTCTTCGACGTTGAAGAGGGAGCCCTGATTGCCTGTTTCGACAACTCCATAGGCCTAGATGTAATCCGGGAGATCGCCAGTCGCAAACCGGTTCGTGCTGTGTTCCGCGACGATGGATTTGAGTCTGACGCTCAACGAATCAATGTCGAGCAGATTTTCCGTGAAGTCTCCCCGTCTACTGAAGTGAAGGCGATCTGATCGGGATGAAGCTTCAGTTCAAGGTTCAGCAGTATCAGACAGATGCCGTTGATTCGGTGGTCGAGGTGTTTGAAGGCCAACCCAAGCATGACGGCGTCTCGTATCGTGTCGACCCCGGAAAGCCTCAAGCGGGCATGGCTCCGCTGTACTCGGATTCGGGCCTGCGCAACGCGGAGATTGCGCTGACCGATGCACAGCTCTTGGGCAACGTGCATAAGGTTCAGCAGACTAGGAATCTGCCACTTTCATCCTCACTGAAGGACAGTAAGGCTGCTCCCCATGCTCCGAACCTCGACGTTGAGATGGAGACTGGTACAGGCAAGACGTACGTCTACATCAAGACGATCATGGAGCTTCACAAGCGGTATGGCTGGTCGAAGTACATCATCGTTGTGCCGTCTATCGCGATCCGCGAGGGTGTAAAGAAGTCCTTCGATGTCACCGCTGAGCACTTCCAGCAGATGTACGGGACCAAGCCGCGATCCTTCGTATACAACTCCTCTCAACTTCACGAATTGGAGCGGTTCAGCTCGGATGCTGGCGTTCAAGTGATGATTATCAACATCCAGGCGTTCAACGCCACGGGTAAAGACAACCGGCGGATCTACGATGTCTTGGATGACTTCCAGTCTCGCAAACCGATTGATGTGATCGCAGCGAACCGTCCGATCGTGATCATCGATGAGCCGCAGAAGATTGGTGCGGAGAAGTCGCTCAAAGCGCTGTCGAACTTCCACGCGTTGATGATGCTGCGTTACTCCGCAACCCACAAGGTGGAGCACACCAAAGTACACCGGCTCGATGCACTGGATGCTTACAACCAGAAGCTGGTCAAGCAGATCGCAGTCCGCGGCATCACCGTGAAGGGCCTGGCCGGGTCCACGGCTTACCTGTACCTGGAAGCGGTCGAGATCGCGAAGGGTGCGCTACCTCGCGCTCGGGTCGAGATTGAGGTTCAGACCAAGACGGGGATCAAGCGTCAGGTTAAGCGTGTGGAGAAGGGTACGAACCTCCACGATTTGTCCAACGGGTTGGAGGCCTACCGCCCCAACGGTAAGTCCCTCGTTGTCGTCGACATCGATGCGAACCGTGACGTGATCGAGCTGAACAACGGTGACATCGTGTTCGCCGGTCAGCTCGCCGATCGCGACGTCACAGAGGAGACCAAGCGCCGCATCCAGATCCGGGAGGTCATCCGGGCCCATCTGGACAAGGAACGTGAACTCTTCAGCCAGGGCATCAAGGTGCTGTCATTGTTCTTCATCGACGAGGTCGCGAAGTACCGTGATTACTCCCGCGAAGACACTCTCGGCGAGTACGCGCGGATATTCGAGGAGGAGTACGCGCTGATCCGCGACGAGGTCCTTGGTGAGCTGGCCCTCGACGACGCGACCGCCGTCTACCAGGCCTATCTGCGCCGCGACGAGATTCGAGAGGTCCATCAGGGCTATTTCTCCATCGACAAGAAGTCCAAGCACCAGGTCGACGGCAAGGTCTCCGGCCGAGGCGATGACAAAGGCCAGTCCACAGACACCGACGCCTACGACCTGATCCTCAAGGACAAGGAACGACTGCTCTCCTTTGCCGAGCCCGTACGGTTCGTCTTCTCCCACTCCGCACTGCGCGAGGGATGGGACAACCCGAACGTGTTCGTCATGGGCATGCTGAAGAAGAGCGACAACACCGTCTCCCGACGTCAGGAGATCGGCCGTGGCCTCCGCCTGGCTGTTGACCAGCGTGGCGAGCGCATGGACGAGGCAACCGTCGGCGCGCGTGTCCACGACATCAACGAGCTGACGGTCGTCACCGACGAGTCCTACACCGACTTTGTTGACGGGCTCCAGAAGGAGATCTCGGAGTCCCTGGCTGCCCGTCCGCGCAAGGCGAGCGTCAACTTCTTCAAGGGCAAGACAATCCAAACCACCGCGGGCGAGTCGGTCGTGGAGGAGCAATTGGCCCGGTCCCTCTACAACTACCTGGCGCGCAACGACTACATCGACGACGACGGCCACATCACGCCCACCTACAAGGAGGCCAAGGCTGAAGGGACGCTTGCTGTTCCGACTTCGGAGGTCTTGTTGCCGGTGGTGGACTTCATCTGGCCGCTGGTCGACTCGCTGTACATCGACGTACCCAAGCCTGCCGATGACCGTAAGCCGAAGAAGGTTCCCCTCAACGAGGCCAACTTCGCGCGCAAGGAGTTCCAGAACCTGTGGGGTCGGATCAACCACAAGGCGGTCTACCAGGTCGAGTTCGACTCAGACGAACTGATCCGCAAGGCTGTCGAGCACATGGACAAGCATCTCAACGTTGCGTCCATGCAGTACGTCATCCAGTCTGGCAAGCAGCGTGATGAGCTGGAGGCGGACGACCTGTCGAAGGGTTCGGGGTTCGCGGTGTCGAGCACGGAGACCGTGACCGAGACGGTGACGGCTGGCTCGCAGGTGAAGTACGACCTCTTGGGTGAGATCGCGGAGAAGACGAAGCTGACTCGCCGTACGGTCGCTGCGATCCTCAGGGGCGTCCGACCGGATACGTTCGGGAAGTTCAGGCTGAACCCGGAACAGTTCATCACCGAAGCTGCGCGGCTGATCAACGAGCAGAAGGCCACCGTCATCGTGGAGCACCTCGCATACGACGCCCTGGACGAGACGTTCGACTCAGCCATCTTCACAGAGAACCAGACCAAGCAAGACCTCACCCACGCTGGTGACAAGCTCACGAAGCACATCTACGACTACGTCGTGACCGACTCGAAGATCGAGCGTGCTTTCGTCAACGAGCTGGACACCAGCATCGAGGTTGCCGTCTACGCGAAGCTCCCGCGCGGGTTCTTCATCCCGACTCCGGTCGGCGACTACAACCCGGACTGGGCAATCGCATTCAAGGAAGGCAGCGTCAAGCACGTCTACTTCGTCGCGGAGACCAAGGGTTCACTTTCAACTCTCCAGCTGAAGGGCGTTGAGGACGCAAAGATCGAGTGCGCCCGTAAGTTCTTCGCCTCCCTTAACAAGAAGAACGACGGCGACGTCACCTACGACGTCGTCACCGACTACACCGAGCTGATGCAGCTGGTCACCGCCTGAGAAAGGTCCCACCTCCATGTCATTCCAGACACCCCGCAGTATCGAGGAGATGCTCACTGCGATCCACAAGCGCGAGTATCTGTTGCCTGCGATCCAGCGGGAGTTCGTCTGGAACTCCGATCAGATAGCGAAGCTGGTCGACAGCCTAATGCGCGGCTACCCGGTCGGTTCCTTCCTGCTGTGGAATGTGGAACCGGAGACCGCCCAGTCCTACACCTTCTACGAGTTCCTCACCAACTATCACGAGCGCGATAACCCGTACGCGGACAAGGCCACCGTGCCCGCTGGCAGCGGGACAACCGCCGTGCTTGATGGTCAGCAGCGGCTCACCGCGCTGAACATTGCCCTGTACGGCAGCTATGCGGAGAAGAAGAAGTACGCGTGGTGGAACAGCGCCGACGCATTCCCCACCAAACGGCTCTACCTCAACCTCATCGACGACCCGGATGACGAGGAACTGGGACTCAAATACGACCTGCGCTTTCTCACCGACAAGGAAGCCGCAGCAGAAGACGGAGGCGAGGACAAGTGGTACCGGGTCGGAGCGGTACTTGGGCTCGCCAACGCTGGGCCTGCCATCATGCAGGAGCTTGCCTGCCGCAACATCGCGGGGTCCGCAGATGCGTTCCAGCGCCTTTACGACTTGTACGAGGCCGTCCGGGTGCTCAAACCGATGAACTACTTCCTGGTAACCGACCAGGACGCAGACAAGGTGCTGGAGATCTTCGTCCGCGTCAACAGCGGCGGCACGACGCTGTCCTACTCGGATCTGCTGTTGTCGATGGCGACCAATCAGTGGCAGGAACTCGACGCACGCGAGGAAGTCCGATCCTTGGTGTCCGAACTGAACTCCAGCGTAGGACGCCAGTTCTCCTTCTCCAAGGACGTCGTACTCAAGACCGCGCTGACAGTTGCAGGCGTGGACGTCCAGTTCAAGGTCAAGAACTTCACCCAGTCGAACATGGCAAGAGTCGAGGCGGCGTGGCCCGAGACCAAAGGGGCCCTGCTCCGCGCGGCAACGCTGCTCCAGCAGTTCGGTTTTAACGAGCGCAACCTCACCGCGAACAGCGTCATCATCCCGATCGCCTACTACCTCTACCTGCGGGGAGCCGGTGACTCCTACCTGGACTCCACGGCGGACGCCGTCGACCGGCTCACGTTGCAACGCTGGGTCACACGCTCGCTCATCAAGCGCGGTATCTGGGGGTCGGGGCTCGACACACTCCTCACACGCCTCCGAGACGTCCTCCGCGCGAACTCCAGCAGCAAGTTCCCGATCGAAGCAGTCGAGACTGCAATGTCCGCCGTTGGCAAGGGACTCGTTTTTGACGACGCTGAGATCGATGAGCTACTCAACCTCAAGTACGGCGGGCAGCGAACCTTCGCAGTGCTCTCGGTGCTCTACCCAGGACTGGACCTGGGGAAGAAGTTCCACGAGGATCACATCTTCCCGAAGTCACGGTTCACACGAAAGCGTCTCGCAGCGGCCGGTGTCCCATTGAACCAGATCGACGACTACCTGGACTCGGTCAATCTCATGCCCAACCTCCAGCTCCTTGCGGGCACCGCCAACATCGAGAAGCAGGATGGGCTCCCAGCGCAGTGGATCGAGGCAGCGTTCCCGACAAGCGAGAAGCGAGCGACCTACATCGCCGAGAATGATCTGGACAACCTCCCCTTGGACCTGGAGGGATTCCCTGTGTTCTTCGCCCAGCGCAAGCAGCGCATCCGAACCCGGCTCATCACAGCGCTCGGAACGACGAGCCAAACAGACACCGCACGTCAGAGCTGAGCCTGCCTGACGCTGCCCGGCACCGTCAACCGACCCTCCAATTCGAGCCGCCACGCCTCTTGCAGATCGAGGTCCGGTGGTCCCGGTAGTTCACCTCCTTCCTGACGGAGGGAAGGTGAGCGGGCGTGACAGTGTCGATGCGGGTGATGTCGGCCGGGGACGGCTACAAGTACCTCCTGCGCACCGTGGCCGCTGGGGACGGGAATCGGTCACTGTCGACGCCCCTGACCCGCTACTACAACGCCGAGGGCACACCACCGGGCCGGTGGATGGGCAGCGGGCTCCCAGCTCTCGGGACCGGCCAGATCACGTCGGGCGACGAAGTCAGCGAAGCTCAGCTCCAGCTGCTGGTCGGTATGGGCCGCGACCCCGTGACGGGTGCACCCCTGGGTCGCGCGTATCCGGTCTACAAGACCATCGCGCAACGCATCGAAGAGCGGACCGCAACCCTTGACTCGCACCTTGATCCGGCAGCACGTGCCCGTGCAATCACTGCAATCGAGGCCGAGGAAGCCAAACGCGGGACGCGACGGGCGGTTGCAGGATTCGACTTCACGTTCTCGATCCCGAAATCCGCCAGCGTGCTCTGGGCGGTTGCGGATGCAGGCATGCAATCCCTGATCGCCCAAGCGCATCACGACGCGGTTGCGGACATGATCGCGTACATGGAGAGTGAGGTTGCAGCCACTCGCACCGGTGCAAACGCTGCCGACGGTGCTGTCGCCCAGGTCGACGTTCGCGGTGTCATCGCCACCGCCTATGACCACTACGACTCCCGTGCTGGTGACCCACACCTTCACACGCACGTGGTGATCAGCAACAAGGTCCAGACCGTTCTGGACGGGAAGTGGAGATCCTTGGACGGACGGCCGATGCACGCAGCTACCGTGGCTCTCTCAGAGCTGCACGAGGCCGTCTTTGCCGATCACCTGACACGGATGCTCGGGGTCGAGTGGGAGGCACGCGCCCGTGGCCGGGACCGCAACCCAGCATGGGCGATTGCCAACGTTCCCGAAGAGCTGATCGCGGAGTTCTCGACACGTGCACGCCACATCGACGAGGCAACCGACCGGCTCATCGACAAGTACGTGGCCGAGCACGGGCGGCGCCCATCGGCAACGACGATCATGAAGCTACGGGCACAAGCAACGCTCTCCACACGCCCCGAGAAGACCGTGCACTCCCTGGCCGACCTGACCGCAACATGGCGCAACCGCGCCGCCACTGTGCTGGGTGAGGATGCAACCGGGTGGGCCCGCCGGGTTGCAGCCAACGAGGCACCGCTGTTGCTGCGGGCCGACGACATTCCCCTCGACATTGTCCGCAACCTCGGCGAGAGCGTCGTCGCTGCGGTCGGCGAGAAGCGCTCAACGTGGCGGCGCTGGAACCTCACCGCCGAAGCAGCCCGCCAGACCATGGACTATCGGTTCGCCACCGCCCAGGACCGCGAAGCCATCGTCGGCCTGGTCGTGGATGCCGCCGAGACGGTCTCGCTGCGATTGACACCGTTCGAACTGGCCTCCAGCCCCGCCGCATTTCGTCGCGTGGACGCCACCTCGGTTTTCCGGCCGAAGAACTCCACCGTCTATTCTTCCCGCCAGATTCTTGATGCTGAGGATCGGCTCCTGGAGCGCAGCCATGACACGACCGGGCTGACGGTCAGCCTGGGGACAATGGAACGCATCGCACGGCGTCCAGACGCCGAAGGACGGGAGCTGAGTGGGGACCAGGCGGAGGCCCTCGTACAGATCGCGGTTTCCGGCCGGGTCCTGGACGTGCTGGTCGGTCCCGCAGGTGCTGGAAAGACCACTGCCATGAACGCCCTGCGCCGAGCATGGGAAACCGAACACGGCACAGGCTCGGTGGTCGGGCTGGCGCCGTCCGCGGGTGCGGCCCAGGTTCTGGCGGAGGACCTGGGTATCGCGACGGAGAACACGGCGAAATGGTGGCAGACCCACCAGACCACCGGCGCCACCTTCCAAGCCGGTCAACTCGTCATCGTGGACGAAGCCTCCCTTGCGGGCACACTCTCCCTTTACCGAATCGCCGGTTTCGCAGCAGAGGCAGGCACGAAGGTGCTGCTGGTTGGTGACTACGCGCAGCTCCAGTCCGTTGATGCGGGTGGTGCCTTCGGGCTGCTGGTCCATGACCGAGGAGATGCCCCCGAACTGATAGACGTCCACCGTTTCACCCATGCATGGGAGAAGACAGCCTCCCTGGACCTGCGGCACGGACACACCGACGTCATCGACACCTACGAGACCCACGGCCGTATCCACGACGGTGAGACCGAGGAAATGATCAACTCCGCCTACATTGCCTGGCGCGCAGATCTGCTGGCAGGCAAAGCCACCGTTTTGGTGTCGGACTCCAACGAGTCGGTCACCGCCTTGAACACCCGAGCCCGCACCGACTTGATTCTTGACGGCGTTGTCCGAGGGCCCCGCGAAGTAGATCTCCATGATGGCACTCGCGCCGCCACCGGGGATGTCGTCATCACGCGACGCAACGACAGGCGCTTGAGGGCCGGGCGCGGATGGGTGCGCAACGGCGACCGCTGGAACGTGATGGATGTCCGTGACGATGGCTCCATCGTCCTCCAACGCGCCGGAGCAAAGTGGGGTGCGACGGTCATCGTTCCCGCGGACTACGTCGCCGAGCACGTTGAACTCGGGTAGCCGAGGTTCGGTAAACGCACTCACCTGTGAATGTTGGCCTGTGCGCAGTTCCAGCCTACTGATGTCACCGGATACGCGGGGCGTAGATTGTGGGCGAGACCAGCGGCGGGGGGCGGCGTCCCCGCCTCCGCGTAGCAGCACGCCAGAGCAGTCGACAACGACCTGTCATCGTCGACGGCCGCGACGATGGGCAGTAGGTACTTGTACCCGTCGCGTGCGCTCAAGATCCGCATCGACACCATAGTGCCAAGTCAGGTGCACTCCCGGGATGCGTTCCATTGGTGAAACCGAGCTGCTGCGAGACAACCTACGTCGATGATTTGTACAGCCGCAGCTGACCCGATGCCGCTCGTGGTCGAGCACGTCGGATCGATTCAGAACGACTTATACTTGGCCAGAACCCGCAGTCTTGTTAGGAGCCGGATGTCCCCAGTCCGCCCTGCGTTCCCAATCACGTGGGAACAGGAACTGACCGGCTACTCATGGGAGTTGCAGACAACCGGTGGATCGGACGCAGCCGTTTTTCGGTTGACGTCTCCAGACGGAGACGTCCTCTTTGTTAAGACGGAACCAGTCAGATGTTTGGGCGAACTCCCGGGTGAGGCGGCGCGCCTGAGATGGCTGACGACAACGGGAGTGCCCTGTGCCCGCGTGCTCGACGAAATCACTTCTACAGGGCGGCATTGGTTGTTGCTCGACGACGTTCCCGGCAACGACCTGTCCTCCGCTCCGATTGAACCTGCGGCAAAGGCCCGGATCGCGGCTAAGGCGTTGCGCCGGCTGCACACTCTGATGACGGACAGCTGCCCTTTCGACCACCGTGTCTCTCACCGCATCGAGCAGGCCCGTGCCCGTTGGGAGGCGGGCCTAGTCGACACTAATGATTTCGACGATGAACACCGTGACCGCGACCCAAGCGAACTGCTCGCGATGCTTCAAGGGCTTCGTCCCGTTCATGAAGATCTCGTTGTTACGCATGGGGATGCATGCCTGTCCAACTTGATTGTGGACGAGGACCGCTTCTCTGGCTTCATCGACTGCGGGCGGTTGGGAGTTGCCGACCGTCACCAGGACCTCGCGCTAGCAACGCGGGACATAGCCGAGCAACTCGGCCAATCATGGGTGCCCTTATTCCTCGACCAGTATGGGATCGAGGACCTCGACCCGGCACGGACACGGTTCTACCGGCTCATGGACGAGTTCTTCTGAGGGTTCGCTGCAAAAACAAGCCGATCCAGACGCGGCTACTTCTGCTCGCGCACGGGGCACCTTACTTCGCGTAGTAGTGGATCAGCGGCGTCGAGAGCCAGCGCGGTCGGCGTCTGCGGCCGCGAACGAGTACAGAAGGTACTTGTAGCCGTCGCCGGCGCTCATCATCCGCATCGAGACCGTCATGCGCAGTAGGTGAGCGAACATCGCGCGCTGCTTTGCCGTCATTGCGGACATGCTGTGTTTGGTCAGTATTGGTCGTGAGGTCGCGTAGGGCACGTGAAGGACGGTCGACGCGAGATGATAGAGGCATGTCGTCTCCCTCGATGCCACTGACCGGATTGCTTTCCGATTGCTCGGTGTGGGCGCGCGTCACCGACGGCGAGTCAGGCGCGATTGTGCTGCGTCACGTGTCCGGGGAACGGTTCGCCAAGGTCGTCTCCGTTGCTGATGCGCACACGTTAGAAGGCGAGCGCGATCGGATCGAGTGGCTGTCGACCACCGGGATTCCCGGCCCCAGCGTGCTCGACTGGCGCATCACCGAGCACGGCGCCTGCCTCATCACCAGCGCCGTCGCGGGCGTCCCGGCTGACCGGCTCGACCCGGCCCATCTCGCTCAGGCATGGCCGTCGATCACCGACACCCTGGTCCGGCTGCATAGCATCCCCGCCAGCACGTGCCCGTACGGCAGAACGCTGGACGAGATGATCACGCTGGCCCGCGCGACCGTCGTCGAGAACCGGGTCCACCCCGAGTTCCTGCCCCAGCACCTCATCGAGACCCCGCCCGCGGTGATCCTCGAAAGCTTGGAACGCGACCTCCCTTCCCGCCAGGAACAAGAGGACGCCGACAGGGTAGTCTGCCACGGAGACTTCTGCCTCCCCAACATCCTTATTGACCCTGATACCTCGCTCGTGGCCGGGCTCATCGACCTCGGCCGACTCGGACAGGCAGATCCCTACGCCGACATCGCGCTCCTGCTGGCGAACGCTCGCGAGACCTGGCCCAACGAAGACACGGCCCAATGGGCGGATCACGACTTCGCCTCCCGGTACGGCATCGCCCTTGACCCCGACCGCCTGGACTTCTACCTTCGACTCGACCCGCTGACCTGGTAGACCATGCCCGGCGTACGCAGAATCCGCAGAAGGAAGCCGTCCGGCTCCAAAGGCAATAAGGAGATTGTCCGAAGCGCCAGGGTCACGGCCAACGAGTCGACCGCGGTTGCATCTCTGGGTGCCTTGCTACGATTGCCAGGTGAGTGAACGGCAGAAAGACGTTTTCCTTGACTCTGGCAGGTTCCTTGACTCTGGCAGGGTGACATTTCGTCGGGGCCTGCCGAGTGATGACTTGGTGCTCGGTGACATTGATGGTTCCTTCGTCACCGACACCATTTTCGAGGTGCGGCCTTCTGCCAACGGGTTTACTCTCAACGAGAAGAGTGTCTCCTCTCCGATCGTCAAGAGGTTTCCTCTTGGCGAAGACACCGACGTTGAGGATGTCGAGGAGTCAGCGCGATTTGTTGCCGTTAACGCGCACGGGACCCCCTGCGGGTTTATTGACGTGGTTTTCGAGGTGTGGAATCGACGAGTCGTGATAGCGGATTTGGAACTCTCCCCTCAGTATCGTCGGAGAGGGCTGGGACGGGAACTGGTTGGCCTCGCTGCTAACTACGGGCGTGAACTGAACGCACGAACCTTGTGGTTGGAAGTCACTAACATCAACGCACCGGCCATCCGCGCGTATCTCCGCATGGGGTTTAAGTTTTGCGGTTTGGATACCTCTCTGTATCGCGGAACTGCATCAGAAGGCGAGGTTGCAGTATTCATGAGCCGAAACCTACCAGGTTAGTGATTCTTGCGGGCCGAAAGGCCATCACGCAGATCACGTTTCCTCTGAGGGTGCGGCGCTGCTGAAATACGTCCTCGTGCTCTGACTTGACGCTCCGTTTGGTTTCTTTCCCACAGGAATCAGGGATGCATTGCTGTTCGAAACAAGATGGCAAGTCCGATCACTCTGTCTCGACGGGTGAGTAACGTTTCGAGGTCACGAAATCGGCCAGTAGCTGTGCGCAGGCTTCGGGATATCGTGCAGTGGTATCGATCTCAATGTCGTACACGACCCAGTCATGAACACGCGAGGCTTGTAAGCGTGCCATGCCCGGTACGCGGTCGCCGCGAGAACATTCACGGGCCGCGGCAACTTCTGGATCGCAGCGCACTCCTACCCACAGCATCGGCACCCCATCAAATGCTGACTGTAGACGCCGTTGCCCCTCACCTCCGGAAAGCAGCACCTCGTCAAGAATGATGTTGGCACCCGAGTGCGCCAGCGTATGCAGTGCTGAGTACCAAGCGCGTTCCAGCCGTTTGTACTGCTCCGTCACCACGACAGTGCCATCAGGGCCGTAGCTGATTCCGGACTTCAGGCTGTCGCCCCGGCCGGGTAACGCTTCGATGAACGTATCCACCCCAAAGGTCAGCCAGGTTCCGGGAAGGGATTCCTGCAGTGCTCGTGCGATAGACGTCTTTCCCGAACTTGATCCGCCGTTGAGCACGATCACTTGCGCCTCCGGTTCCCGTGCGTTCACCCGTCGAGGCCTGCTACCTCCCTCGGCCGAGCGGTCTCGCCGCTCAGTGCGGCGAGCAGGGTTGGCGTTCATTTGGGAAGGTGGTAATCGAACCAGAGCCGGTGGGTTCCGTCGGGGTCGACGGCGATCCCCCCGTCGCCTGAGATTCCACTCAGTTCGCCGGTGCCGCTGGAGGGGATGATGGCGAAGGATTCTGCGCTCCGATCTTCACCTGCTGTCGTCGCTGAGTGCGTGAAGTTGAAAGTTCCCCACCGGTGGTGAAGCGATCCCTCGAAAGATTCCATTGCAGTGTATCCGCCGATATTGCTCGCTGGGTCGAGTGCGTAGGTGAACAGCGTCGTCGAACGTCCAGTGATGTCTCCGGCGAAGCGCTTCTCCATTGTCGCGACGGCTACCGGTGTGCCAGTTTCGGGTCCGGCGTTCAAGGGTGGCTCGATGGGAGTGAATGCTTCCACTGTGAAGGTTCCTGTTGCTCGCATGATTCTCCTTTGATGGGTTATGGGCGCTTAGAAGTGCTCCACTGACGGAGTGGCGAATTGAGCTCGCCGACTTGCACCTCGTTTGGCTTCGGAGGATACCGACATTTCAGAGGTTCGTGACGTTAAGAGCGTTGAGAGTTCGATCGGTGTTTTCGTCATTTCAGGTCGCGTTTCAACGTCACAAATATTGCGAGGAGCCCGGCGATTCCCGCGTAAGCAAGCAGTATCACGGCTCCCATGAGAGGAGACGCCAGCGAGGCCGGGCTGAGTGAGGTCTGCTCGGCGAGAGTGTCGGTGAGGAAGGAGAAGCTCGTCAGCGAGGCTGTGGCTCCGCCTGGCATGAAGGGGTATAGCTTGTTCACGCCGGGGAGCATCATGAGTACGAACTCGATGAAGTAGAAGTATCCGAGCACGATGCCGATGGCGATGAGTTGGTTGCGGGCGAGCGCTCCGATACTTACCCCTAACACCATGTACACGGCCGCTGCGAGGGCGAGTTGGAGTAGCGGCAGGATGATCTCGCCAACAGGCACCGGAATCGTCACTCCTCGTGCTGCTGCTCCTGCGAAGAGTGCTGCACCGGATGCGATCGAGGAGGCGAGCCCGTATGTTAGGCCGAGCAGGGTGTAGACGACGAGTTTCGCACCAAGCACCTGCCCCCGCCTTGGCACTGCGAGGAACGTGGTGCCAATAGTTCGGTGCCGGTACTCGGAGGTGATGGCGATGGTGCCGATGAGCGCGGGGATGAACAACAGCACCGTGGGAAGCCCGAGAACGATCGCGACGCCATCCGGGGTATCGAGCCCGGGCATTGGCGGGGTCGCGTTCTCCGGCCCAATGAATGCGAGTGTGCCTGTCAGGAGTGCGCCGCAGGCTGCTGCGAGGAGGATCGTCCAGAGCGCGAGACGAAGAGTGAGCAGTTTGATGAGCTCGCCGCGGATCACACTCATCATTGGTCTCCTCCCTGTGTCGCGCGAAGGAACACGTCCTCAAGGGATGCGCCTGACGAGCGAATATCGGCGAGAGAGGCGGCTCGCCTCACCCGCCCCTTATCGATGAGTACGACATCGTCCACGGTGTGCTCGACCTCACCGAGCACGTGGCTGGACAACAAGACGGTGCGCCCTGATCTCGCGAACTCTTGGAGGAACGTTCTCAGCCAAACGATACCCCCCGGGTCTAAGCCATTGGAGGGTTCATCGAGCACGAGGATCTCTGGGTCGCCCAGAAGCGCCGTCGCAAGCGAGAGCCGCTGGCGCATTCCGGTCGAGAACGTGCCGATGCGACGGTCAGCGAAAGCGGTCGCGCCCACCTGTTCGAGCACCGCTTCGATTCGTGTCCGAGAAAGCCCGGACAGCGCACTGTAAGTGAGCAAGTGCTGCCTGGCGGTCATCCTCGGATGCGCGCCCGCAATATCCACCACCGCCCCGACAATGCGTGCCGGGTGGGGGTGATCTCGATAGCGCTTTCCCTGCACAAGTGCCGTTCCTCTGGACGGTCGGGTCAGCCCTAGCAGTATGCGTAGCGTCGTCGTTTTCCCTGCACCGTTCGGGCCCAGGAAGCCCGTGACCCGGCCTGACGCCGCTATGAACGTGGCCTCCGATACTGCGTCAACAGCACCGAAGCTCTTACGAAGACCCTGGATCTCAATCGGCGCACGGCTCATCGTGCGACGCCTGCCTGAATGTTGTGCGCGATGCTCTCCGCGTCATCGGTGCTGAGGAGGATCTCGTCGAACCCGGTCTCGTCACGAACCGTGTGAAGGCGAAGGAGGGGCATGCCCCGTTTCATCGACACCAGTCGCCGGACACCCGAGGGGTGAGTGAAGGTGCCGAGCTTGCGATAGCCGGACACGACGAAACCAGAACGAATGCCGAGTACTTCTGAAGACCAGCCAGGCTCAACGCGAGCCGACCGAACCGCAGCTAACGGAACGTGCAGGAAGCTTCGCCCGACCATCAGGGACTCCCAGCCAGGGAAGCGCACGTCAACGCCAGCCATTCCATAGGTCGCCTGCGTCATCGCGCTCTCCTCTGCTTCAATGGGTGGTACATCAATGAGAACATTATCACAGTGATAACGGTTAGGGGTAGAGCCATGGTTGCAGAGCGTCCGGTCGCCGACCTCGTGCTCCACCCTGTTCGCATGAAGATCATTCAACAAATCGGCCGCCGCAATATGACCACCGCTCAGCTCCGCAAAGCACTGCCGGAAGTGAAGCAGGCCACGCTGTACCGGCACGTCGCGGCCCTGCTTGATGCCGAAATCTTGGCGGTCGTCGACGAACGACAGGTGCGTGGTGCCATCGAGCGTACGCTCGCACTCGGGGAGCGCATGGCCCACGTCGGCCATGAGGAGATGCAGGCGATGGACACTCTGCAGTTGCGGTCGGCATTCGCAATGTTCGTCAGCGACCTTTCAAATGATTTCGAAGAGGTTCTCGAAGACGGACGCACAGACTTGCGCGGATTCCTCGGGTTCGCAAGTGCACCGCTCTACCTCGACACGCAAGACCTTGAGAAACTTCAAACAGAGTTCATGGAAGTACTCACGCCATACCTCCAACGACGCGATGACGCACAACGTCGCATCAGCCTCGCCACCATCCTCATTCCCGACGCCGACGACTAAATTCTCAGCCCGGTTGCATTACGCCGACGTGAACACTCGCCGGACAAACGACCCACATGGCGCGTGCGCACCGTGAGAGTTATGCCACAGGTGCCGGATCCGGCAGCGTCCGTGAGCAAGCCCTCCGGTGCGCACCAGACGATGGGCGGCTGGAGTGCCTCCCATTCGTCTAACCGGTCGTCGGCTTCGCTCATTCGACAATAGTAGTGAGGATCTCGCGCCCAACCTCTATGGCTTGCTTTTCAGTTGTGTCGATACGCAACTCATCAGTGAAGCCAGCTCGGTCGAGAATACCTGCCAGCCCCGCGTGACGCTGTAGATGCCAGTGCAGGATCACTTTATCGTCCGCGTGCCGCCTGGTCAGACGCGAGATCGCCGCATCGGGTGTCGTTGTCAGCCGCACATGCAACAGCCTTCTCGAGGCCAACGCCCCAGAAGCGCGGCTCAACTCTTCCAGTGACTCGACAACTGTTGCGGCCACAATCACGCGGGCACCCGCGCGCCGGAAGTTCGAGGCGATTGCCTGCATGTTCTCCAGCGCCAGTGCGGTCCCGAAAGGGTCACCAGGCGGCGCAGGCCACGATCGGCGCAACCAGTCCACATCGATGACTGCGCCAGGAATACCGCACCGCTCCAACTCGCCGCCGAGCCTCTCGGCAGTGGTTGTCTTCCCCGTGCCAACGCTGCCATTGATCAAGACAGTGTCGAACGTTACGTTAAGCACTTTCCAACGGTATCAGTCGTCAGTGCGCGAGCTGACTCCAGGCGGATCGGGGGACAGCATAGCGCAGCCGGCAGCAGCGGTGTCCAGCCGACATGGTGACCGCTCACTCAGACTGGCCTCCCACTACGTCGAGGAAGATACCCGTAGGGGAGCAAACATAGCTACGTCTTAACCTTTTGGTTTGCCGTGCACCAGCCTAGCTTGAGCGCAGTCAACGGCGTGGGAGTTGAACTGAGCTCGACCCCCTCGCGCTACGAATCTCAACCTAGCGTTCTGCCGCATGAAATCAACGATCTACAGCATCTGGCCTATGGATAACTCCACCGCGATACCCCGACCTACAGGTTGCTTAGCACTTCCGTTAGCACTTTTCGCGTCGCGGGCGACGCCTTCGCCCGGCCCGAGATCTGAGGCGAATGATGGACCGCTGCGACGACAGACGCACGGTGACTCCGTAATGGCAGGCAAACGCAGTTACGGATGACTCTGGGCTGTTCCATCCGAGGCGTCTGGTGATGACCGCGATAGTGAGGTCGGTCTCGCGTAGTAGACGCGCCATTTCGATGATGCGGAACTTCGTCAGGTAAGCCAACGGCGTCATCTTGCAGGCGTCCCTGAAGACGCGGCTCGCCTGAGCGATCGACGGGTGATGTCGCCGCGGAGCAGCGTGAGGCGCCGCCATCTGCGCTACGGCCAGTCCGCACGACGATCCGTGAATCGGTTCAAGAGAGGTATTCCGCTGCCCAACTGGAAAGAGTGGTGGGCGTCGTCGTCGCGTAGGTACGTGGATTCTCGGGAGTGAAGTCATCCCTGATCCCGGCGGCCATCATCACGATTGCCTCGATCTGGGCCTCGGGCAGGCCGAATTCGCCGAGCGCGGATCGGACGTTATCGTCGCTGAGCTGAAGCGCTAACACGGGCGCGTCTAGCGTGGTCGAAAGGATCGCCGCGGCTTGTGTGAACGACAGGTCTTCGGGGCCGTGGACTGCCTGAACCTCGCGACCACTCCACGTTCGGGAGAGCAGGCGCCCTACTGCGACCGTAGCGATGTCGGCGGGAGCGACCCAAGCGATCGGGCGCTCGATGTCCATCGCTGTGCTCAGGACACCTCCGCGGATCGAGTCGATGTCCATGAGTAGGTTCGTGAAGAAATACCCGCATCGCAAATGCGCGACCGAAGCGCCGCTGGCTTCCAACTCCAACTCGGTTGCGGCGAGGCCGTCAATTTCTCCGACACCGTGCCGCTTCTCGGCTCCTACGCTGGACTGGAACACCACTCGCTCGATTCGATTGGTCTCGATTGCGGTGCGGATGTTGCGTGCGGCGAGGGAGTGCGCTGCGAGCGGGTCGCTGTCCGTCGCGGTCGGGCTGACCCAGTACACCGCTTCGAGCCCTCGGGTCGCCTCGACAACAGTAGGTTCGTTCCAGGCGTCCAACATAGCAATATCGACGTAGTCCGCGATGCTCTGATCCAGCTTGTTCGGGTTGCGAACCAACGCCCGCGGGCGTTCTCCCGCCTGCACGAGCAGACGGAGGACATGCGCCCCAACGTGTCCGTTCGGCGTCATTACCCCTATCGTCATGTCTCCACTCCTTACGTCGGTTCACTTCGACGCTAACAGGAGATGTGGTCTGATTCTGACCGCATCTTTAGGATGATGTCATGGCCGATGTCACTGAGAGAATGCTGCGCCTGCTCGCCACATTGCAGAGCGGGCAGGCGTTCACCGGGGAGGAACTATCGGCACGCCTGGAGGTGAGCCCGAGGACGCTACGGCGAGACGTCGAGCGGCTACGAGGATATGGGTACCCAGTGACTACGCGGCCAGGTCCAGGAGGTCACTACCAACTCGCCGCAGGGCAGCGGGTGCCTCCGCTCGTGCTCGATGACGAGGAGACTATTGCTGCAGTAATCAGCTTGGCCACCCTCGCCACGAACGCTCCTGCGCAGCCAGGAACTCTCGGCGACGCCGCCAGTCGTGCGTATGGAAAGATCGATGCACTCTTACCGGCACGACTACGACGCAGAGCCTTGACCCTGCGCATGAGTGTCGAAGCGGAACGGCGCATCGCGCCGAGCGTTCACGCGGTGGCACTCGGAAGTATCGGGGATGCCGTCGCCGCTCAAGAGATCGTCACGTTCGGCTATGTGGATGCGCGCGAGAACGTCAGCAGGCGCCGAGTGGAACCGCACCGCCAGGTCTATATCGAACTGCGCTGGTACCTGCTGGGGTGGGATCTTGATCGCGAGGACTGGCGTATCTTCCGCACCGACCGTATCAGCGAGTTCCACAGCACGGGAACGCGGTACGAGCCAAGGCCGCTACCTGCCGACAGTGCTGTGGCATACCTGCGATCCGGGCTCGGCGAGACCTTCCACAGGATGCGCATCACCATCGACGCCCCAATAGCCGCCGTCGCTGACGCCCTCCGGCACGAAGATGCCCGACTGAGCTCGGTGAACCACACCCGCACCGAGGCCTTACTCGCACTCGACTCGTGGCAACGAGTCCTTCCAGCACTGAGCTACCTCGACTCGAACTTCCGAATCGAAGCCCCACCCGACATGGCAACCGACATCACCCAGTTCGCCCGCCGACTCACCGCAGCCGTCCAAGCTCACGACTAGTTAGCCATCCACCCCTGTTCTTCTGAATGGACGCAGGCTACGTCCAAGTCTTAGGAGGTGAAGGGTCAGAACCCGATTCCGCGCTCACGCGGCGAATCTGGGCCTTGACGCGAGGATGGTTCGGGCGAAGAGATCCGCCGTTGACGCTGTTCGGCTTGTTGCTGCGCGCGCGCTCGCTCGACGCGTTTGCTCTCGATGAGTTTGGCGGCATCGTTCACCGGGAGGCTGCGGAGTTTCTCACTCTCGGTACGAAGCATGGCTGCGCGTGCGCGGGCGTCGCGGGCGTTACGGTGTGGGTTGAGGGCGTGCATCCCGTACTGGTGTGCGCGAGCGTTCTCAGGCCCGTACTCGTGGGCCAAGAGCGCCAGGCGCTCGTTGCGGTGACGTTCACCGGTCGCGGTTCGTTCGGTGCGCGCAGCCTTTACAGCTTGGGCGGCTTCGCTTACGCGGGGATCGGCTTCTGCTCGCCGTTCTGCGACCTGTGCAGCCCAATCGGGTAGTGCGCTGGGGGTTCGTGGCGGTTCAGCCTCCCACGCATCGCGAAGATGTGTTCGGATGGTTGCTGCTTGGTCGCTCACAGCACGGTGCTCGTCGCGAGCCTTGCGTCGCCCGAACCGCCCAACAGTGGCGAGGCGCGCGCTCGCCGTCCTCTCTTCCTCGACGCTGGCAAGGTATGCCTCGCCGTCGCGTTCGGCTTGCTCCGCGAGAGGCGCGGTGACCTCGGCACGCACCCGCGCCGCTTCTTCCTCGGCCTGACGAAGCACAGCGGCGTCCTTCTCCTTCTCGACCGTGTGTGCGGCTAGTTGGGCGTCGAGCCTGTTCGCGGTCTGCTCCCACCGCTCAGCCGCTCGTTCGGCACGCTGGGCCTCCCTGTCGAGTCGGACGAGTTCTTCGGTGACGCGCCGGATCGGGCCGTTTTTGACGATGCCGCGTACTGCTTCGACGGACTGTGCGGTGGCATGGTCGAGGCCGCGGTCGGCGGGGTCACGCTTCACCGCATCAACGAACTGCGCCCGCGCATCCGCCATATCCTCGGCAATGACATGCAACCGGTTGTGCTCGCGGCCTCGTGTCATACCGACGTAGACGCCTGCTGCGCTCGACGCCGCTGTGAGCATCGTGTGTGAGACGTTGACGGTTGCGCCTTGGACGCCATACGCAGTCGCGGCATAGGACAGGTGCGCGTATTCGCTCACGTACTCAGGCGGGAGGACGACGGTGCGCGGGTTTCTGCGCCCGCTGCCGGTTTCGCGGGCGTACACGGTACCGTCGTCGGTGACGTGCTGGACGATCCACTGTTGCCGGTTCGCCACGCCAAGCGCGGTGTCGTTCTTCCGCGTCTGGATCAGATCCCCCCGACCGATAGGCAGTTCATCGCTGCCAGTCACTGTGATCGTGTCATCGACCTCACCACGCTCGACCCGTCCTGTGCGGATGCGCTCGTTCAGGGCAGCGGCTTCGTCGTTCGAGGCGACCGTAATCACGTCACCTTGGGTAGCGTGCTCCGTGATGTGGTCGCGGGCCTGCTCCTCGTCCAGGTGCAGCGTCACCAGCCCCATCGCGGTGAGCCGGTCGAACACGTCGCCGGGGTTCTCACGGTCGCGCATCGTCAACGTGAGGGCCGCGTATGCAGCGTTAGCGAACCGGTGCAGTTCAGTCATATCGTAGGTGCGGCCTCTGATCTGGGCGGCCATGTCGAGCACACCACCCCGGCCGACGGCGGGCAACTGGGCGCGGTCGCCGACGAGCGCGATAGTTGCGCCTGCCTCGGCGGTCACAGTGAGGAGGGCGTGGGCGGTGTCTTGGTCGAGCATCCCGGCCTCGTCCACAATCACCCGCTCACCTCGCAACAGCCGCGCCTCTTTCGGCGGGCCGGTGTAGGTTCGCCCGGTGTCGGGGTCGGTGTCGCCGCGAGTGAGGCGTGTCCATACGCCGTCGCGGTTCCATCTCCATCCGTGCGCGTGCACGAGTGCTGCAACGCTCGTGGCGGGTATGCCGAGTTCGTCGTGCGCGACCTGCGCCGCGCGCAGCGTCGGCGCAACCACCCGCGATGCACGCCCGTGCTCGGCGGAGACGTCGATGGCGGTGTGCAGCATCGTCGTCTTCCCGCTCCCCGCAGCACCCTCCACGATCACCAACGGGTCAGACGATGCGACCGCAGCAGCAGCGACCGTCTGCCCGTCGTCCAGCCCCGCCGCGCGTGCAGCCTCGGTCACCTCCGGGTGGGCGGGCTCTTGCTTCGGTGTGCTGGCAGTGAGTTGGTCGCGGAGCGCGGTTTCGGCGGCGATCACGGTGAGGCTGGTCAGGTGCGCGACATGCTCCGGCATCGCCGCATCCGGTGGGAGGACAGAGAAGCAATCTGAGGCCGCAAGGTCGGTCGCCATCGTGATGAACTCGCGCAACTCTTCCGGTGTTGCTTGCACGCCGTGTTCGGTGGTGATGCGGGTGACGTGCTCCTGCACGCTGTGCCTCGTCCAAGCCGATGATGCAGCGGCGCAGCGATCCAACGCACGCGATGCAACCTCCTGCACCGCAAGATCATCAAGCAACACCGGACGCTGCACGGTGCGGCGTTGACGCGCAGTGGGGTCGTATCCGGCGTCGCGGAGTTCTTGCACCCACCACTGCTCATTCTTCAAGTCAGCGGGTTTCTTCCCTGGCCGCTGGTGCGTCCAGGCGATGCTTTGCAACCTTGCTGTCATGACCGGGCCGAGCCCCTCTCCGGGATGCTGCTGCTCCCATTCGGTTTCGAGACGGTCAAGGTTGCGTCTGATCTGCGCTGACCGCTTCGACATCACCCCGTTGAATGGCTGCAACTCCGTCACTTCACCGGACACTGGGTCGAGCGTCAGGCCGTGCTTTGCGAGGGTCTGTGCGAGGTGCGGGTGCGCGGCGATGACCGCGGTGCCGAGAGCGCGGATCGCGCCCTGCTGCTTGAACAACGCCGCAGTATCGAGCGCCCGCCACTTCCCAGCCGCAAACACCCGAGTACCGATCTGCATATGGATATGCCGGTGCGGATCACCAGCCCGCGATGTCTTGTGAGTGATGCCGACGACCTGCATCCGCTCGATAGACAGCACTTCCCGTTGGTCGCGCGGCCCGACCCTTGTCACCGAGTGCTGGCCAAGCCAGCGTCGAATCTCTCCCAACGCGTCCTGCTGCGCCGCGTCCAGCGCCGCCGAGACTTCCGGATGAAGAGCAGCGGCAACCGACAAGGACTTGGAAGCGTTGATCGTCATCTCCGCGAACAACGGCGACCCCTTCGACCCCTCACCCGGCTTACGCGGGGTACCCATCGACTCACCCGTGATCGGTTCCGTCCAGTCCACCCACCCCTCATACTCCTCGGCAGTCAGCGAGCGGGCGTCCGTGACCTCGCCGCTGGCGTCGAGCACCGCGTACTCGGCCACGGCGTTATCTGCGCCGAGGTAGTACTCGTCGGCGCGGGAGCGGTCGGCCTCGACATAGCGGCGCGCAGCGGCACCGATGCCGCGGAACAGGATCACCCCGCCCTTCATTCCGGCCTCCCTCATGAGTCGTCTCATAAGGAAGGTGCGCACGCCCCACCCACGGTGGCATACGTGCATGACTGTGATGAAGTCGATTGTGAGAGGTGTGAGTGTGCCGATCGGAGCTTGTGGGGAGGTCTATCAGGAGCGTGATGCGTTGAGGTAGGTGAGGACTGCTTTGACGCGTCGGTTTTCGTCGACGGGGTCGAGATTGAGTTTCTGGAAGATGTTGCCGATGTGTTTGCTGACGGCAGGGTCGCTGAGCACCAGCTTGCTGGCGATCACGCTATTGGAGTGGCCGTCGGCCATGAGCCCGAGGACTTCATGTTCTCGTGGTGTCAGGGAGTCGAGGGGGCCGTTACCTGCGGTGGAGAGGAGGTGCTGGACGACTTCCGGGTCGATGACGGTGCCTCCGTTTGCGACGCTGTCGAGTGAGCGTGCGAAGTCTCGGACGCGATTGACGCGGTCTTTGAGGAGATAGCCGACGGCTCCCTTGGGGAGGGTGAGGAGCCGTCTGGCGTTGGTGTCGGCGAGGTATTGAGAGAGCACCATGATGGGCTGTCGGGGATGCTCGGCGCGGATGCTTAGCGCGGCGAGGAGTCCGTCGCTGGTGTTGGTCGGTGGCATTCGCACGTCGGTGATGATGAGGTCGGGCGGGGTGTCGGCATCGTTCAGGCGTGCGTACTCGGTTTCGAGCTCGGTTGCTGTTTGTGCAGTGGCGACGACCACGTGGTCCAGTCTTTCCACGAGAGCGGTGAGCGCTTCTCGGAGGAGCGTGGAGTCTTCAGCGATGAGGATGCGCATGATCCGCGGCTCCTTCAAGGGTGAGCGGGAGGGTGATCTGGATCTGCGTGGGTCCGCCCTTCGGGCTGGTGAGCGTGAGGGAACCGTTCAGAGTTTCCGCGCGGTCTCGGAGCCCCGCGATCCCGAGCCCGTTGTTTTCGTGTGCTCCGCCGCGACCGTTGTCGATGACGGTGACGGTGAGTACGCCGTGATTGACCTGGTGTCGAATCTCAACGTTGGTGGCGTCTGCGTGTTTGACGGTGTTGTTGAGGGCTTCGCTGACGAAGTAGTAGGCGTTGGTCTCGAACACCGCCGGGTAGCGCGTGCCGCCCTCGTCCCCATGCAGGTTCACCGTCAGTGGCGCGCGTTCTGCGAGTTCTTGGAGCGCGGTGCTCAGGCCGTGATCGGTGAGGACAGACGGGTGGATGCCTCGGACGGTGTTGCGCAGTGTCGCCATCGCTTGTTCGGCTTGGCCTTGCGCGGCGTCAACAGATGCGAGAAGGGGGCGCAGGCGTGTATCGGTGGAGGCGAGTTCTTCGATCTCGTAGCTGATCATGCCGAGGCGAGCACCCAGGGCGATGAGGTCTTGCTGGACTCCGTCATGGAGGTCGCGTTCAATGCGACGACGCTCGACCTCGAACGATTCCACGAGAGCGGCGCGCGAGCGCGTGAGCCGGGCGACACGTCGATCGATGTCACGCTGCCATGGCCCGCAGAGCACGTTGTTCAGAGAGGCCTGGGTGGCCGCGAGGATGGTGTTCAGATATCCGAGCACGAAGAGCAGCAGCAATGCGAGGGGAATGACCGGCCACCAGTTCCCCGGCGTCATCGTCCCTTCTGCTTCCCCGAAGAACTGAGTGCGAGTCGGCCCGGTGATGCCCGCGTATGCGATCATTCCCAAGGCAACGAGGGCCACACCTTCGAAGAACAACACGACCAGTGCGGTGATCCCGAGTGCGAGGTCCACGAAGAGTGCTGCGGTCTCTCGCCAGGTTGCGGCTTCGGTGAGGCGGATGCTCAGCCAGTGGGGGCGCTCCTCCTCGCTCACGGCAGCATGTGGCGATGCCTGCGGGGCGAAACCGAGTAGCCGGTTTCGTCGCCGTTCGATAGCTCCGACGAGGAGGCCGCTGAGCGGCAGGATCAGAAAACCGAGCACGACCACCGGGATCAGCAGCAACCCGAGGAGCGCGCTGAACGCGAGGTAGAGCAAGGACAGCCACGGCCACCGGCTGCTGAGGAAACGCCAGGGCGAGCGCGTCAGCGCTGCCCAGATTCTCGCGTTCTCCATGGCTCAAGCCTACGGACGGCACCTCCGAAAGTGACCCTGAACGGGAAAAGGTATAGCCAGCTACACCTCAAAGAGGCATGCTCGCTCCCTCGCCCGGGGAACGTGCTGATCGTTGGATTGAAGCAGCGCATCCCCACCCATGCTCGCAATCTGTTGTCGCAGGGGCGTGCGTTTCTTTCTGGAAAGGGACAGCATGCTCGTAGCTCAGGGTCTTGGACACGTCTTCTCAAACGGTCATGTCGAGACGGTCGCGCTGGACGGTATCGACCATTCCTTTGAGACTGGTTCGTTCACCGCGATCATGGGGCCGTCGGGCTCCGGAAAGTCAACGCTTCTTTACTGTCTTGCGGGTCTGATCCGTGCAAGCCAAGGTTCTGCACTGTTTGACGGGATCGATGTGACCTCCGCGAAGCCGAAGGAACTGGATCGTCTTCGCCGGGATGAGTTCGGTTTCGTGTTTCAGCACTTCAACCTTCTCGAAGCTCTCACCGCAATCCAGAACGTCACTCTGCCCTCGCTGTTCGGTGGGCAGAGCATTTCCGTAGATGCGGCGATGGAAGCTCTGGGCAACGTCGGTCTCCGGGAGAAGGCGAAGTCATACCCATCGGAGCTATCCGGTGGGCAGCAGCAACGGGTATCTATCGCTCGCGCTCTCGCACAGACGAGACGGGTGATTTTCGCGGACGAGCCGACGGGCGCGCTGGATCGCAAGAGCGGGTTCCAGGTCATGGACCAGTTCCGTCAGTTCCGTGGGATCGGCTCCACGGTCGTCATGGTCACACACGATCCCCAGGTCGCCGCGTACGCGGACAGAGTGCTGTTCCTCGTGGACGGGCGTCTCATCGACACGATGGAGACGCCAACAGCTCGCACCGTCAGCGACCGGATGACCACTCTCGAAAGCTCGACACGATGAGCAGCCCTATCCGGCAGTTCCCGGTGTCAGCTGCGTTCGTCAAGCATCACCTCTCCGCGTACGTCGGTGCGGCGGTACTCCTGGGTGTTGCGACGGTGATCGCAACGGCAGAGATGGTGCTCTACACCGGCCTGGCGTCGGGGCAGGCGGTCGATTGGACCCAGTTCTCGGAGTTCGATGAGAGAGTCGTGCGGTCCAGTCTGACTGCCTCGCGCGGCATCCTCCAGGTGATGTGCTTCACTACCGTTGCTGTCGCCCTGGTGCTGGTGTTCCTCGGCTTCCGCAACATGCTCGCCCTGCGGCGTCGTGAACTCGGTCAGATGCGGCTCGCAGGGGCGAGTGTGCTCCGCATCAGAGGAATGATCGCGCTCGAAGCACTGATCTTCGCCACCGTCATCGTGGTCCCTGCGGTCTTGCTCGGGCAGCTTCTGGCCCATCCGTTCTACCTCTTGCTGCAATCAATCGGTGTCTTCGGCAGGTCCCTGCATGTGAATCTCGGTTTCCCCGTGGGAACGCTCCTCGCGGTCGCGGCCGGGATGGTCCTGTGCTCGATCATCGCGGCATGGTTCAGTCTTCGTGGTCGTCAGAAGGCCAATGTGCTCGACGCTCTCGAAGGGAATCAGACCGGAAAGACGGCACGACGCATGGGCGCAGTGCGTATCGTCATCGCGGCGTTGTCGGTGGCAGGACTCGTCGGGTTCCTCATCTTCATGCCGGATACAGGCAGCGAGAACCCGGTGGCATCTCTCCTGGTCCCACTTCTCATCGTCTTTCCTCTAGGAGCGCTCGCACCGCTCATCGTTCCTGCCGTCGCGGGGATCGTCTCGTGGGCGCTCCGGCCGATCATTCGTGGCTCTGGCGTGCTCGTGGCTCAGCGAGCGTACCGAGACGCCCGAAGATTCGCATCAAACGTTCTGCCGGTGCTGATTCTCGTAGGGGTGATGGGTGGCTTCTCCATCGGGTCCGGACCGGACCAGGCAACCATGCAAGCCGACTACGACACTCAGATCACCGCAGACCTGGTCTCTCTTCCCGAGACCTCCGAACAAGCCGATGCCGTCGCCGATGCCGCCGAGGAACAAGGCGGAGTCACAGGCGTCATGCGCTCCGCGTCCACCACCCGTCTCATCGAGGTAGGACGACCGGACGGCACGTTCCTGACGGTCTTCAACTTCGTCGACCTCGCAAACTACACCGACATGTTCGTGAGCGAACCCACCTCCGGGTCCTTCGCCGACGTGGGCGGCAAGCGAATCGTCTCAACTCGGGAAACGGACGAAGTCGGCGACATCATCGACGTGGAAGCACCCGGCGGGCAGACCGTGCAGCTCGAGGTGGGGGCGGTGGTCTCCTCTCGCATCTACACCGATCTTCTCGTGGACTGGAGCGTGCTCGAAGAACTCGACCCTCAGGTCTGGGACACCCGCGTGTTTCTCACCACTGACGCCGGGCAGACCGACGCTGTCGCCGAGGCACTGTCCGACACCGCGCCGATCCTCACGAAAGCACAGTTCGTCCAGACCCGTGTAGAACAGCGACAAGAGAGCGCTAGTTCCGGGAACATCGCTCTCTTCGGCACTGTCTATGCGCTCGCGATCGTGGCCATGATCCAGGGTCTTGCCGCATCGACCCTCAACCGTCGCTCCGAGTATCGGATGCTCAACCTGCTCGGCATATCCCGGCCTCGAATCATCACCACACTGCTGTCCGAAGCCATCGTTCTCCTCGCGACAAGCGCCGTGCTCCTCACCGCAGCATTCGCGTTCATCGCCTGGCGATATCTCTCCCAAGCAGGAGACGCCGTCGCCACAGCCATCGCCGCCATCCCATGGGGCGAAATCGCTCTTACCTTCGGAGCTATGTCGGTGCTCTTCATCAGCACCGTATTCGTGAGCGCCTTGATTGCCACCAGAAAGCTCACCAGCAATGGCTAAACCTGACGATACGCAGGCCACCGCAACGGACGCAGCGGTTCCGACAATCTCAGTGGTCATTCCGGCCTACAACGAAGAACGGATCATCACCCGCTGTTTACAGGCGCTCGCTGACCAGACTGATCTCCCTGACGAGATCGTCGTCGTAGACAACTGCAGCACCGACAACACTGTCCACCTGGCGAAGCAGTTCCCGACGGTCCGCATCATCTCCGAACCCAGGCAAGGCATCACCTATGCTCGCCAGGCCGGCTTCGACGGGGCGAACGGTGATGTCATCGCGAGAATCGACGCCGACACGATCGTGCATCCCGGGTGGATCGCTCGTATTCGGCAAGACTTCACCGATCCCGAGCTTCACGGGCAAAGTGGCAGAGCCGCAATCGCGGAAATCTCGCCCGGCAACCTCTTCTGGGGCTCTTGGTGGTACCGCGGGTTCAGGTTCTGGCACGAGCGCAGCATAGGCGTCGCTCCTATGCTGTACGGCTTCAATAGCGCTGTCCGCCGCCAAGCCTGGCTGTCAGCGCGGCACCTCGTCACGATGGGAGATGAACGAGTCAGCGAGGACGTGGACGTGACAATCGCTCTCCTCCGATCCGGTCACCACCTCCGCTACTCCTCCCGAATGCTCGTAAAAGCACGACTGTTCCGGTCAATAGATCGCAAGAAACTCGCCCGCTATTACGCGACAGACAGCATGACCCTCGCCCGACACCAGTTCGGGAACACGAGACGTTGGCATCGCCACAGCCGCTCCGATTCGGAGGCTCCCTCGGGAAGGACGCGGACCTTCTGATGGGTGAGTCGACAGATATCTCTATGATCGGTGAAGGCGACCGCCCCGAGCATTCGCCCTGGCACAAGTCTCTACGTTTCTGGGTCAGCACGATCACAGCTCTCGTCGTGGGCGGAATCGTCTGGGCGGCATGGCCCTCGATGATCGATGCGTTCCAGAGCATTCGTGACGCGAACCCTTGGGTGCTGATGCTCCTTGTCCCTGCGCAGCTCATGAGCTTTGCGGTGACCGGCGAAGTGCTCTTCGCTTATCTCCGGGCACGTGGAGAACTCCGCGGGATGCATCCACTCGCGGCGATGCGTATGTCATTGGAGTTCAACTTCGCTAACCATATGCTGCCCTCCGGTGGAGCAGCGGGAATCACCTACACGAGTTGGAAACTCAGCACACTTGGTGTTTCACCCAGCAAAGGAACCCTGGCGCAGTTCGCTCGCTTCGCGGTCACCTTTATCTCCTTCGCTTTGGTCGTAGGTGCGGCCACCCTCTGGCTCACACTCAGCGGACAGAGCAACGCCACGATCATTTGGACCGCGGCCGGGATCGGCGCTCTCGCAGTGCTGTCGGTGATCGGTGCCGTGTTCTTGATTCGTAGACGCAGAGCGCTGCATCGCTTTGCGGGGCTTGTTGCACGCCTCACCAACTCACTCGGGCAACTGGTGCGGAGACCGCGACTTGTTGAACCTGCCGCTCTCATACGCTTCTTCGACGGGCTGCACATCGAACTACGGGAACTCCTCGCTCAGCCGCGCGCCCTCCGTGCGCCTTTCCTGTGGTCATTTCTTGTCCACGCAGCGGACGCTGGGCTCTTCTGGATCGCTCTCGACGCATTCGACCTCTACGCTGACCCGGCGCTGCTCCTGGTCGCATACGGCGCAGCAACCGTCGCCAGCATCATTGTCGTCACACCCAATGGCCTTGGAGCATATGAACTCGTTCTGATCGGCCTCCTCGTCGCGGGCGGGCTACCGAACGCAACAGTGATCGCGGCAATCGTCGTCGCCCGCGCCATTCTTCTCGCCGGAACCATCATGTTCGGCTGGACCTTCTATCAGCACAGCATCGCCACGTCAGCGCGGGGCTGAGGAATCGACGCCCGACGGTAGATCTTCTGATGGTCGCGCTGGATTGGGTTCCGGTGGCGCACCTCCCTTCTGGGAGGCGTCACCGTGGACGAACACACCTCACCCGCTATCAACGTCGCTGCGGGAATAGCTGGTTCGACCAGCAGCAGTTTCGAGAGCCCAGAAGGCCTACGCTCCCTGCTCACCCGGTTGCACGACGCCGGGCCGGGCGCGTGGCGGGGTGACCGTGAAGCAGCCGAACTCATGCGCTACACCGCGACCAAGTACCGGCCACTCGCGCGTAAGCACGGGGTGGATGCCTGGGCGGTTGCGTCCGCGGCGTTCGAGGTGATGCTCGCTCCCTCTACGCGCAACGCGGGGAACCCGTGGGCCGTGGTGACGCGTGCTGTGCAGATCAGCTGTCACGCTGAGACTCGTGCCGCAGGGATGCTGACATCTGCGAGCAAGGTGCGCCATACTTCCCGGATCGTCGGGTTCCATGATGCTGTGCGGTTCGCCGAGCGAGAGCGCTTGGCCGAGTACCACCCCGCGTTCACGCACCACGATGACGGCGACGCGGACGAGAACGAGCATGAGACGCGGGTGGTCGCTCTGCTGTCTGACACGGTCGCGCTATTCGCATCTGCGGGATGGGATGCTGCGCTGGTCGCCGCGTGCGTTGAGCACGTCGCCTATCGGCTCGCCGATCTCTCCTCCCGGCATCGTGGGGTCGAGGTGCTGCGCCGTGACCGCGCCGTACCGATGCTGCTCGGGCTGCCGCCCCGGTCATGGTCTGCGCTGTTGCGGATCGTCCTGGGGCATCCCGACCCAAAGTACGTGGGCACGCCGAAAGGTGATGGTGTGCTGCTGCGGCTACTGAACGGCGAATCATTGAATGCTCTGCGTGGTGATGATGCACTGGTAGCGATGATCTGTGCCGCGCACCCTGATCGGCCTACGAGGCCATAGTTGGGGTGGGGCTTCCGCACCTAACGGTATGAGTATCCGTACCGTTACCCCCGCTTCTACGTCCACTGCACAGGTTCGACCCGTGGCCTCGTCCGCTGGGACCCTCGGCGCTCGGCTCGCCGCGGACTCGCGCCGCGCGCAGGGCTTCACCAACGTCGTAGACGACCCTGCTGTGCTGACTGAGTTGCACAGCCTCTGCGCCGCTCCCCGACCGGTCAAGGCTCCCGTCTCTGAGAAACGCGAAGGCCCCGCACCCTGACCCCGCTGTACAGCTTCAAGTGCGGGGCAGGTCACACCCCAGCGGGTTATGCACGCCAGATGAACTCAACCCGATGCGCCAGAATCTCCGCACGGTACGCGGCGCGGCGGACATGGAACGCTTCGACGCCCTCGTTGCGGCGACGGGCCGGGGTCGCACCGTTCACACCGTCGGGCAGTGCGTGTACCAGTACCGCTTGCAGGATCAGGCTCGTGGCCTGGTACTGCCACATCGGGGTACGTCCCTCCCACTCTGCGGCGACGGTGGTCACGTCGATGCTCGGCCCCGCGTGATGTTCCGGCAGGGTTGCGGTGTATTCGCGGCGGGTGCGCTCGATCCGCTCCGCGATCCTCGCTCGTTGCCGCACCCACATGGCTTTGTCGATCAGTCCGTCATAGTGATCGTCATCGAGCTGCGCCAAGCGATCCCTGTCTGCGTCGAGTGTCGCCGCCAGCCCGACCCTCGCTGTCAGGTCACCGCGAGATGATTGGCGTGTGGTGGGGCCGAGGGTGATCTGCTCGAACGTCGCCAGCACCGCCTCCTCGATGAGCTTGGAGATTTCAGTGGAGCGGATCGACCGGTGACACCCGCCCCGGGTCGCTTGCACGCATTGGTAGACGGGGCCGCGGTGGATCATTGTTGTCCCGCACCCAGAGCAGCGGATCAGGCCGGAGAACGGGTAGAGCCGAACTGCGTTGCCGGTGCCGGGTTGGTGGAAGTTCCGCGCCTTCTTTCGCGCGTCGAGCACATCGGAGACCTGCTGCCAGGTGTCCTCATCCACGAGGGCGGGCCACGCCGCCTCCACCTGTATCTTCGACGTTCTCGCGCGGCTCCCATCCGGCATCACCGGGCGGTACTCACGGACGCCCTTGTTGGAGGGGTTTCTGAGCACCATCTTGAGTGTCCGATCCGACCATGCACACCCGTGAGTGGTGAGGATGCAGCGCTCGTTCCAGTCTTTGCGAATCCGGTACAGCGATTCACCGGCCAGCACTCGCTGGAACGCCTCAACCACCAGCGGGCCGGTTACCGGGTCGATCACGAGGACGCCGTTCTCTGCTCGGTATCCGAATGGCACCCTTCCGCCGTGCCAGGCTCCCTCGACGGCCTGTTGTTTCGCTGCCCGTGCGACGCGGCGGGCGGTGTCGGCTGAGGACTTGTTTGCCATTGCCACCAGCACCCTCGCCATTGCCACATCTGAGTCGGTGTCGAGGCGTAGGGAGCCGGTGACAGAGCGGACGGTGAACCCGCCGAGTACTTTCGCGTCGATAAGGTCTTCCAAGTCCCTGGGGTCACGCACTGCCCGATCCAGGTCGTACGCGATCATCACCTTCGCCTGCTTATCAGCGAGGTGTGTCAGCATCGCGCGGAACTGCGGGCGGACCACCCGCCGCACCCGCTCACCAGACGGCAACGTAATCGTGCGCTGCTTGAACGCCGACGTGTCATTCTCGCGGAACACCGCGCTGACCTCCCACCCGTGAGCGGCAGCGTAAGCGCGACAGTCCGCCTCTTGCCGATCCACACCCCGCTCCGTACCCTCGGGGTCGTCACTGATCCTCACGTACACCACCGCCCGCAACGGCTCCGTGGCCTGTCTCTGCTGCTCGTTGTGACCCATGTTCCGGCCCACCTTCCTACTCGTGTGAGAGGTAGGTGCGTTTACAGAACCTCGGCTACGCCGTCACCTCATACCGGGCGCAAGGCATCACCACCGACACCGCCCACGTCCTCGTCGACTCGGCCATGACTCGCGAGAACCTGTACGTAGCCATGACCCGCGGACGCGACGCGAACACCGTCTACGTCGCCGTCGACCAACCCGATACCGCCCACGACGTTCCACACCCCGGCGATAACCAGGCCGCCACCGGCCGAAGCGTCCTCTACGGCGTCCTGCAACACGCAGGCGCAGAACTATCGGCTCACGAGACGATCACGGCCG
Source organism: Brevibacterium sp. 91QC2O2 (assembly GCF_024580695.1). NCBI lineage: Bacteria > Bacillati > Actinomycetota > Actinomycetes > Micrococcales > Brevibacteriaceae > Brevibacterium > Brevibacterium sp. 91QC2O2. The sequence continues at coordinate 82,208 of NZ_JANIJY010000004.1, read as the reverse complement.
AGCAGGAAACCTGGGGCTCGATTGCGCAGCTCGCTGCCGAATACGAGACCATCGCAGCCGCCGCCCAACACGACCGCTGGGCCACACTCATCCAGAACTCCGGCCTCACCGATACCCAGGCCGCCGACGTGCTCGCGTCCGACGCTTTCGGGCCACTCACCGCAGAACTCCGCCGGGCGGAAGCGAACCATCACGACGTCGACGTCCTCCTACCGAAGTTGGTGTGTGCGCGACGGCTCGACGACGCCGAGGACGTCGCAGCCGTCCTTCACCACCGCGTCACCATGGCCACCGCACGCCCAGCCGGATCAGGTCGCACCCGCAAGACTCCACGGCTGATTGCTGGTCTTATCCCGGAAGCCACCGGGGCCATGGACAGCGACATGCATCAGGCGCTCAACGAACGCCGTGACCTCATCGAGGCCCGCGCTGAGGCCGCCCTCGACCGTGCACTCGACGAGGCAGTGCTTTGGACTGCGGAGCTAGGACCGCAGCCCACGAACGCGAGGAAACTGGCCACCTGGCGACTTTCCGCACGAGTTGTAGCGGCCTACCGAGACCGGTACCAAGTCACCACAGACACGGCACTTGGCACCCCACCCGAGAGCGTCGCCCAGAAGGTCGACGCGGCGCGCGCCCGGGCAGCGCTCGACGTCGCTCGCACGCTCACGAAGAAAACCCCTGAAGTTGACGAGAGCCGCCGGGCCGCACCGTCGATGGGCAGGAGCCTGTGAACGCTCAAGCTCTATCGCTGGGGAGGCTCCGCGCGTAGAGTTGAGGAAGACGGATTTCTCCTTCACTTTGGGCCGCTTGCGGCAGGCTTCCGAGCCCCTCTCCACGCACCGTCACCGCCGAAGCACGTGCGTGAGAGGAGAACACCATGTTCCGTCTACTTTGGATCGCCAGTATCCACACCCGGACCTTCATGCGCCGGTACATGCCCAGCAACATCATCCTCGACCGTGTCCGCACGCGTCGGGGCCTGAAGTGGGGACCGCTCACCATGCTGCTCGCCGTCCCCTACATCGCCGTGGCGTACTGGCTCACCGTGCTCATCGAGGCGGGTAGCCCCGGATGGCTCTACCTCTTCGTCTTCATCTGCCTCTGGAGCTCGTTCAAGATGATCTGGATCGGGCCAGTGAGCTTGGCGGTGCTCGCGCGGGCACGCCATGCCGAGTCTCGCTGCCGAGGAGGGGCGCCAACTCCGGGCGCGGGGAACCTCCGGCTGGTGCGATCTGCCGTCGTGCGTCGCTCCCAACCTGACGGTGCCACAAGATAAACTGAGACTAGGATGTCAGTCCCTGCACGCCAGCGGAACGGGTTCCCACCAGAAAGGAGGTTGAAGCCATGGCAAGAGCGCCAATCAATGGTTCCACCCTCCAATGGGCTCGTGAGGCAATGCTTGTCGAACGAGACGAACTCGCCAGAGCTGCGGGCACCAGCGAGGACCGCATTGTCGCGTTTGAAACTGGTGAGACGCGTCCAACCCTCCGTCAGCTTGAGAGCATCGCAAAGAAACTGGATCGGACGCTCGCTTTCTTCTTTACTCCCACGCCTAGCGCATCCGATGTGCCGGAGACTGCCGACTTCCGAGCAAGCAATGGGGAGCCTATTCCGTCTTTGCTTGCTAGAGAGATGCGTCGGGCTGAGCAACATCGCGAGACAATCTTGGAGCTTGAAGGAACCCCGGCTCCGCCCGCAATCGTAGAGCCGATCAACCGGCGGAATGTCTCTGCGAGAGCGCGCGAGATGCGAGCGCTCTTTGGCCTGACCGAAGCATTCACCCCTCCTGAGAGTCAGGAAAATCAGGTTCTTAACTTCTGGCGAGGTCTCCTTGAGCATCACGGGTATCTCGTGTTTCAAACGACTCGGGTTGATCTTGCGATTTTCCGAGGACTTTCCATCTACCATGAGAAGCTTCCTATAATCCTTCTCAATGGAGCAGACTCCAATAATGGTAAAGTCTTCACCCTGTTCCACGAAGTCGCACACTTAGCTAACCGCACGAGTGGAATGTGCGGTTTGGAGGATCGCGTAAATGTGGAGGCGACCGCCAACGCATTTGCCGCCAATTTCTTAATGCCGGAAAGTCAGGTAGGTCGAGTAGCTGCCAAGATTGCGGGGACCGCCTTCGAACGCGCGGAGGCGGCGGCTGGGGCTTTCAAGGTGAGCGTACTTGCTGCTGGCGTGCGGTTGCGCACCCTTGAGTTAATCACCGATGAGGAATTGGAGTCCATTCGTCGCGAGAGTGACGATAGATGGCAAGGCGTTCGAGAGTCCCGCAAGAAGCGCGAGGGCGGGCCTGCACCTTGGCGTACGCGCTATCGGGACCTGGGGCCGGGATACGTTGGGGCCGTTGCCCGAGCACTTGAAGATGAGCGTGTAGATATGCTCGATGCGAGCCACTTACTCAATGCCCGTGTCCCGATGGTTCGGCAGATGATCGATGAGTACTACCGAACCGAGGGTATCGAGTGACCTACACCTTGGACACCAACATACTCATCAACATGGAACGGCGGTATCCGCGAGAGTTCTTCAACTCTCTCTGGGATTCAATGGAAGCAGCCGTCGTCAGCGGTGACATCTGCATGTGTGAAGTAGCTCAGAAGGAACTAGACCTTGGCGACGATGACCTGTCCGCCTGGGTAAAGGGGATTCCGGGATTTGTCTGCAAGTCGACAGATGAAGAGCTTGCAACAGTAGCCGATATCTCCGGGACGCATCCGGATTGGGTACAGGGGCAGAAGAACTATGCTGACCCGTTTGTCATCGCACATGCCAAAGCAGATAACGAAGTCATTGTGACTGAAGAGGGTCGCAAAGGTCCAAACACTGAAGACAAGAACCAAAAGATTCCGAACATTGCTGATGAACATGGAGTTGCCTGCATCAAGTTCTTCGATCTTCTCCGTGCGCAGGGATGGAAGTTCTGAGCGAACGACGCCAAAGCAGCTACACGGCTTCAAGCTGGACGTCAGTGATCACCCCGGCGGCGACAAGAGCCACGCGTACGGCCTTACGATCCACGCCCATCCGGCGTCCGATGGCTCGCATCGACATGCCTTCCCGTGACAGGCGCACCGCCTCGGTTTGTTCCTGCTCGTTGAGCCCAGGACGCCGCCGAGGAACCTCCCGCCGCTGGAGGTGCGAGAAGACCGTGGCGCGGTGGATACCGTACTTGAAAGCCAGCTCCTGGACCCCAGACCCAGCCTCGTAGTCGGCGACCAAGTGGTCGATCTCGGAGGGGGTGAGAAAAGTTTGAGTCATCCCAACAGTCCTCACAACAGGGCCTCGATGGTCCATCGGGGCGGTGTTGCGGGGCCGGTTGCCGACCCGGTAGACCCCACGGTTCAGGCGCCTGACCAGCGTGTTCGCCTTCGGGGAAAAGTTGCCGAACGTGCTACGCAGGCACCCGGATAGAAGATCCTGTTCCTTCAGATCGCACTGGAGGGACGGGATCTTCGTCATTCACAGCCGCAGGCAGATCCCAGCGGATGGCCACTGGAATGTGCAGGACCATCACCGCCGCAGGTGAGATCTTAGGGCTATGAGACGAACCCTCGGTATAGTGCGCCTGATCCTGCGGGATCGCGCTTGGACCGCACTCATTCCCGTGCTGGCAGCGCTCGCCGTGGGCCTGCTCATCGCGCTGCTGCTGGTCCCGGCTGCCGCGGCCCGTGGCGATGCGCAGTTCGCGGCCCACGATGCCGAACTCGAACAGCGGGAGCGGGATCGTGCGGGTGGGCAGGCCCCGGCCGACCATCCGGACTTCACGATCGCCGTGGGCATCGACGATGAGCCGATGGAGATGCCCGCCCTGCAAAGTGCCATGACCGATCATCTGAGCTTCGCCGAGGAATTCGCCGAGCGCCTCAAGACCGGCGCGGTGGCCGCGGACTTCGCAACGCACGAGCGCGTGATGAGTCCTGCCAGTGCCCGCGCCCAGGTGGCCGACGGCACCAGTGCGCTGGCCATCGTCTTCCCGAAGGACTTCACCCGCACGCTGCTCGCGGAGATGAACGAGCGGGGTCTGGCCGGTGCCCATCCGAAGAAGTACCGGGCGAAGGTCGAGGTGCTGGCCGGCCCACAGGCCAGGACCCAGAATGATTTCGTCCTGAACGAATACCGCACCCAGGTGATGAACCAGGCCCTCGAGTTCAGCCGGGACCAGATCCACACGGAGGCCCAGCGCTGGACGTGCCAGGACAGCAGAACGGCGCAGACGTGCAAGGCGAGCCCGGCTGCACTGGCCACGGCCTTCGACCAGGCCTTCGCCTTCACCGTGGTCGAGGCCAAGGGCCCAGCGCCACAGGACTATCGGTACGCCTCGCTGGTAGCGGCCGAATCCACCGGGACCGAGGCCGCGCCCGGCTCTGCTGCAGCGGCCCCGGCGTCCGCAGACCTGCGCGCCTCCCGGCACGTGTACTCCCTGCACAGTGCCTCCCTGACGGCCATGCCGGTGGCCCTGGCCGCCGCGGCTCTGGTGCTGGGCATTGCGACCTCGATCGTGGTGGACCGGAACGTTGGAATCGGCATGTGGGGATTCGGGCCCTGGCGCCGCTGGGGCAGACAGCGCCCCCTGTCTCGCACCGCGGTCCTGAGCGCCAAGATGTGGCTGTGCACCGCGGGAGCTGTGGTGCTCGCTCTCGCCGGTGCACTGTGGGCCGCCGGGGCGGGTGCGGCCGGGGGATTCGGCCCGTTCTTCCCACACGGGGCCACCGAACTCATCGCCTGGGCCGCCCGCCTGGCGGTGTTCTGCGCAGCCGGACTGCTCATCGCCTGGTTGGTCGTCGGGCTGATCGACGTGCTCGGCGGTCTGGCCGGGGGAGTCGCTACGGCCCTGCTGTCAGTGTGGGTCCTGCTCTCATCCGGCGTCGTCCCGGCCGTGGGCGGGGGCGTCACCGGATCAGGGTGGGTCGGGTCCCTGGTGGGATCGGTCGCACTGGGATTCTCACCCACGTCCTATCGCGCGGTGGGCATCCCGGGATTCGCGCTGGTCTGCATCGCGCTGATCATGGTGGGCGCCGTGGCCCAGACGATTGTGCGGCTCTACGACAGGAAGGTGAGCATCCGGATCGGTTAAAGCGCCGCTAGACCCGGTCGAAGGGCGAATTGCCCGGCCGCAGCACATTGTCGCGCTGCGGCTCGGAGACGACCGCCTTCTCCGTGACATCGAACTTCTCCCGGTACTTGCCCAACAGCAGGCGGCCCTGGGAGTAGATATAGGTCGAGGAATTGTAGATCAGCATGGTGGCCGGGTAGAAGAACCACTGACCCAGCATCATGAACGAACGGAACCTGCCGTACTTGGCGGGCCTGGGCGGGATCAGGTTGAGCACCACGACCAGGGAGGTCAGCAGGGAGACCATCGCGACCTGCTGGATCACGCCCATCAGGAACGGGGTGTTGCGCACGAATGCGTCGGCCTCGCCGGAGCGCAGCATCATGATCACGGGCACCCAGCCGCCGAAGGCGATGATGGGCGACACGCAGGCCACGGTGACGTGGCCCTCCAGCAGGCTGAGGAAGCGGATCAACGAGGGCCAGAACGGTGCGCGCTTATCGGCCATCTGCTGGGCCACATACGGCACGTCCGACGCACCGTAGGACCAGCGGCTGAGCTGTTTGAACTGCGCAATGGCGGTCTTCTTCAGATTTCCGGCCAGGACGGCGTCCTGGTAGATCGGCACGTGGATCGGGCGGACCTTGTAGTTGCCCCCGAAGTGGAAGTAGGAGCGCCAGTACTGGTGGCCGTCCTCGACGATGGACCGCTTGGTCCAGAAGTCCATCTCCACCAGGGCGTCCAGCGGCTGGGCGTGGGAGGCGAAGTTGCGCAGCGTGTACGGGCGGACCGTGGAGGTGAGGTTCCAGACACAGTTGGCGCTGGCCACCACTCGGGTGATGACGGGCGCGTCCCAGATATTGCTCAGATACAGGGCGATCGGCTGGAACGAGCGGCGCTTGCGGTCCGGATCCTTGATGTATTCGTAGGCGACGTAGTCGAAGTAGCTCTCATAGGGCTTGTTGTCGCAGTCGAGGGTGGTGACGATGACATCGGAGTACGCATGACCGTTCTCATCGGCCCAGTTCTGCACCCGGTAGCCGGCGTAGGTGATGTTCGCGCCCTTACCCGCCAGTTCCTCCGGCAGGTCCTTGGGGTGCTTGACCAGTTCGAAGTGGCCGAACCGGTGGCCGTATTCGGACTTGAGCCGCTGAGCGGTCTCCTCTATGCCGTCCCCGCCGCGCTCCTCATAGGCGAAGAAGATGCACAACTGATCGCCCGGGGTGGTTGAATAGCACAGCCCGCGGATCGTCGGGGCGATGACCTCGTAGCTTTCGTTGTACGCGGCCACGACGACGGCGTGGCGCAGGTTCGACGGGTGCGGGTAGATATCCGGATTCGTCTTGACCCGATCCAGCAGTTCGCGGTGCTTGTGGACCTTGAACGAGCCGGGCGGGCTGGGCGGAACGCGTTTGCCGTCGAGCGTTAGCCCGATGTCCATCAGCCGGGCCGACCAGTCCACCCGGGCCGCGCGCTTGTACCGGCTGTAGCCGTGGGCCAGGTCGAAGGCGCCGCGGATCGCGCGGTAGAACATGATGGCGACGATCGCCAGGACGTAGTAGGCGCCGACGCGCGGGGAGATGATCGGCAGGATGATCGTCAGCAGTAGAGCGGTGTAGCTGATCAGGGCCGGCAGCATCTCGAACGCCCGATAGAGCGGGCGTCGCTTACCCAGGGGTATCTCGGTTTCCACCGTCTGCCTTTCGTGATGCCAATCGGACCTGAACTTCCAGTCTATGGTTCAAGGCCTTGAAAACCGCTGGGAGTACCCGGTTTATACCGGAATCCGTGACATATCTCTCACGCCGGACGCGCATTGCCCGCGGGTTCGTCTGCCTCTAGGGTGAGCCTATGACCGACTCACGAAGAAGTGAAGACATCCGCTTGCTCACCTGGCGCCTCGACGCCTTCCACTCCGCGTCCTATTTCGCCCCGGAACTGCGCACCGAACTGGCCGCGGCCGGACTGGTGCACGGTTCCGATCAGTACCTGGCCTCGCGCGCGGCCCCGCTGGGGGCCGTTGGCGGAGAGGCCGTGACCTCGGTGTTCTACGCATTCGGTCACGACTACGTGTGCCGGTCCCTGCCGAAGGTCTGGGAGACGACCAGCCCGCAGCAGGCGCACGCGGCCCGGTTGCGCGGGGTCGCGGCCCTCGTCGAGCGGGCGCGGTCCGGCGCGGCGGAAGACGGATTGCCCGGCGGCGCGGCGCAGATCGATGCGGACGCGGCCCGGCTGTGTGAGGAACTGGCCCCGGTCGTGGCGGCCATGGACGACACCTACCGGCCCCTGTCGGCGGCCACACGGGCCGCCCTGGCCCAGGTCCCGGGCGCCTCGGACCCGGTGCTGGCGCTGTGGATCACCGCCACGCACCTACGGGAGTACCGCGGCGACAGCCATGGGGCGGTGCTTGCCACCAGCGGTGTCACGGGTGCTGTGGCCAGCATTCTGCACAGTCTGGACGGTGGGCCCTTCCCGCCGGCTGCGGCTCGACGCGCACACGGCTGGACGGCCGAGGTCTGGGCCGAGACCGTCGACCACCTGCGCTCGGCGGGCCTGGTCGCGGGTGCGGACGACGACACCGCTGTGCCGACAGCGGCGGGCAAGGGCCTGCGCGCGGAACTGGAGGCCGCGACGGACGCTGCCGTGGCGGCCTCCTGGGATTCGCTCGACGATGCGCGGCTGCACGACCTGGCGCAGCTCGCGCGCGTTGGCGGGCGCCTGGCCAGGGCCGCCAAGGGCTGAAGCCTAGAGCGACATGCCCTGGGTCTTGGCCGCCAGCTCCGCGGCGATCGACTGGGCCTGGGCCGAGGTCGGGCCTTCGGAGACGAACACGGCCTTGCGGTAGTAGGCCAATTCGTCGATCGAATCGCGGATGTCGCCCAGCGCCCGGTGGCCGCCGGTCTTGGCGGGGGCGTGGTTGTAGGCGCGCGGGTACCAGCGCTTGGCCAGTTCCTTGATCGAGGAGACGTCGATGATGCGGTAGTGCAGGTGCTCGACCAGTTCGGGCATCTGCACCTGCAGGAAGCCCTTGTCCGTGCCCACCGAGTTCCCGCCCAGCGGCGCCTTGCCGGCCACCGGGGCGTGCTGCTTGATATAGGCCAGGACCTGTTCCTGGGCCTGCTCGATCGTCAGCCCCCCGTCCAATTCCTCGATCAGGCCGGAAGTGGTGTGCATATTGGTGACGAAGTCGTTCATATGCGCCCGCGCCGCGTCGCTGGGCCTGATGATGACGTCGATGCCGTCGTCCAGCGGCCGCAGTTCGAAGTCGGTTACGATCGCGGCGACCTCGATCAGTTCGTCGACGCCCAGCTCGAGGCCGGTCATCTCGCAGTCGATCCAGACGATCCTGTCGTTTTCAGAGTTGTTCTTAGACACCCTGTCATTGTACGTGTGTGGCGATTGCCGCAACGGTTTTCGGCAAGTTCTCACGCGGGACCAATAGAATGGTGCTCTGACCTCAGTCCCTACCCGAAGGAACCAGCGTGCGATTCATCGCGTCGGCAATCTTCCTTGTGCTCGGCCTCGTGCTGGGCGTCATCGGTGTTGGCCAGAAGACGTTCTGGGCCCCCTCCGACACCATCACGGCCAGCGCCGACATCGACGCTGACGCCCCTGTGGCGGTGATCGAACCGGGCGTCCTCAACCTCTACGACGTGCCGACCACGGTGAAGGTCAAGGGCACAGGACCCCTGACCGTGTCGCAGGCGTCCAAGGAGAACATCGACGCCTGGGTGGGTGAGGACACGCGCGTCACGCGGATCACCGGCCTGCAGTCGAGCACCGAACTCGCCACCACGACCGGCGACGGCAAGGACACCTCCGTCCCGGACCCCGCCGGTGGTGAGCTGTTCACCAAGCAGGATTCCGGGGATGACGAGATCACCCTGACCTGGAAGGACGACGCCGGACGTACCGCCTTCCTGCTGGCGGGCGACGGCAAGGCCGGAGAGGTCACCTCCGTGAGCATCAGCTGGCTCAGCCACGCCAGCACTCCCTGGGCCACGACGCTGATCGTCCTGGGCATCCTGGCCCTGGCCGCCGCAGTGGTGCTGGGCATTCTGGCCATCCGCAGTTCGCGCCAGGAACGGGCACGCCGGACCCGCAGGCAGGAACGCCGCCGCAGGTTGGCCGAGACCGGTTCCACCGTCACCGCCGAGGTCCCCCTGGTCGGGGCGGCCGCTGCCGCGGGGACGGTGGATGGTGCGGCCGGGACGGCAGCCGATTCGGCGGCCACAGGCACGGCTGCGGAGGACGCGACCACAGTCCTGCCGAAGACGGATACCGGGGAATCGACTCCGACCGCCGTGGACGCGAAGTGGGCGGGGGCGAAGTCGAAGCCCGACACGGTGGAGCCGGAGACCGGCAAACCCGCGGTCGCTGATGCGGAGACCTCCGCGGCCGAGAAGACCGGTGAGTCCGAGCCCGCGAAGCCCGCGGCCAAACCGGGGAAAGAGCAGAAGCCGGAGACCGGACAGGCCAAATCCGCGAAGCCCCAGCGCGCGATTCCGAAGACCTTCGCCGAGGACGAGGACGAGGAACCGGCGAGCCCGATCGCAGATGCCAAGGCTCAGCCTGCGCCGAAGGCCAAGCCTGCAACAACGAGCGCGTCGGCACCCAAGGCCAAGCCGGCGCCCAAGGCCTCGTCGGAACCCAAGGCCAAGCCGGCACCCAAGGCCGAGGATGCGAAGCGACCGGTGCCCCGGCAGGCGCCGGGAACCTCGGCCCCGGCACCGCGCAAGGCCCCTGAGCCCCCGAAGAAGGCCCCCGAACCTCCACAGAAGGCACCCGAACCTCCGAAGAAGGCACCCGAGACCGTGACGAAACCCGACAGCTCCACGTCCGGAGGCGACGACAGTGAACGCTGATACGACAGTGAACTCCGCAACGGCCGTGGCACCACACCGGAACACGGCACATCACGCAGCACCGGCCCGCGGTGTGGGCAGACGGCTGGCGCGCGGCCTGGCGGCGGCCTGCATTCCGGTGTTGGCTCTGACCGGCTGTGGCGGCGATGAGGAACTGCCCAAGGCGCAGCCCGCGCCACTGCCCTCGAGCGCGCCCGCCGTGGTGACCGACGAACAGGTCGACTCGATCCTCGGCGCGATCGGCGACCAGGTGGCGAAGGCGGACAAGGCCCGCGACAAGAAGGCGCTGGCCCAGCGGGCCGCCGGACCCGCCCTGGCCCAGCGGGAACGCGCGTACAAGAACGCCAAGAAGGCGAAGAAGGGCTATGCGATGCCCGCGGCGGTGGCCAGTGAGCAGATCCTGCGCAATGCGTCCTCGGCCACGCAGAGCTGGCCGCGGGTGACCACCGTGATCGCCTCCGGCGGCGGGCAGACCCAGGCCCTGGTGCTCAGCCAGGAGTCCCCGCGCGATGACTACAAGCTGTGGTCGCAGACCACTCTGCTGGCCGGCGCGCAGATCCCGGAGCTCAACGACGCAAGGCAGGGCTCGGCGCTACTGGATCCGAATCAGTCCGGTCTGGCGCTGACGCCGAAGAAGGCGCTGTCGGACTACGCGGCCATGCTGCAGGACGGCCAGGGGGCCAAGGGCAAGAAGGCGAAGGCCCGCGCGGCCGAATTCGGTTCGGACGATTTCACCAAGGGCCAGGTGAAGGCCGATGCCGATCAGGCCAAGAGCCTGAAGAAGAACAACGCAGAGGTCGAGTACACGTACAAGGCCGGAAAGACCCTGGCCGCTCAGGCGACCGCCGACGGCTCGGCACTGGTCTTCGGAACCGTGACGAAGACCGTGACGACCAAGCCCGAATCCAAGGACGGTGAAACCGGTGAGCTCCAGCTCAGTCCGCCGTATGACAAACTGGCGGGCGCTTCGAAGACCGAGAAGGGCTTCGAGGTGGAGATCGCGAGCAATGTCGTCATGGTCATCCCGAAGTCGGGCAAGGCCACTGTGATCGGCGCCGACCAGCTGGTCTCCGGCGCCAAGCTGAAATAACCGCGCGGGGAACGACCGCGCCTGCCGAAGCAACCCTGCCGAAGCAACTACGCACAGAGGAGAAACACGTGACTCAGATGCCGCAGAATGCGGGTAGCGCACCTGCCGGCCAGGAGGGCCTGGACCTCTCCGCCGTCCGCCACCCGGGACGCGCGGGAGCCGATGCGCCCGCGGGCGGTGCCGCGGCCTCCGGCACACCGCGACAGGCCGGGCCCGGCGAGGTCCTCGTCCCCGACCTGGTCTTCGACGTCACCGAGGAGACCTTCAACGACGTCGTGCAGCTCTCCGCCCAGGTCCCCGTGGTCATCGACCTGTGGGCCGAATGGTGCGGCCCGTGTAAGCAGCTTTCCCCGGTGATCGAACGGGCGGTGCGCGATCTGCACGGCCGCGCGGTCCTGGGCAAGGTCGACGTTGACGCGAATCCCCGCCTGCAGCAGGCATTCCAGGTCCAGTCGATCCCCACGATCATCGCGCTGATCCAGGGGCAGCCGGTCCCACTGTTCCAGGGCGCCCAGCCCGAGGCCCAGGTCAAGGCCGTGCTGGATCAGCTGGTGCAGCTGGCCGGCCAGCAGGGGATGACGAAGACCGCGGTTCCGGCGAACGCACCGGTGGACGAACAGCCCGTCGGCCCCGCCCACCCCGAGGCCATTGCGGCCCTGGAAGCCGGGGATCTGGACCGGGCCAAGGAGATCTACCGGGCCGCCCTTGCGGAAGCCCCCGCAGACGATGAGGCCAAGCTGGGCCTGACCCGTGTGGAACTGCTCGAACGCACGAAGGACCAGGACCCGGCACGGGTGCGCGCCGCTGCCGCGAACGATTCGAAGAACGTGTCAGCCGCCCTCGAATGCGCGGATCTGGACGTGGTCGGCGGCCACGTCGACGATGCCTTCAACCGGCTCCTGGGCCTGTTGCCCGGTCTGACGGGAGAGGACAAGGAGACGGTGCGCCTGCGCCTGCTTGATCTGTTCGAGGTCGTCGGCGCCACCGATGCCCGTGTCGTCAAGGCCCGCGCCCGCCTGATGCGCGCGCTGTTCTAGGAGCGGGCCCGGTGTCACGACTGACCGTCATCAGGCCCGTGCTGGGCGTGCTGTGCCTTGTCATCGCCGCGGCGATCCTGGTGCCGGTGATCTCCGCCCTATTGGCGGTGGGAACCGACGACAAGCTCGAGGCCAAGGAAATCACAGTGGCCCCCGGCACCTATGCGGTGTCCCTGGACGAACAGGTCGTGCCCTTCACCCATACCTCGGCCACCCTGACGGCGACATCCGGCGGGGGCTCGCGCGAACTGTTCCTGGGCACCGCCAACGGCGTCGATTCGGAAAGCTATCTGACGGGAATCGCCCACCAGGAGATCACGGGTTGGACCATGCCGGGCACCTTGGAGAGCCGGCGACTCGACGGGGACACAGCGCCGGTGGTGCCCCCCGCCGGCCGTGACTGGTGGATTCAGCAGCAGACCGGGAGCCAGGTGTCCCAGACCTTCGATCTGGACGCCGCTCCGAACGTCATCGTCATCGCCCCCGCCGATGGAAAGGGCGATCTCCAAGGAGCCACGGTGACCATGCAGATAGCCGTCCACGGTGTCCTGGCATTCTGTATCATCGGCCTCGCCGGGGTCGTCCTGGCACTGGGCGGTGCCCTGTTCTTCTTCCTGCGCGCCCGCCGTACCGTTGGCCGGCGCGGGAGGACGGGCCGGGGCTCCGGTCGTGGTCGGTCCGATTCGGATCGCGCCGGTCGCTCCGGTTCCGGCCGTTCTGATTCGGGCCGCCGAGGCGCCGGCCGGGAGCGTGCGACCCCTACCGGCCGTGGGCGCCACGGCGCCACCTCGCGGCGTGGAGTGGCCGCCGGAGCCGTGGTGCTGGGCACCGTGGTCGGCGTCTCCGGTTGCGCGCCCCTGCCCGTGGCCCAGCCCGCCGACCCCACCATCAAGAGCTACAGCCGCGTTCCCCTGGCCACCGGCCAGGCGGGGGACTTCATGACCGGCTATGTGAAGGGCCTGGACAAGGCGCTGCAGAACGGTGGGAAGAACCTCGACGCGCTCCAGGCCGAACCGCTGCGCAGCCGCACGGAGGCCGAAATCCTCATCGCCAAGGCGGAGAAGAAGAAACTGAGCGCCGGCGCCTTCGAATCGGTGGTGGCCGGTGGCCGTTCCTTCGACGCCTACCCCATGTGGTTCATGGCCTTCGCCAAGGTCGCGGGCAGTGACGATACCGTGGAGGCCCTGGTGGCCCGGCGCGATACCGCTGCCAGTGACTGGTCGGTTGTGCAATCGCTCTTCCTCCCGGCAGCGTCTGCGCCCCAGCTGGCCGCGGACGCCGCAGGAGCAGTGGCGCCGGCCCCCGGCGAGTTCACCGACCTGGACCGCGGGGCCACGGAGGCCCTGTTGAAGTACCTGCGGGCGGAGCCGGGCAAAACGCAGAAGGAAGCGGCGGGAATCCAGCTCGAGGGCAGGGCCTTCAGTGACTTCCGCGCCTATGTCGACAAACTCGCATCCAAATCGGGCGGCTTCAAGGACGTGGGGGTCACCTGCAAGTCCGTAGAGGAAGCTGCCGATCTGTCCGCCATGTCGCTGAGCACCAGGGAGGGTGCTGTGTCCCTGGGCGAGATCCGCTGCACCGTCGAGGCCACAGCCTCGACGAATGCCAGCGTCGACATGGGCAATGACGTCGAGGCGCTCATCACCGGGGACAAGAACCGCTCCACCGTCGTCATCGACGTGGCCCTGCCGTACATGCTGCAGGCCAAGGGGCAGGGCTCCCGGCCCTCGGACCTCGACGATGCGGAACTCAGCGCGGCTGGTGACGGCTGGTTCATGGTCGGTGCCAAGACCCGGGGCAAGCGCACCCAGGGGTAGGGACCGCGCGCGTCCGGGCGGAGGCGCTGCCCTCCGGTAGGCTGGAGCCCATGGCCTCGACCGACCTGAACGATCAAGCGGCCACCGACACCGCGATCGGAGCTGCCCTCGCACGGGCGCTGGACGCGCTCTATGGAGACGAGCTGCGTGCCGGTACCGCCGTCCTGACCGATCCGGAGGTCCGCCCCGGGTTGCCCGATGGGCTGGAGGCGACACTGCGCCGCTTGGCCACGGCCGATGACGTCGACATCCGCATCATCCTCGGTCCCGAACTGGGCCGGCCCCGCAATGCCACGCTCAACAGCTGCGATGTGGCAGTCGGCCGGCTGCTGAGTGCTGCCGAACTGGACGACGGCGGACCTCGGATTCTGATCTACCAGCAGATCGCCCGGGTCCGGGGCCGGCCACTGGTCTACGCCTCCGGTCCGAAGGGGATGAGCGGGCGCCTGGTGGGGGTGAGCGACTACACGGATATGCGCGGGGACTTCCTGGCCGATCCGGAGCGTTTCATGTCCTACAACATCGCCGCCGGCCGCGCCTGGCTGGGACTGGGCCCAAAGCCGGACCTGGCGGATTACACGGACCGGGGCTTCACCCGCGAAACCGTGTCCACCCTGGAAGTCGCCGAGGAAGCGGGAACGAACCTGGTGGCGCTGGGCGCGACGACGGCCACGGTCGCCGCCGCGCTGAGCTGGGTGATCCTGCGCCGCAACAAGGGGATGGCGGGCGTGCTTGAACCCACCGAGCTGCCCCGTCGGGTGCGCTCCAGGGCCTCCGCTGCTATCCGCCGGACTTATGACGAAGTACCGGCGGACCGCGTGTTGGCGCTGGCGGCCGAGGACCCCGGTGGACGCGCGGCACGTACCGTTGGCGCGCTGCACGGGCTCGCGGAGGCGATCGGCGCGCTGCAGGCCCGCCACGCCGCCGGCGGGTTGAGTCCCGTGGATATGGTGGCCCTATGGCTGATGGACCAGCGCTGGGACGAACTGCTCCGCCATCCGGAGGCCGAACCGACCGGGCACTGCTTCTTCAACCCCCTGCACGGCCGGGCGGATTCGACCGTGCAGTTCCGCAGCCGGCACGGGGCGCTGAGCGTGCCGACCTGTTCCGACTGCGAAACCGCAGTGGAGTCGGGTACGCGTCCCGCTAGTCTCTTGGTCGCACCGGCGCCCGGCGCCACGGCGGTCCCGTACTTCGAATGCGATGACGGCTATGCGCACACCGGATTGGGATCTTTGGCCCCGATCGAATCCGATGTCCCCGGCACACACGGCCCGGCTGTTGACCCGCAGCCCCGTGCGAAGGCGTCGAGTCCGCGTGCGAAGGAGCGGAGCCGGCAGGGCAGGAGCCGGGTTGGGCGGATCTTAGCCGGATCCGCGCTGGTGCTCGGAGCGGTCCTGGCCGGCGGGGGACTGGGCATAGGGGGCAGTCAATACGTCCTGACCCATGCGCTGCCGGTGTCCCAGGCGGATGCAGGGCGCTACGCGGACGACTACGACCGGGCCCGGATCGGCGCCATTCTCGATCACTGGCAGGACGATCCCGTCTACGTCTCGCCGGTCAATGCCGCACTACTCGATCCCGCCCAGCGCGCGTCCTTGGCCGGCACCGCCAGGGACGTGCGGCTGCCGATCTACGTCGCACTGCCGAGCCTGGCCGCCTCGGATGAATCCGGCGGCAGCGTCACGTTGCTGGCCAACCGGTTGGCGGCGGGGCTGGCCGAACGAGGGCAGGACGGGATCGTCTTCGTGGCCACGGGGTATTCGGCCACCATCGCCTCCGCCGGCCGAACTCCCGACGACGAGGCCGCGCGCTTCGAGGTGCTGCATCCCCGGCTTTCCTATACCCGGGCTGGGGCCGCGAGCGAACCGGGGACGCCCGTTGATTTCGCCGGCGCGCTCCACGAAGAAGTCTCCAAGGCCGGCGATATCGAGTGGAACGAAGACGATTCGCAGCCGTATCGGAGTCTGCCCGTCAAGCACGACCGGGAGTCCTTCGGCATCAGCCCATCGGCCTCACAGTCCAGCCTGCTGCGCGGGACCCTGTCCGGCGGAGTGATCGGCGGACTTGCCGGTGGTGCGCTGGGCGGCGTGCTGATCGCCATCGGCAAGCATCGACGGAAGGACACGGAGACATGAGTTCGCTGAGCTATTCCGGTGATATCGCGAAATCCCTGGCCGAGGATCCCCTCTACATTGATCCCGCGGCGCGTCCCGATATCAGGGAGACGACCGTGAACTCCCTGCAGCAGGCGTTGGAGGACGGCGGCGGGGTGCCGGTCTACGTGGTGATCGTGCCGGCGGATCGCTCGGACGTGTCAGATCTGGGCACGCTGGTCGCGGCAGCGCGCGAGGGCCAGGGCGTGTACCTGGTGATGAAGCCGCAGACCGGCACCGTGTGGAGCAAGGTCGACGTGGATGCGGCGGACCGGTTCGATGTGCTGGCCAGAATGAATGCGGCCGGGCAGGACACCGAAAGCCAGGACCCACCGCCGGTGCAGGCCGTGACCTATGTCGAGACCCTGCGCGATCCGAATTTCACCAAGCCCGAGCGCAAGACCGGCACCGGCTCACACCACTCGTCCGCGTCATCGCCACTGGAGATCTTCGATTCCGGAGCGGGGGTGATCTTCACAGTGGTCCTCGTCCCGGTGCTGATCCTGGCGGCCGGGGCAGTTGTCTGGCAGATGCGCCGGTCGCCCAGGCGGAAGGCGCCCGCTCCGTATCGCCTGCCGCGGCGGATCCTCGACCAGGCGGGGGAACTGCAGCGCCGTGATCTGGCGCGGGAGCTCTCCGCCGACAGCCTGCACATCGCCGGACGGCTGCGCGACTTCGACGTCAGCGGTCTGGACGCCCAGCGGGCCGAGCTCGTCGAACACGGGCTGGACGCCTACACTCTGGCCGCCGGGATCGTCGACGATCCACAGGCCGGCCGGGTGGATCTAGCCGGGGCCCTGGTCCTACTGAACCTGGCCGGCAGGGACCTCGATGAGCTCGAGCGCGGTGGCCGTACCGGCGCCACGCGGTCGGGGCCGGACAAGGCCGGGCGGAAGGGCAGAGCAGTGGGGAGCAGGGCTCGACGCGCTGCGATCAGGCGCGGGGAGACGCTGTGCGTCTTCGATCCGGGACACGGCGCGGCGCAGACCACCGTGCGCGGCGAGCGGGCCACCACTTCGGCCACTGGCCAGAAGCTGCCGGCCTGTGCGGCCTGTGCCAAGGACTTGGCGGCCGGGCGGCAGCCCGACTGGCTCTACGACGGCAGCCGGCCCTACGCCGAGGGGGATTCGATCTGGGCGCGGACGCTGTTCGGCTCCGTGGGCGAGGACCTGGTCGCCCAACTGCAGCGGCGCGGCTGAACCGGTGTCCGGGTGCAGGCGCGCCTGTGACCCGGGCCGGGTGGCAGCGCCCGGGGACGAGGGGGCGGAAGCCTCAGGCGGCCTCGGTCCCGGTGTCCTGGGCGCCGTCCTCCTGCGCCGCGACCCGCTTGCCGATGCCGAAGAGCCACCACAGGCCCAGCACGGGCAGGAACAGCGGCACACAGCCGTATCCCACGCCGAAGCCCGACCAGACGCTGGCCTTGGGGAACAGCTGGGGCTCCATGAAGCTGAGGATGCCCACCGCGATGACGCCCACCAGTTCGATCGCGCAGCACGCGATCGCTGCGTGATGGCTGCGCTTGCTGCCGCGCACGAAGCACACGGTGGCGACGATGTAGATGATCGCGGCGATGAGCGAGAGGATGAAGGACACCGGGGCCACGGAGAACTCGCGGATGATCTGGGAGAGCGCGCGCATGGTCGCGGCCAGGGCGAAGATCCCGTAGACGGCGGTCAGGGCGCGGCCCAGGCCGGTGTGCATCGCGGAGTAGGGGCTTGTCTGCGCCGGATCCTTGGGAGCGCGCCCGCGCTTCAGAGCCATATCTGGTCCATCCTCACAATCATTACGATGACGGTCAGCCCGGTCAGGGCCAACACAAGGGGCCCCCACCTGGTCAGTTCGATGAATGCCCAGCCGCCCGCCAGCGGCACCAGTACGATCGCGGTGAGCACATAGCCGAAGAACAGCAGGGCGTCGGTGCCGCCGGCCTGCGGCCACAGCACGATGCCCAGGACCAGTTGCACCAGCAGCCCCAGCAGGAGCACGCCGGTGAAGACGATGAGCGCCATATTCGCCGGTTTGTCACGGATCGCCTGCACCCCCGCCCAAACGGTGAGCACGCCGCAAAGGGCATAGAGCGTGTAGGTCAGCAGGGTAAGCACGACGTTCAGCTTATCAACCGGAGTGGGCCCTCCGCCGCGTGGTCAGGCCGTCCGGTCACGCCGCTTGGCGCACATGTCCGCGGGCCATGCACAGACCGAGGACCGCAAACACCGCACCCAGGCACAGGTACAGGCTGATGGGCCAGGACTGGCCGCCGAAGGAGCTCAGCAGCCAGGTGGCGATCGTCGGGGACAGGCCGCCGCCGAGCACGGCGCCGATGTTGTAGGACACCGCCACCCCGGAATAGCGCAGTTCGGGGGCGAACAGGGTGGTGAACCAGTGGGCCATCGGGCCGAACAGCACACCGCCCATCGCATAGCCCCCGGCGATCGCGATGGTCGCCGCGACCGGGGTGCGCAGATCGAACAGCCAGAAGAACGGGAAGGCCCACAGCAGCATGAGCACCGCGCCGGTTGCCATCACCCGGGTCAGCCCCAGCTTGTCGGCCAGCCAGGCGGAGCCGACCACCGTGACAAGGTGGGCCACTGAGCCGATCAGGCCCGCGGTCAGGATGTCCTGGCGGTCCATGTGCAGGGCCTCGGTGCCGTAGGCCATGGAGAAGGAGTTGACGATGAAGATCGTGAGGTTGAAGCCCAGATTGACCAGGATCCCGGCCACCAGCATGAAGGATGCGGTGCGCAGCACCCGGCCCAGGGGCAACCGGGCGACGTGGCCGGTGGCCTTGACGCGCTTGAACTCCGGGGATTCGTCGATGCCCAGGCGGATGTAGAGGCCCACAGCCACCAGGACCAGGGACAGCCAGAAGGGCACCCGCCAGCCCCAGGTCAGGAAGGCGTCGCCGCTGAGCGCGGTGGCCAGAGTGAAGGCCAGGGTGCCCAGGATGGAGCCCAGCGGGGAGCCGGCGGTGGCGAAGCCGCCGAAGAAGGACTTGCGGCCGGCCGGTGCGTGTTCGGTGATCATGACGAAGGCCCCACCCTGCTCACCGCCCATGAAGAAGCCCTGGCACAGGCGCAGCAGCAGCACCAGGATCGGAGCCGCCATACCCCAGGTGGCGGCCGCGGGGATGCAGCCGATCAGCGCGGTGCACAGGCCGGTGGCGGTCAGGGTCAGCACCAGCATCCGCTTGCGGCCCAGCCGATCGCCGAAGTGGCCGAACACGATCCCGCCCAGCGGCCGGGCCAAGAAGCCCACGCCCATGGTGGCGAAGGCGACCAGGGTGCCCAGCAGCGGATCGTCCAGGGTGAAGAACACCTTGTTCAAGACGATGGCGCTGGCCAGCCCGTAGATGATGAAGTCGTAGAGTTCCACGGCGGTGCCGATCCCGGCGGCCACCGCGACGCGGCGCACGGAAGTGGCTGCCGGTGATTCGGGTACCGGGGCTGTGGGATCGTGGGCTGTGTGGGTCGAAGCGGTGGCGGAGGGATTCTGCGGGGTGGTCACGGCCTCCACTGTAGAACCTCTGTGACCGACGGCGCTCAGCTGTCCGCTATACGTCCACCAAGCCAGGTTCTAAACTGGATGGGTTATGCGCGCATACTTCGACCACGCCGCGACCCATCCCATCCAGCCGGAGGTGCTTGCGGCCTACACCCGGGAGCTGGAGCGGATCGGCAACCCCTCGGCCCTGCACACCGACGGCCAGGCGGCCCGCCTGGCGATGGAGGACGCCCGCCGCACCCTGGCGGGTCTGCTGCACTGCGATCCCAGCGAGGTCATCTTCACCTCCGGCGGCACGGAGGCGGACAATCAGGCACTCAAGGGGCTGTGGTGGTCGCGCAATGACGGCGCCCGGCACACGCCCGTGCCCGGCCGCCCCGGCACCTTCACCGTCGAACTGCCCCGGCCCCGGCTGCTGGTGTCGACGATCGAACACCATGCGGTGATCGAAACCGCCCAGTGGCTGGAGACCCAGGGCGCCGAGGTCGTCTGGCTGTCCGTCGACGCGGCCGGCCGGCTCGACTTGGACGCCTACGCCGCAGCCCTGGACGAGGCCCCGGAGCGCACCGCGCTGGTCAGCGTGATGCTGGCCAACAACGAGGTCGGCACGATCCAGCCGATCGCGCGGATCGCGCAGCTGGCGCACGCCCACGGCATTCCCGTGCACACCGATGCGGTCCAGGCCTTCGGACAGATCCCGGTGGACTTCGCAGAACTGGGTGTGGACGCCCTGAGCATCTCCGGGCACAAGATCGGTGCGCCGGTAGGGGTGGGGGCCCTGATCCTGGGCCGGAACCTCAAGCCGGTGCCCGTGCTGCACGGGGGAGGGCAGGAACGCCAGATCCGCTCCGGCACGCTCAACGTGCCCTCCGCCGTGGCCTTCGCCACCGCTGCGCGCCTGGCACTGGCCGATGTGGACGAACGCGCCGGACACCTGTCCGGACTGCGCGACCGCCTGATCGCCGGAGTCGAGGCCGCAGTCCCCACTGCGCACCTGTCCGGTGCGCGCGGGGCCCAGCGCCTGCCGGGCAATGTGCACTTCGTGTTCGACGGCTGCGAGGGCGACTCCCTGTTGTTCCTGCTGGACTTCGCCGGCTTCGACACATCGACCGGCTCGGCCTGCCAGGCCGGGGTCAACCGGCCCAGCCATGTGCTCATGATGATGGGACGCGATGAGGACGCGGCCCGTTCCACCCAGCGCTTCAGCCTGGGAATGGAAACGACGGTCGCCGACGTTGACCGTCTTATCGAGGTATTGCCGCAGGTGGTGGCGCAGGCGGGGAAGGCGGGCATGGTCTCGGCCACGCCCGCCTGGATGCGCGATGCGCTGAACTGAGGGCACATGGTGCCGAGGGCGCGACACTGCCGGGCTGGTACGGCCGGGCCGATGAGCGCGGCGAGGGAAACAGACGAACGAATGGGGAAGAGGGAACAGCGGTGAAGATTCTGGCAGCGATGTCCGGCGGAGTGGATTCCGCGGTGGCGGCGGCGCGCGCCGTGGACGCGGGCCACGAGGTCGTGGGCGTGCACTTGGCGCTGAGCCGCATGCCCGGGACCCTGCGCACGGGTTCGCGCGGCTGCTGCACGATCGAGGACTCGCGCGATGCGGCCGTGGTGGCCGGCAAACTGGGCATCCCCTTCTATGTCTGGGACTTCTCGGAGCGGTTCAAGGAGGACATCGTCGATGACTTCATCGCCGAATACTCCCAGGGCCGCACCCCCAATCCGTGTATGCGCTGCAATGAGCGGATCAAGTTCGCAGCCCTGTTGGACCGGGCCCTGGCCCTAGGCTTCGACGCGATCACCACCGGCCACTACGCCGAGGTCATGTTCGATGCCGCCGGCAACCCCGAACTACACCGCGGGGTGGACATGAACAAGGACCAGTCCTATGTGCTCGGCGTGCTCACCGCCGAACAGCTGCGCCACTGCTACTTCCCGATCGGGGCCTCGGCGTCGAAGGCCGATGTCCGCGCCGAGGCCGCCGAACGCGGCTTCTCCGTGGCCAACAAGCCCGACAGCTACGACATCTGCTTCATCCCCGACGGGGACACGAAGGCGTGGCTGAGCGATAAGATCCCGATGCGCCCCGGCCTGATCACGGACGAGTCCGGCGAGGTGCTGGGCGAACACGACGGTGCGATGACGTACACGATCGGCCAGCGCAAGGGCCTGCACCTGGAGCGCCCGGCCGCCGACGGCAAACCGCGCTATGTCACGGGGATCGACGCGCAGTCGAACACCGTGACCGTGGGTGGGCGCGCCAGCCTGTCCGTCGACCACCTGGACGGCATCCGCACCACCTGGTGTGGCGTGGCGCCGGCCGAAATGGGCTCGGGGCCCGAATCCGCGATGGACTGCCAGGTGCAGATCCGCGCGCACTCCGAACCGGTGGACGCCCGCGTCTGGCTGGGCGATTTTGTGGCCGAGGCCCCGCAGAGCGAATACAATGTGCCGACCCCGCGGCCGGCCGGCAGGCTGCTGCACGTGGACGTGGCCGAGCCCCTGTCCGGGGTGGCACCGGGGCAGACGATGGTCGTCTACGCCGGCACCCGGGTGCTGGGCCAGGCGACGATCGACAAGGCCAGCCGCCTGACCCCGGCCTGAGCCTTCGTGCTGCTCAGGGCCCTCATGTTGCTCAGGCGGTGTGCTGGCGCAGGCCCTTGCGCTCCTTGGCCAATTCGGCCTCGACGAATGCCTTGAGATTGCGGATCGAGGCCTGTTCGGTCTCCGGGGTGACCGTGCTCGAATCGGAGCCGTTCGCGTCCTTGACCACGGTGCGGGAGAAGCGCGTGCCGCCGGGCACCTCCTCGAAGGAGTAGACGATGGACGCCTCATAGCCCATCGGCTGGATCGTCACGTGCCGGCCCCGGACGTATTCGCTGACCGTCCAGGTCAGTTCGACGGTGCCCTGTGGGCCGTTGATGTACTCGGTGAATTCGTCGCCCTTGAGGAACGGCCGGTTGACGGTCCCGCACACCGAGCGGGTCAGCACATGCCAGGTGGGCCAGAAGCGCGCCTGCGTGACAAGGTCGAAAACTGGTTCGACAGGACCGTCGATGGTGATCTCAAGTGGAATGCTGGTCAATATAACCTCCTGATGCGCGGGCTCTGGGGGCCTGTCCCGAAGAGCACCCACCGAGGGTACTCTCGTCTTCGGCGGACCCGCTAATCTTGTGCTCATGGATTCGCAGAACGCAGTCACCGCATCCTGGGCATCGCCGATCACCGCCGAACACGTCGCAGCCGGTGCCAGGCCCGTGAGCCGGGCCCGGTTCGCAGGACCGCCCGGGGCCACCCGGGTCTACTACTCCCAGCGGATCCCCACCGAGGCCTCCCGGATCGGCATCTTCGCCAATGACTCCGGCGTCGCCGAAGACGCAGTGTCCGTTCTGCCCGCACCCTATTCCGCGTACTCTCGGGTGCACGAATACGGCGGCGGGGCCTGGGCCGTGGCCGCCGACCACACCATCACCTTCGTCAACGCCGCCGATCAGCGCCTCTACCGGTTCAACCCCGTCACCGACCCCGGTACCCCGCCCGTCGCGCTGACCCCGGAGACAGACCGGGCTGTGCGCTACGGGGACCTGGACTATTCGGCCGGACGTCTGCTGGCCGTGCGCGAGTCCTACGATGCGGCGGGCACCGTCACCCGGGCCATCGTCGAGGTCGCAGAGGGGACCACTGCCGCGGAACCGGGCGGCGCTGCGGAACCGGATGCTGCCGCGGACCCGGGCCGGGCCTCGGCCCCGGAGGCTGTGCGCGAACTGGCCGCAGGCCCCCACTTCCTCGCCTTCCCCCGCATCTCGCCGGACCACGGCTTCCTCAGCTTCATCGGCTGGGACCACCCGGACATGCCATGGGACCAGACGAAGCTCTACCTGGTCGCCCATCCCGGCACCGCGGGGGCCAGCGCACCCGTGGCCGTGTTCGGCCGGGCGGACGAATCCGTGCTGCAACCCGAATGGCTGTCGAACACGACCCTGTCCGTCATCGCCGACCGCAGTGGACGCTGGCAGCTGTACTCGCTATCCGCCCCCGCCTTCTTCCAGGTCGCCTCCGGTGGATTCGCCGCTGAACCGGCCGAGGAGTCCGAACTCCTGGTCACCGAGGGCGAAATCGGTGGACCCCTGTGGAACCTGGGCACCCGCTGGTACCTGCCGGTGCAGGGCGGCAACCGGATCCTGGCGGAATCGCGCTTCGGGACCTCGCAGATGGTGTGGACAGACGGGGCTGGAACCGACGACGTCCTCGAATGCGATCTGGAGACCTTCTCCCTGCAGGACTACCGCGACGGCCTGGCCCTGGTGATCGGCGGATCCGCCGACCGGATCACCGGGCTCTACCTTTACGACGTGACCGTCGGAAGCGCCCAGGCGCTCGCCCTGAGCCTCGAACTGCCGGTGCCCGCGTCCTATCTGCCGCAGGGACATGCGGTGGAGATCGACGGGGTGCACGCGATCGTCTACCCGCCCCATAACCCCGACCACCCGCAGCCGGGAGCCGGTCCCGCTGCGGGCGCGGCAGCCGGAGGTAATGCGGAACCCGCAGCGGAGGGCACAGCGGGCAGCGCCGCCGCACCCGCTCCCTTCGTCGCTTTCGTCCACGGCGGGCCCACCAGCCAGTCGGTGCCGCAGGTCAGCCTGCACCACGCCTACTTCACCAGCCGGGGGATCGGCGTCGTGGACGTCAACTACTCCGGATCCACCGGCTACGGCCGCGCCTACCGCGACGCCCTGCGCGGGCACTGGGGTTTCGCCGACGTCGCCGACACCGTCACCGTGCTCCAGGGCCTGGCCCGGCAGGGCACGGCCGATGCGGACCGGCTGGCGATCAGTGGCGGTTCGGCCGGCGGCTGGACTGTTCTGCAGGCCCTGACCCGCACCGATGTGTTCGCCTGTGGCAGCGACTACTACGGCGTGGCGGAACTGTCGAAGTTCATCACGGAGACCCACGACTTCGAATCGCAGTACATCTGGCGGCTGATCGGGGTGGACCCGCAGGCACCCGACCGGGAGGAGCGCCTGGCGGAACTGGCGCCGCTGAACCACCTGGCGGACCTGGACGTGCCGGTTGCGATCTTCCAGGGCGAACAGGACCCGATCGTCCCACCCAGCCAGGCCCACCGCCTCATCGCCGGACTGCAGGACAAGGGCCAGGTCTACGTCGCCGAGTTCTATCCGAACGAGTCCCACGGCTTCACGCGGGTGGAGAACATCGCGGATAGTCTGCGCAGCGAGCTGGGCTTCTACTGCCGCATCATGGGCCTCGACGCCCCAGACGTGCCGCCGGTGCACCTGCGCGGCCGGGGCCGCAGCTGATGGGGGAGGAGCTGATAGGGGGCAAGGACCGTCCCGAGATCCTGGCCTCCTCATCCGGCCTGTGGCCCGGCGAGGACCCACGGCAGGCCGCCTCCGGCGCCTTCGCAGCACTGGCCATGGGCTACCCGCCCGTGCCCTGGACCGGCGTGGCGCGCGAGGTCAGGGGAACCCCGCGTGGGGGAACCGGCACCGGTACGCTAGCCGGGACACGTGCGGCAGCCGGGACCGGTGGGGCCACCGGGAGCGGGCCGGGCAGCAGGGGAGCGGACTCCGGTTCCAGCGCATGGATGATCGACCCGATCGGCACGGCCCTGGCGCTGTGCGATGGACTCAGCGCCGACCTCGGCTCCTTCGGCTGGCGCCTGACCTTGAGCTCGCAGGGCTCGCGCGACCGTGACCTGGCGCGCGTCGAATCGCTGCTGGCGCGCACCCTGGAGGCCTGCGAGGAATACGGCACCGGTTTCGCCGGGCGCACCATGCTCACCCTGCCCGGTCCCTGGGCCCTGCTGCGCCGCCTGGGCCTGCCGGGCGGCAACCCTGCCCTGGCTGATGCCGGCGCCAGACGCGACGTCGTCCAGGCCTATGCCCTCGGGGCCAGTGCCCTGCTCGACCGGTACGAGCGCGCCCTGGGGACGCGGCCTCGCGTCCGGCTGGTCGAACCCGATCTGGACGAACTGCTGACCGGCCGGGTGCCAACGGTTTCGGGCTACCGGGCCCTGCCCGCAGTGCCGGACAGTCAGGTCGCCGCGGCCCTGCGTTCGTTCATCGGACGCACCGGCGAGGACACGATCCTCACCCTGCCCGGGCTGTCCACCGTGACGATCCGCGGCAAGGCGATCGCACACGCCTCCCTGGCCGCAGACGCCGGGGTGACCGCGCTCGCGGTGCCGCTGCCCGCAGGCGACGCCGAGGCCGTGCTGCGGCCGTGGGAGGCGATCGCCGGGGCGCACGAGTCGGGAACCCAGATGTGGGTGCGCCTGCCGGCGTCGGCGGGGTTGCGCGCCGGGCGGGTCAGGACATGGCTCGAAGCCGTGTCAGTGCCCTGGCATAGGCTTGGCATGAACCCGCACGATCTGACGGGTGTAGGAGTATTGACGGGTATCGAACCGGTCGCAGCCGGCCGGTTCGGTCCCGTGCGCGCCGTGCCGGATGATCCGGGCTATGGCGCCGCCCAGTTCGCATTGGCGGCCCACCTGGGCCAGGCAGTTAGGGAAGAACATGAGTAGTCCGTCCGCAGACTTCACCCTCCGCGATCCGGAGGCCATGGACCCGGCGGACCGGGAACGCTACGCCGCGGCACTGCGCTCGGAGATCGAGAAGCACCGCAGCGCCTATTACGACCAGGACGCTCCGCTGATCTCCGACGCGGAATACGACGGCCTGGTCCGGGCTCTGGAAAACCTGGAGACGGATTTCCCGGAACTGGCGAAGAACGATTCGCCCACCCAGACCGTCGGTGGCACCGTCGACACGGCCTCGTTCACCGCGGTCGACCACATTGCCCGGATGTATTCGTTGGACGATGTGTTCTCCGAGTCCGAACTCGACGAATGGTTCGCCAGGGTGGCCGGCCGGATCCCGGCGGGCACCCACTACCTGACCGAACTCAAGATCGACGGACTGGCCTGCAATCTGCTCTACGAGGACGGCGTGCTGGTGCGCGCTGCCACCCGCGGCGACGGGGTGACCGGCGAGGACATCACCGTCAACGTTCGCACCATCGCGGACATCCCGCAGCGCCTAGACACAGAATTCCCGCCCAAACAGGTCGAGATCCGCGGCGAGGTCTTCTTCCCCGTGGAGAAGTTCGCCGACCTCAATGCTTGGTTGGTCGAGGCGGGTAAGCCGCCGTTCGCCAACCCCCGCAATGCCGCAGCGGGATCGCTGCGCCAGAAGGATCCGAAGGTCACAGCGCAGCGGCCGCTGCACATGCTGGTCCACGGCATCGCCGCCTGGACGCCCTATGACGACAACCACGCCGAACCGGTGCGCCAGTCGGAGGTCTACGGTGTGCTGCGCGACTGGGGCCTGCCCACCAGCCCGTATTTCAAGGTCTGCGAAACCCCGGCGCAGGTCCACGACTACATCCGGTACTACGGCGAACACCGCCACGATGTGCTCCACGAGATCGACGGGATCGTCGTGAAAATCGACGAACTGGCAGTCCAGGCGGACCTGGGATACACCTCGCGGGCGCCGCGTTGGGCCAGCGCTTTCAAGTATCCGCCGGAGGAGGTCACGACCGAGCTGCTCGACATCCGGGTGCAGGTGGGTCGGACGGGTCGGGTCACGCCCTTCGCGGTGATGGAGCCCGTGCACGTGGCCGGTTCCACCGTGGAGCGCGCCACCTTGCACAATGCGCACGAGGTCAAGCGCAAGGGCGTGCTGATCGGCGACACCGTGGTGCTGCGCAAGGCCGGGGACATCATCCCGGAGATCCTGGGGCCGGTGGTGGCGCGCCGCGACGGCACCGAACACGCCTTCGTCATGCCCACCCACTGCCCGGATTGCGGCACGGAACTGGTGGAGCAGAAGGAGGGCGACAAGGACCTGCGCTGTCCCAACTCCCGATCCTGCCCCGCCCAGATCGCCAACCGCGTGGCCTACCTGGCCTCGCGGGCGGCCTTCGACATCGAAATGCTGGGCGACGAGGCCTCCCTGGCCCTGACCCAGCCCTATGCGCCGGCGGATGCGCCCCTGAAATCGGAGGCCGCGCTGTTCGATCTGACGGTCGAGGACCTGGCCGGCGTGGTGGTGGAGCGCGAGGTG
Organism: Brevibacterium sp. 91QC2O2; assembly: GCF_024580695.1. Taxonomy (NCBI): domain Bacteria; kingdom Bacillati; phylum Actinomycetota; class Actinomycetes; order Micrococcales; family Brevibacteriaceae; genus Brevibacterium; species Brevibacterium sp. 91QC2O2. The sequence continues at coordinate 54,587 of NZ_JANIJY010000004.1, read as the reverse complement.
AAGAAGGACGGGGTGCCCACCGGCGAGGTCGAACGCCTGCACTACTTCTATACGAAGCCGGAATACTATCTGCGCGGGGAGAAGAAGGGGCAGCTGAAGAAGGCCGCGGCACCGCGCAAGAACACCCTGGAGATGTTCAAGCAGATCGAGGGCGCGAAGTCCCAGCCGCTGTGGCGGGTGCTCAACGCGCTGTCGATTCGGCACGTGGGCCCGGTGGCCGCACGCCTGTTGGCAGCGCACTTCGGTTCGATGGACGCGATCCGGCAGGCCACGGCTGAGGAGCTGGCCGAGGTCGACGGGGTGGGCCCGGTGATCGCCGAGGCCGTGGTGGACTGGTTCTCCGTGGACTGGCACGCCGAGATCGTGCAGCGCTGGGCGGCCGCCGGTGTGCGGATGGTCGATGATGCGCCCGCCGGCGGTGCCCCGGATGCCCCACAGACTCTGGCCGGGCTGACGATCGTGGCCACGGGTTCGCTGACCGCGTTCACCCGCGACGGCATCAAGGAGGCCATTGTGTCCGCCGGGGGCAAGGCGGCGGGTTCGGTGTCGAAGAAGACGGACTATGTGGTCGCCGGTGACAATGCCGGTTCGAAATTGAAGAAGGCCGAGGACCTGGGCGTGCCGGTGCTCGATGAAGACCAGTTCAAAGAACTCCTCGAACACGGTCCGCTCCTGGAAAACGGTCCCGCGGAACCGGCCGAATCCGATGAGGAAATTCCCGGCGAGGAAGCCCCCGGTGAAGAGGTGCCCGGAGAATGAGGCGCCCATCCGGTTTGAGAGTGTAGGAAAACCGGCACGGAGGTAGTTCAATCATCCTGGGCCCGCATCACTCCTTGCCGGTGGTGCTCGCGAGTCGAGTGCGCCCCAAGCCGGGAGCCCGCGCCTTTTCGGTGGTACTCGCGAGTTGGATGCTAGTCGGGTTGAGTTCCCGCGCCTTGTCTGTCGTGTCAGATGCGCGCGCATACCCTGCCACCCAGCGCATCTGCTACCACCGAAACAGATGAGCGTTACTCAACAAACATCGGAAACCAGTTTCGAATAAACCCTTCCCTTCATGAGTGAGCTGCGCTACACTTGAGGTAGGTCAGGAAACTCGAATCGGACAGTGAAGTCCCCTTCGGTTTTACGGCTCGTCTTCCCCGACACGGTCACACCACGCGTGCGCTGAATACTCAGTGCGGCTTATGACAGCAACGTCCGGACCCGGTTTCGGTCCGGTACAGGAGGAGGGGAGGGGTCATGACTATCGATTCCACCCTCCCGCGCGCTGGTTCCCCCGATGATGACAAGAACCCCGAGGCCTTCGCCCGCCCGGCGGACCCCTTTTTGACTTCTGACGATTGGGAGCGTTTGCAGGAGATTGCTCCGGAACTCGTTCACGCCAGTGAGGCACTCGCTGGTCTGGGTGTCGGTGTGGGCACGGATCCCAGTCTCGATGCTTCCGACCTGCTCCTGGTGCTCAAGGGAATCGAACACCTCACCCGGGTAACCACCTCGACGGAAGCCGTCGTGGTGGCGCGGGCCGAATACGAGGTCCCGACTGCCGATTATGGTGCGAAGACTCTTCCGGCTCTGTTGACTCGCCTGTTGAGGATTGATGGGGCGGCCGCGAGGCGGCGGGTGCGGTTCGCCCGCGCGATCGGTGCCGGCCGGTCTCTAACGGGTGCGCGCCTGGAACCGGCCTACCCCCATGTTGCCCTCGCCCTGGCGGACGGGGGTGTGTCGGTGGATCAGGCGCAGGCGGTGATCCGGGAGATCGAGAAGATCCCCACTCAAGTGCGACACGTCCATCACGCCACGGCCGAGAGACTGTTGGTTCAGACGGTGCCGAGTGTTGATGTGGACCAGGTTCGTGTGCTGGGTTCTCGGATTCGGGCCTATCTGGATCCTGATGGGCGTTTTGCGGAGGTTCCGCCGTTGGTTGATGAGTTTCATGTGACCGTGACTCCGCGAAGGAATGGTGCGTGGAATCTCACGGGCCTGTTGGATCCGGTGACGGGTGGGAAGTTGCATGGACTCTTGACGAATCGGCAGGAACCCGGACAGGACACGACTGAAGTGAACTCCGGGGAGGCTCAGCGAGTCGGCACCGGTGTGCCCGACGGTGCGGAATCCGTTACAGCTGATGTGCCGCCCGGTGATCTGCCACCTCAGGACCTGCCGGCTAGCGCGGTGACGGTTGATGGGCAGCCCACCACGCGGGCGGATCATCCGTTTGGGTATCGGGATCGGCCCGATGGTGCCAGGCGGCATGACATGTTCGCGACGTTGATTGATCGGGCTGCGGGTTCGGGTCCGCAGGGTGCGGGGATGGCCCTGGTGGTTACGGCGACTGCTGAAGAGTATGCGCAGGGGAAGGCGGAGGTGGAGTCCACTGCCGGTCCCATCCAGATCAAAGATCTGGAGTCCCTGTCTCCGGGTGCGCTCGTGTATTTCCAGGCCAACCAGCCCGGAACCCGGGAAGTCACGGTCAGGAGCAGTGGCCGGTTTGCTACGCGGCGGCAGGTTGAGTTGATTGCGGCCAGGGATCGGGGGTGTACGTTCCCGGGGTGTGATATGCCGGTGGGGTGGTGCGATGCCCACCATATGATCCCCTGGTCCTCCGGTGGACCCACGACGGTCACTAATCTGACGTTGGCGTGCCGGTTCCACCATACGTGGCATGACCAGCATGGGTGGCGGGCCGAACTGATCGGGGGCCTGCCTGCCTGGATTCCTCCCCGGCATGTGGATCTGGAGCAGCGGCCCCTATTCCATTCCCGGTTCACTGCTGCCCTGACCGATATCAGTGCCGCGAGGAATGCGGAGGGTCTACCGCCGGTGTGGATGCCTGCGGATTTCTCCCCACCAGACTGGAACGCAGAATCGGACCTGTCGGATTCACCCGATCCACCAGACCCGCCGAACTCCTCAGGACTATCCAGTACTGCGAGCAAAGACCCTGCGGGTTCTGGCGGCACGCCGTGGGGCACTCATGGGTCGTACCACACGGACACCGACCCTGACGACACCGACGTCCCACCGTTCTAAACCACGGTAGGAGCCGCCCTAGTCGGTGTCCTTTCTGCACCCTCAAACCGGAAGCCCCGGCGAAAAAGTACCTCGTGAAGAAGTACCCCGTGAATGAGTGCTCGCCGGGCGGCTGTGGTGTCAGCTGCCCGGCGATCACTTATCCGGTGGGCTTAGAAATCAAGGCTCAGCGCTCAATGCCCAGTGTTCAAAGAACAGAGCTCGGGGCTCAGAACTCAGGGTTTAGAACTCAGTGCTCGGTGGCCTTCTCCGCGCCGTAGCCGGTGAGGGACCTGACCTCCATCTCGGATGCCTTCTGCGGATCCTCACCGCGCTTATCGGTCAGCGAACCGATGATCGCCAGCAGGAAGCCCACGGGGATGGACACGATGCCCGGATTGCTCAGCGGGAACCAGGCGAAGTTCACGTCCGGACCGAACATCGAGGTCTCGGCCCCGGAGAACACGGGGGAGAAGAAGATGAGGATCAGGGCCGTGGCCAGTCCGCCGATCATCGACCACACCGCGCCGCGGGTGGTGAAACGCCGCCAGAACAGGCTGAACAGGATAGTCGGCAAGTTCGCACTGGCGGCCACGGCGAAGGCCAGGGCAACCAGGAACGCGATGTTCTGACCCTGCACACCGATCCCGCCGACGATAGCGACGATGCCGATGACGACCACGGTGCGGTTGGCAACCTTGACCTCGGTCTTGGGGTCGGTCACCTGGCCGTGCTTGATCACGGAGACGTAGATGTCATGGGCGAAGGAGGCCGCAGCCGTAATGGTCAGGCCCGCGACGACCGCCAGGATCGTGGCGAAGGCGACCGCGGAGATGAAGCCCAGCAGCAGCGGTCCGCCCAGCGCGTTGGCCAGCAGCGGTGCTGCGGAGTTGACCCCGCCGGGGGCCTTGGCGATCGTATCCGCGCCGACCATGGCGGCCGCGCCGTAGCCCAGTACCAGGGTGAACAGGTAGAACCCGCCGATGAGGAAGATCGCCCAGACCACGGACTTCTGTGCTTCCTTCGCGGTGGGGACCGTGTAGAAGCGCATCAGCACGTGGGGCAGGCCCGCGGTGCCCAGCACCAGAGCCAGGGCCAGAGACACGAAGTCAATGGGCAGCTTGCCGTACTGTGCACCCGGCGCCAGCAGTGCCTCGCCGATCTTGTTCTCGGGGTGGTTGACCGCGGCCTCCAACACACTGTTGAAGTTCATGCCGTGGGAGGCTAGCACCCACAGGGTCATCGCCAGCGCACCGCCGATCAGCAGGAACGCCTTGATGATCTGCACCCAGGTCGTGCCCTTCATACCGCCGATCAGAACGTAGACGATCATCAGCACGCCGACGACAGCGACGACCACCGATTGGCCGACCTTGGAGTCGATGCCCAGCAGCAGGGAGACCAGGCCACCGGCGCCTGCCATCTGGGCCAGCAGGTAGAAGAAGCACACTGCCAGGGTGGTGATGGCCGCTGCCACACGGACCGGCTTCTGCTTGAGCCGGAAGGACAGCACATCGGCCATCGTGAACTTACCCGAGTTGCGGGTCAGCTCGGCGACCAGCAGCAGGGCGACGAGCCAGGCGACCAGGAAGCCGATCGAGTAGAGGAAACCGTCATAGCCGTTGATCGCGATCGCGCCCACAATGCCCAGGAACGAGGCTGCGGACAGGTAGTCCCCGGAGATCGCGAAGCCGTTCTGCCAGCCCTTGAAGGAGCGGCCGCCGGCGAAGAAGTCATTTGCGTCCTTCTTCTGCCTGCCGGCCCGCAGCACGATGGTCAGCGTGACGATGACGAAGATGAGGAAGATGGAGATGTTGAGGACAGGGTTGTTCTTGGCCGTCTCGGCCGCCAGAAGTGTGACGTTGTCGGGAATCGGGGAAGTCATTTCAGTTTCCTTCGGTCGGGACCCGGGCTTCGAGCTCATTGCGCAGGGCGTGGGCCTGCGGCTCGATGCGGCGCTTGGATAGCTGCACGTAGACGATCGTGATGACGAACGTCGTGACGAACTGCCCCAGGCCCAGGACGATGCCCATATTGGTCAGGCCGAAGACGGGCTTGGCCATGAAGTCGTGGGCGTAGGCGCCTAGCAGCACGTAGACCAGGTACCAGACCATGAAGAGGGCGGTCAGGGGGAAGGCGATGGAACGATAGGTGCGGCGGAGCCGACCGAACTCCGGTGATCTGTCGACGGCGATGAAATCGATCTGCCCTGATCCAGGACCGGTCTGTGGGGCCGGCGAAGCCTGTGATGTTTCGTCAGTCATAGTGTGTTTTCCTGCTTCTTTGCGGGGATCCCCACTGTGGTGACAGGGCCTCAGGGTCCATGGGGTGCGGGGACCGTGGCGCTGTACTTCAGGGGGATCGACACTGCTTCCTTGCGGTGTTGACGAACAGCATATGTGCGTCAAAGCACATTGCCAAGCGCGGGCGTTGCGTTGCCGTTGCATGATGACGCGGTGCGTCGAAACGCCGGCGCTGCACCCAAAGGGAGAGTAGTGTTGGAATATGGTTGAAGCTTCTACTACTGACGAGAACCTGCCCCTGCGCCGCCTGGGCTTCCTGACCATCGGCCTGTTCGACCCTGCGGATCCGGCCGCCGGCCACGAGGACACCCTGCGGATCATCGCCCACGGCGAAGAGCTGGGATTCGACTCGGCCTGGGTCCGCCAACGACACCTGCAGTTCGGGATATCCTCGCCCGTGGCCCTGCTGGCCGCTGCCACCCAGCGCACCAGCCGGATCGAACTGGGCACCGCGGTGATCCCGCTGGGTCCGGAGAACCCGCTGCGCCTGGCCGAGGACCTGGCCACCGTCGATGTGCTATCGGCCGGCCGGCTCAACCCCGGCGTGTCCGTGGGCACTCCCATGCAGTGGGAGCACTGGAAGGATGCGCTCTACCCGGATACCCAGGATCAGGAGGACTTCTCCAAGAAGCGCGTTGAGCGCCTACTCGATGCCCTGGCCGGTGAAGAGGTCAGCGACCTCGGCGGCAAACAGGGAGTGGTGGAGACGTATTCGCGGACCGTGCAGCCGCACGCGCCCGGCCTGGCCGGACGCGTCTGGTACGGAGCCGGGTCGAGGGCCTCGACCGAATGGGCGGCGGCCCACGGGATGAACCTGCTGACCAGCAGCGTGATCTCGGCCGAGGTCGCCGATGACTTCGACACCAATCAGCGCGCGCAGATCGACCTGTACCGCAGGGCCTTCGTCCCCGATCCGCGCTTCGGGGCCCCGGCACAGACCCCGCGGGTCTCTCAGGGCCTGTGCGTGGTGCCCACCGACCATGCGAAACCGGAGCAGATCCGCCGCTACACTGCCTGGCGGGCGGAGCGCAGCGTGCGCGACGGCAAACAGTTCGGGCCCAAGAGGACGATGTTCGCAGCCGACCTGGTGGGGTCCTCGGCGCAGATCGCCGAAACCCTGGCGTCCATGGCGGCCTTCCGCGCCGTGGACGAGGTTGCCTTCGCCCTGCCCTTCGACTTCGAGGCCGCCGACTATCTACAGATCCTCGACGATATCGCCGGCACGCTGGCACCCCAGCTGGGGTGGCGTTCCGGTACCCCTGCTGAGCCGGCGGCCGGGCGACTAGAATAGGCGATTGGAGTATCGACCGATGTAGAAAGGGTGGCGGATGCCGTCGCAAACCCCAATCACAACCGAGGAGGTCGCCCACTTGGCCGACCTCGCCCGGATCGCCATGAGTGACACGGAACTGAACGGCCTGGCCGGCGACCTCAACACGATCCTCGCCAATGTGGCCCGCGTATCCGAGGTGGCCACCGACGACGTTCCGGCGACCAGCCACCCGATTCCCCTGGTCAACGTGATGCGCGAGGACGTCGTGTCCGACGCCGTGCTCAGCAGCGAACAGGCTCTGTCGAACGCACCGAAGCAGGCCGACGACAAGTTCCTCGTGCCGCAGATCCTGGGGGAGGAGTGAGCATGTCCAATACCGAACTGACCAAGAGGACCGCGGTCGAACTGGCCGCCGGGCTGGCCGCAGGGGAATACTCCTCGACCGAACTGACCCAGGCGCACCTGGATAGGATCGCGGCGGTCGAACCCACCGTGCACTCCTTCATCACCGTCACCGCCGAATCCGCTCTGGAGACCGCTGCGCGGGTCGATCAGCAGCGCGCCGCCGGTGCCGAACTCCACCCCTTCGCCGGTGTCCCCGTGACGCATAAGGACCTGGTGTCCACCACGGGCATCAAGACCACCGCCGGGTCGAAGATGCTTGAGAACTGGGTACCGCCGTACGACGCCACCGTGTTCAAGAAGACCCAGGAGGCGGGACTGCCGCTGCTGGGCAAGACGAACCTCGACGAATTCGCGATGGGTTCGACCACGGAGCACTCGGCCTTCGGCAACACCACCAACCCGTGGAATCCGGGGCACGTGCCCGGCGGTTCCTCCGGCGGTGCTGCGGCCTCGGTCGCGGCCTTCGAAGCACCGTTCTCCGTCGGCACGGACACTGGCGGCTCCGTCCGCCAGCCGGCCGCCTTCACCGGCACGGTGGGCGTCAAGCCCACCTACGGTTCGGTGTCGCGCTATGGCGTGATCGCCATGGCCTCGAGCCTGGACCAGGTGGGCCCGCTGGCGCGCACCGTGGCCGACGCCGCCGCCCTGCACCAGATCCTGGCCGGGCACGACCCCTTCGACTCGACCAGCCTGCCGGATGCGGTGCCGGACTTCCTGTCCGCCGCCCAGACGGGCGCCACCGCGGGACTCAAGGGCAAGAAGCTGGGCGTCATCAAGCAGCTGCAGGGAGAGGGCTGGGATGCGGGCGTGCTCGCCACCTTCCAGGAAGCCCTGGCCACCGCAGAGGCCGCTGGCGCCGAGATCGTCGAGGTCGACCTGCCCAGCCTGTCGTACGCGCTCGACGCCTACTACCTGATCATGCCCAGTGAGGCGTCCTCGAACCTCTCGCGCTATGACGGCGTGCGCTTCGGCCTGCGCGAACTGCCCACCGACGGCCCCGTCACCGCGGAGACCATGATGAAGGCATCGCGCGCAGCGGGCTTCGGCGCCGAGGTCAAGCGCCGCATTATCCTGGGCACCTATGCGCTGTCGGCCGGCTACTACGACGCCTACTACGGTTCGGCGCAGAAAGTCCGCACGCTGGTACAGCGGGACTTCGCCCGTGCCTTCGAGGTCGCCGATGTGCTGGTCTCGCCCACCGCCCCGACCACCGCGCTGAAGTTCGGCCAGGAGACCGAGGCCGATCCGATGGCCCTGTACCTGGGCGATGTCGCGACGATCCCGGCGAACCTGGCAGGTATCCCCGGTATGAGCCTGCCCGCCGGTGTGAGCGACGGTCTGCCCGTGGGCTTCCAGTTGCTGGCCCCGGCCCGTGAGGACATCCGCCTCTACGGGATCGGAGCAGGGCTGGAAGCCGCGCTGGACGACAAGCGCGGGTCCACCGTATTGGCCGGCATCCCCGAACTGACCGTGGCCTGAGGCTGCGGACTAGAGGAACGAAGGACGAATAAGTGAAGTACCAAGAGGCCATCGAAAAGTACGATCCGGTCCTGGGCATCGAGGTCCATGTCGAGCTGGGCACGACCACGAAGATGTTCGACGGCGCGCCCAACACCTTTGGCGGGGGTCCGAACTCAAACACCACTCCGGTGTCGCTGGGCCTGCCCGGCGCGCTGCCCGTGGTGAACAAGAAGGGCGTGGAATACGCGGTCAAGATCGGCCTGGCATTGGGCTGCTCGATCGCGGAATCCTGCCGCTTCGCCCGCAAGCAGTATTTCTACCCGGATCTGGCGAAGAACTTCCAGACCAGCCAGTACGACGAGCCGATCGCCTATGAGGGCCGGGTCGAGGTCGAGCTGGAGGACGGAACCCTGTTCGAGGTCCCCGTGGAGCGCGCGCACATGGAGGAGGACGCCGGTAAGAACACCCACGTGGGTGGCGCCGACGGCCGGATCCACGGCGCCGACCACTCCCTGGTCGACTTCAACCGGGCGGGCGTGCCGCTGGTGGAGATCGTGACCCACCCGATCGAGGGTGCGGGGGAACGCGCTCCCGAGGTCGCCTCGGCCTATGTCAAGACGCTGCGGGACATATTCCGCGCCCTGGGCGTGTCCGAGGCCCGGATGGAGCAGGGCAATGTGCGCGCCGACATCAACGTGTCGCTGCGCAAGACCCCCGAATCGCCGCTGGGCACCCGCACGGAGACGAAGAACGTCAACTCCTTCCGCTCGATCGAGCGCGCGGTGCGCACGGAGATCATCCGCCAGGCGGAGATCTTGGACGCAGGCGGCACGATCACGCAGGAGACCCGTCACTTCAACGAGGCCACGGGCGACACCCGCTCGGGCCGGCCGAAGTCGGATGCCGACGACTACCGCTACTTCCCGGAGCCGGACCTGGTGCCGGTCGTGCCGGACCGCGCCTGGGTCGAGTCCCTGCGGGAGAACCTGCCGGAACTGCCCGCAGCCAAGCGGCGCAGGCTGCGCGGTGAGTGGGGCTTCAGCGAACTGGAGATGCGCGATATCGTCAACGCGGATCTGTTGGACCCGATCGAGGACACCGTCGCCGCCGGCGCCAAGCCCGCCGCCGCGCGTAAATGGTGGACCGGTGAGATCGCCCGACAGGCCAAGCAGCTGGAGCGTTCCGCCGCCGAACTGGTCACCCCGGCGCAGGTCGCCGAACTGGCCGGCCTGGTGGCCGATGGGAAGCTCAACGATAAGCTTGCCCGCAAGGTGCTCGAAGGGGTCATCGCGGGCGAGGGCGACCCCGCCGCGGTGATGGCCGCCAAGGGCCTGGAGATCGTGCAGGACGACGGCGCGCTGGAGGCCGCCGTGGATGCCGCGATCGCGGACAACCCGGATGTGGTCGAGAAGATCAAGGGCGGCAAGCAGCAGGCCATCGGCGCGCTGATCGGCCCGATCATGAAGGCCACCCGCGGCCAAGCCGATGCCGGTGCCGCGCGGAAGATGATCCTGGCCAAGCTGGGGCTCTAAGGCTCTAAGGCTCTAAGGCTCTAAGGCTCTAAGGCTCTCCGCCCAGTTGTCACAAAAGTCCGTTCAACCCCCGGGTTGGGCGGACTTTTGTGACGGTCCGGCGGATGCTAGGTCCGGCGGATGCTAGGTCTGCTGGGGTCTGGCCCAGAGCTGGGCTGCGCACCAGCAGATGCCGACGATGCAGTGCATTGCGGCCAATCCCCACATGGTGCCTGCGTCGGTCGCCGCGGTCAGCGGGGCCACGGCGCTGAGCACTCCCACAACCAGGCCGATCCAGGCCAACGGCGTGTGGACCTTCGGTGCTTTGCGCTCGATGAGCCAGACGATGACCGCTGCGATGAGCAGTGGGACGAATGACGCCAGCGCGGGCATGAACCCTGCAACGGTGATGATGGGACCGCCGAAGCCGGCTGTCATCGCGGCGCCGGCGGCGTGCGCGATGGCGTAGATGATCGAATTGATGATGGCAGCCGCAAGTCCTGCGGCGATGCCGGCGGTGATGGTGCGTGTCATGACGACCTCCTCCGATTACCCCATAGGTTCCTCCCGCTGTGCGAGGAGGTCAAGGGTTCTTACCGTCGAGGCGTCACACATGTGCGGTGGTGCGCTGGTACCGCGCACATCTGTGACGACTCGGCGGGAGAGGTCAGGTCAGCCGGAGGAGTTCGCGGTGGATCGTGGGGTCGCCGGTGAGCTCGGGGTGGAAGCTGATGCCCAGGATGTTGCCCTGCCGCACGCCGACGATGGCACCCGGTGCATCATGGTCCGCCTCGTTCACGCCGTCCGGGGCGGCTATGGCCGGCCGCCGCGCGATGATATCGACCCCAGGCCCCACCTGTACGACCTGCGGGGCGCGGATGAAGGCGGTGCGCACGGGGCCGAACTCGGTGTCCAGTGCGACCTCGGCCGAATCGATCTGCCGACCGAAGGCATTGCGCCGCACCGTCACGTCCAGCACACCCAGGCTCTGCTGCCCGGGCGCGGGATCCGCGATGCGCCTGGCCAACATGATGAGCCCCGCGCAGGTGCCCAGGGTGGGCAGCCCGCCGGCGATCACCTCGATCAGTCGTTCGCGCAGACCCAGGATCCGGGTCAGCCGGTCGATGGTCGAGGACTCGCCACCCGGCAGCACCAGGGCAGACAATCCTTCCAGCCCGCCGGCCCTGCGCACCAACCGGACCTCGGCTCCCAACCCGGCGAGCAGCTCGGCGTGCTCGCGCACCCCGCCCTGCAGGGCCAGGACCCCGACGGGGCCAGGCACCTTGACGCTCACCAGCCGCGTTCGGCCAGGCGGTGCGGTGCGGGCAGGTCGGCGACGTTGATGCCGACCATGGCCTCGCCCAGGCCCCGCGAGGCCTCCGCGATGGCGGCCGGGTCGTCGTACTGCGCAGTCGCCTTGACGATCGCGGCGGCGCGGGCTGCGGGATTGCCCGACTTGAAAATGCCCGAACCGACGAACACGCCGTCGGCGCCCAGCTGCATCATGAGCGCGGCATCGGCTGGAGTCGCCACGCCGCCGGCGGTGAACAGCACGACCGGCAGTTCCCCGCGGGCAGCGACCTCGCGGACGATCTCATAGGGCGCCTGGAGCTCCTTGGCAGCGACGTAGAGCTCCTCGGGATTGTTCTTGTACAGGGCGGACAGCTGCCCGATCTGCCCCCGGATGGTGCGGATGTGCTTGGTCGCCTCGGACACGTCGCCGGTCCCGGCCTCGCCCTTGGACCGGATCATGGCCGCGCCCTCGGCGATGCGGCGCAGGGCCTCGCCCAGGTTCGTCGCCCCGCACACGAAGGGCACGGTGAAGCGCTGCTTGTCGATGTGGTTGACGTAGTCGGCCGGGGACAGGACCTCGGACTCGTCGATGTAGTCCACCCCCAGGTGCTGAAGGACCTGGGCCTCGACCTGGTGGCCGATGCGGGCCTTGGCCATGACCGGGATGGAAACGGCCTCGATGATGGAGTCGATGAGGTCGGGGTCGCTCATCCGGGCCACGCCGCCCTGGGCGCGGATGTCGGCGGGCACGCGTTCGAGTGCCATCACGGCCACCGCGCCGGAATCCTCGGCGATGCGGGCCTGTTCGGCGGTGACGACGTCCATGATGACGCCGCCCTTGAGCATGTCTGCCAGGCCCCGCTTGACCAGCGGGCTGCCCAGCGTGGGGGTTGCGGGATCGGTGGTGGTCCGCGATGTGGTCGGTCTGGTGTTCTGCGGTGCTTCGTTCAAAAGGGTCATGTGATCATCCTGAACCCGACAAGTGGTCTGACACCAGATCCAGAAAATGCGAGTTGAATTGGACCACTTAGTGATTCGGGTGGATTATGGGTGGCATGGCCCGTACCGCCCGCGGCGTGGATTTGCCGCTGAACCTGCACCTGGAGCCCACCGCCGCGGGGGCACCTGGAACACATGTTCCCCTGCCGGAGCGCATCGCCTGGCAGATTCGCGATCTCATCACCCGGGGAGTCCTCTCACCTGGGCAGATGCTGCCGTCCACGCGCGCCCTGGGTGCTCGCCTGGGGGTGTCAAGGGGAACCGTTGTGACCGCCTTCGAACAGTTGGTGGCCGAGGGTTATCTGGATGCCGAACGAGGCAGTGGAACGGCGGTGAGCGAGGACTTGCGGCTGTTGCCCAAGCCGCTGCCTCAACCGCTGCCCGAACCCGTCCCGAAAACGGTGTCGGGAACCGGGCGGGAACCTCGGCGCAGGGGAGTCGGGCCCGACCCCCGTGTCTCGAGAAGCGAGACACACGAGGCGGGGGATCCTATCGACCTGCGGCCCGCGGCCAGCCGGGGCATCGCCCTGCCGACTCCGCAGTGGCGAGCTGCCTGGCGCGCCGCGGCGGCCGGTGGCGGCGACCAGCCGGAGCCACTGGGATCCTGGGCGCTGCGCGCAGCACTGGCCGAACGCACCCGGCGGGTCCGCGCGGTGGCCGGCACCCCCGCCGACTACATCATCACCGCAGGCGCCCGTGAGGGGCTGCAACTGCTGCTGACCGCGCTGCGGGCCCGAATCGCCCGGCCCACCGAGGCCGCCGGCCGGCCCGTCGGCCAGGCGCGGTCCAGTGCCGGCGCCGCCTGCCGGGACCGGCCCGCAGGCCGACTGCGCATCGCCTTCGAAAGCCCCGGCTACCCCAGCCTGCGCCAGGTCCCCCTGCTCACCGGCGACGAGGTCGTGCCCGCCCCGGTGGACGCCCACGGGGTCGATCCCGCGCTCCTGCCCGAGGGCATCGACGCGCTGGTCGTCACGCCCTCGCACCAGTATCCATCAGGCGGTTCCCTGCCGGTCGAACGGCGGTTGGCCCTGCTGGCCGCGGCCCGTGAGCGTGGTTTCCTGGTCGTCGAGGACGAACACACGGCGGAGTGGCGCTGGTCGGGCGCGCCGCTGCCCGCGCTGGCCGGACTGGACGATCCGGAGCATCCGGTGACGGTGCTCTCGGGTTCCCTGTCCTCGCTCATCCATCCGGGGGTGGCGGTGGGTTACCTCAAGGTTCCGCCGTCTCTGTTGGAGCTCATGCGCCGGGTGCGCGAGGTCACCGCGAGTCCGGTGAACACCGTCGCGCAGGCGGCGCTGGCCACGTTCATCACCTCCGGTGCGCTGGAGAGGCACCTGCAGAGCGCGCGCAGTGCCAATCGGCGCAGGCTCGACGTGGTCCACCGAGGTCTGGAGGGTGCCCCCGGACTGCAGGTGCAGCCGGTGCCCGGCGGACTGCAGGCGGTGGTGAACATCGTGGGGCGTGCCGCGGGCGAGGCCGAATGGATCACGGCGGCGCACCGGTCCGGAGTGCTGGTCACGGGTCTGGGGGAGTATTGGCTGGGAGGTTCGAGCGCGCAGTTGCCGCGCGCTCAGGGGATCGTGCTGGGCTTCGGGGTGGCCGATGACCAGCTGCGCGAGGGGCTGGAACGGTTGCGCACAACCGCGCAGCATCTGAGTCGTTCCACGCCAGGTACTCACCTTTGAGTTCCACTAGGTCCCGAAATGTCGATTGGGATCGTTCCCGCAGCGGATTTTCGACGATTCGAGACGTAGTGGAACCGGACGTAGAGGAACTGGGCAGGGCGGAAGCGGGTCAGTGGTGGGGATTCGGGTTGCGGGTGTCCGATTCCCAGGTCAGTGAAGTGTCTGCGGTGACCTCATAGGCTTCGAGGCGCTCATCGGTCAGGATCCGGTCGATGAGTGGCCGGGGTCCTGCGATGATCGTGGAATCCCAGTCGATCTCGCTGGCCAGCACCCACTGGTGGTCGTCGGACCAGAGCATTTGCGGGGTATTGCCGCCCAATGGGGTGCACCATTCCGGCAGGTCCCATCCCGTCGGGTCGGGGTCGTCGGGCGGGCAGGGGACGGGCTGTTCGCTCAGTTCCTCCGCGCTCGCGGTGAAGAGGAAGAATTCGCGGCCGGGCCACTCCATCTTGGGCCCTGCGGCCCGCGCGACTCCTCCCTGGCCGGCGGCGCCCGCGGTGCGTCCGGCCTCGGCGAATAGCCTGGCGTAAGCTTCCCGGCGCTTGCGCTTGGGTATGAGACCGAGGCGCATGGCCCGGAAGCGTATTCGCATGGAGATGCTGAACTTCAGTTCTCCTGGGGTGAAGAAGCCGTGGAACCCGTCCCAGACCGCTCCGTACAGCAGGTCGGGGGTCGAGGTTTCCTGGGCCAGGTGCTCTAGTAATGCGGCGAGGCAGCGAAACCCTGGTGTGCCCAAGTCCGGTTGGCCCGCGCCCCATCCGTCTGCATAGCAGTTGACTTCCTGTTCCAGCGCCGTCCACTGCACTGTCGGATGCATGGTCAGCCCATTACGCTTTGCCATTTCGGCCCAGCGCCAGGTTGTTGTTTCTACAATTCGGGGCTCGGGCCCGGGGATCTCCGGTTCCGTTAATGGGGGATCGAACCGATATGCCGTGAGTGGATGGAGGACGCGGGTATAGGCCTCGAATCCGGTCCCTGCCACGCCGCCGGCGGTCGCCCAGCCACCGGCCCGTGCCGTCAGCCAATCACCGGCCTCGGCGCTGTGCAGAATCCTCATCCGGCAACCGTACCCCGGCCGGCGGAGCATCCGGTTCTGTGCGCAGGGCGTCCGGCACCGTGCCCAGCACCATGTCAGGGGTCGGGACTAGAATCCAGCACAAACACGTTGGACCGGATACGGGCATCGGGCGTGAGCGACGTGAGCGGAGGCAGTGATGGCGAAGAGGTCGTGGAGGACCCTGTGGCGCAATGAGTGCGGGGGTCTGCGCCCGGACTACCGGATCCTGGTGCCCGACAGCGTCAGCCCCGGCGTCATCGACGCCTGGCGCGCTCGCGGATACCGCGTTTCGGCGGCGCCGAACAGCAAGGGCGGGGCCTTGGCCCTGCCGGGTGTGGCCGCGGTGCCGGTGAAGGATCTGGGAACCTTCTGGCCGGTGGACCGGCCGGGGATGCGTCGCAACCTGCTCAAGTCAAATGCGGCCTATCGGTTCACGGAGACGGCAGGCGCAGTGGCCACCGGCGCCACCGCGATACCGGCGACGGTGAGCACGCTGGCCACGGATCAATTCGCCGCCGGCGGCTTCCTGGCCACCGGCATCGTCGCCGCAGTGTCCCTTGCCGCGGCCGGTTATACGGGGGTCAAATACCACCGCGATCCCAAGCGGCTGCGGAACAAGGACAAGAAGTCCGCCGCCGGCGCCCGCTGGATCACCCCGGAGATGCTGGGCTACACCGGCGGCCGCGGTGGCCAGGACACCGACGAACAGCGCCTGTTCCAGGTCACCTGCCGGATCGCCCGCAAGATCGCGGCCACCACCGCGTGGACCCATCCACTGCTGACCGACCACGTCGCCAAGGTCGATCTGGATCATGCGGTCGCCTCGATCGGGCAGCGTCTGGTGGAGCTGTACCGGCTGCGCGCAGAACTGGAACGGGTGCGCGAACCGCAGCTGGCCGACCAGATCGACGCCTACCAGGACCAGCTGGCCACCGCGTTCAACTCCCTGTCCGGCCGCGTCCTGGCGATGTCGGACTACCTGCTGCAGCTGCAGGAATTGGATGTGCAGCTGCGGCTGCTGGAGCATTCGGAGACCGCCGGTCGGCTGGGCGAACGGGTGCTCGACGTGCTGGCGCGTACGGCAGCCGACGAGGACGCGGACTGGCGGTTCCGCGAACTGGGCGTGGAGACGCAGGCCCATGCCGAGGCGATCCACGGGATGCTCACGCACCTCGACGTCACCGCGGGCCGCTTCGACGACATCGACCGGCAGCTCGACGAGTCGCGGAAACAGGAAGGGCGAACTCAGTAGCCGTATGGGTCAGTAGCCGAAGGGGTCAGGGTCTACTCCGGGCAGCCAGGTGTTGCCTGGAATGTTGAAGCCCTCGGCCTTCTGCGCGCGCTTCCAGCGCTTCGCCCACTTCTTGTCCAGCCGGTCGACGTAGAGCAGGCCCTGCAGGTGGTCGAACTCGTGCTGCATGATGCGGGCGAACCAGCCCTCCACCGTCAGCGACACCGTCTCGTTGTTCTCGTCCACCCCGGTGATCGTGACCTTGTGGGCCCGTTTGAGGGGGAAGTCCAAGCCGGGCACCGAAAGGCAGCCCTCGGACTCCTCGTCCGGGTCGGGCCGGCCGTCGGGCACCTTGGAGGCGACCAGGATGGGATTGATGAACACGCCCTTGCGGCGGACCTGGGCTGCCTCATCGTCGGCGTCGTAGACGAAGATCTGCTTGCCCACTCCGATCTGCGGGGCAGCGAGGCCCACCCCGTTGGATTTGTCCAGGGTTTCGTACATATCGGCGACCAGCTGCTTGAGCTCGTCGTCGAATTCGGTGACCTTCTCGGCCTTGACGTGCAGGACGGGTTCGCCGTAGACGACGATGGGATGAACTGACATAATCTCCCATTCTAGTGCGCGCCCGGTGAGTGCGATCCAGCACGTGGGACCGCCGCCGGCCGGCACCCGTCCGGAGCAATTCCGGATGGTGACCGAAGATGCACCGCTGCCGGATCTCCGACATAATGGGAAGCGTGACCCCGGCCCCACCGGGGATGAAACAACAGCTGAAGCCATTGGCTGGTGTATGGGCGATGACGCCATGCGCCGTCGTGCATGCCGCGAGCATGTGGGCATTCGGCGCGAACCGGAATCCATCGCCTGGCATACCCAATCCAGAACAAAGGATTCAACAGTGAACATCTACTCCAATGTCACCGAACTCGTCGGCCGCACCCCGCTGGTGAGGCTGAACAGGGCCAGCGAGCGCAGTGGCGCCGAGATCGTCGGCAAGCTCGAATACTACAACCCCGCGAATTCGGTCAAGGACCGGATCGGCGTGGCCATGGTCGACGCTGCCGAGGCCTCCGGTGAGCTGCGCCCCGGCGGCACGATTGTGGAGGCCACCAGCGGCAACACCGGTATCGCCCTGGCGATGGTGGGCGCGGCCCGTGGCTACAAGGTCATCCTGACGATGCCGGAATCGATGTCGAAGGAACGCCGCGCCCTGCTGCGCGCCTTCGGCGCCGAACTGGTGCTCACCCCCAAGGGCGACGGCATGAAGGGCGCGGTCGACAAGGCCGAAGAACTGGGCAAGGCGGACAACGCCGTGCTGGCCCGCCAGTTCGACAATCCCGCGAACCCGGCGATCCACCGCGCCACCACGGCCCAGGAGATCCTGGTCGACACCGAGGGTCAGATCGACATCTTCGTCGCCGGCGTTGGCACTGGCGGCACACTGACCGGTGTGGGCTCCGTGCTCAAGGAGAAGAACCCCGATGTGCGCGTTGTGGCAGTCGAGCCCTCGGCCTCCCCGCTGCTGAGCAAGGGCGAGGCCGGCCCGCACGCGATCCAGGGGATCGGCGCGAACTTCGTCCCCGGCGTGCTGGACACGAACCTGTTCGACGAGGTCGTGGCGATCGACAACGAGGCCGCGCTGGACTCGGCACGCCGCCTGGCCACCGATGAGGGCATCCTGGCCGGCATCTCCGCCGGCGCCGCGGTGCTGGCCGCCGAGGAACTGGGCGCGCGCCCGGAGAACCAGGGCAAGCGGATCGTGGCGATCATCCCCGACTTCGGCGAACGCTACCTGTCGACCCCGCTGTACGCGCAGTACATGGACGACTGAGATGGGCTTCAGGGGAATCATCACCGCGGCGGTGGTCACGTCTGTGGCCGCCGCCGCGGCGTCCGCTCTGCGCAAAGGCCGTCCGGCGGGGGCCTCGGCCCAGGGCTTCCGCGCCCGGCTACGGGAGGACCTGGACACGGTCAAGCGGCGCGATCCGGCCGCGCAGTCGGATTTCGTCACCGTGCTGAGCTATCCGGGGATGCACGCGATCTGGGCGTATCGGGGTCTGCACCGGCTGTGGGCGGTGCCCGGTGGGCGGGTGCCGGCGCGTTTGGGCTCGCAGCTGGTCCGTGCGGTCACCGGGGTGGAGATCCATCCCGGGGCCACGATCGGGCGCAGGTTCTTCATCGATCACGCCGATGGGATCGTGGTCGGGGAGACCGCGGAGATCGGCGATGACGTCATGCTGTACCACCAGGTCACCCTGGGCGGGACCTCGATGGCGAAGGTCAAGCGGCATCCGACCGTGGGCGACGATGTGCTGATCGGGGCCGGGGCGAAGGTGCTGGGCCCGGTGACGATCGGGGCGGGGGCCTCGGTCGGGGCGAATGCCGTGGTGATCAAGGACGTGCCCGCCGATGCGATCGCCGTGGGCATCCCCGCGGTCATCAAGCATCCGCACGGGGTGGCCGAACCCCACGGCGGCAAGTGGGAGCTGACGGACCCCGCGATCTGGATCTAGTGCGATCTCGATCGAGTGTGGTCGGACCAGGTGGAACGGCCCGAGTGCCACTGCACAAATCCCCACATGTGCGCGGGGAGTGTCCCCACATGTGCGTAGGGAGTGCGGAATCGCGGGGAATAGACCTCGGGGTGCGCATGTTAAAGTTTTAACAAACAAGTTGAAGCCTTAACTAGCACTCGAGGGGCACGTCATGGAGTTCGGCATCTTCACCATCGGCGACGTCACGGTCGATCCGCACACCGGCCGGGCGCCGAGCGAACACGAGCGGATCAAGAACACCGTTGAAATCGCCAAGCACGCCGATGCGGCCGGGCTGGACGTTTTCGCCACGGGGCAGCACCACAACCCGCCCTTCGCGGCACCCGGCAACCCGCCGGTCCTACTGTCCTATCTGGCCGCGCAGACCGCACAGATCCGTCTGAGCACCGCGACGACGCTGATCACCACGATGGATCCGGTGCGCCTGGCCGAGGACTACTCCTACGCCCAGCACCTGGCCGATGGTCGCATCGACCTGATGCTGGGCCGCGGCAACACCGGACCCGTCTACCCCTGGTTCGGCCGAGACATCCGCCAGGGCATCGACCTGGCAGTGGAGAACTACAACCTGCTCCACCGTCTGTGGCACGAGAAGAACGTCGACTGGGAGGGTCGTTTCCGCACGCCGCTGCAGTCCTTCACCGCGACGCCCCGGCCGCTGGACGATGTGGTGCCCTTCGTCTGGCACGGCTCCATCCGCAGCCCCGAAATAGCCGAACAGGCCGCCTACTACGGAGACGGCTTCTTCCACAACAACATCTTCTGGCCCATCCACCACACCGCCTGGATGGTCAACCTGTACCGCCAGCGCTACGCCTATTACGGTCACGGTACCGCCGAGCAGGCATTCGTCGGCCTGGGCGGACAGGTGTTCATGCGGAAGAACTCGCAGGCCGCCGTCGACGAATTCCGTCCCTACTTCGACATCGCACCCGTCTACGGCCACGGGCCCAGCCTCGAGGACTTCACGGAACAGACGCCGCTGACCGTCGGCAGCCCGCAGCAGATCATCGAACGCTATGCCTCCTTCCGCGACTGGGCCGGGGACTACCAGCGCCAGCTGTTCCTCATCGACCACGCCGGCCTGCCGCAGAAGACCGTGTTGGAACAGATCGACATCCTGGCGGAGGAGGTCGTCCCCGCCCTGCGCAAGGAATTCGCCGCGCGCCACGATCCGGCCGTACCTGAGGCTCCGACGCACGAGTTCCTTCTTGCGCGCCACCTGGCGGGCGAGGATCCGGTGCCCGGCGGAAGTGCCGATTCGCAGGCCGCACAGGACCGGGCCGCGCGAGCCGCCCGCACGGCGGACAAAGCGGCTGAGACCTCGGCCATGGACGGACAGGGGGAGAAGTGATGCGGGTCCTCGCGATCTCCGGTGGGATGTCCGCCGAATCCTCGACGGGGAAGCTGACCGACCGGCTGCTGGCGGAACTCGCGCAGTCGGCGGAGGCATCGACGAGCGGGCGGGGAGTGTTCGGCGGCGTCGAACCCATCATCGGCGAGCGGCTCGACCTGCGCCCGCTGGGCCACGACCTGGTCAACATGGTCACCACCGGCATGGCGTCACCGGCGCTGGAGGCTGCGCTCGACCGGGTGTCGGCCGCCGATGGCCTGATCCTGGCCGCACCCGTCTACAACGCGGCACCGGTCGGGCTGTTCACCCTATTCCTGCAGCTGTTGCCCCAGCGCGCACTGGCGGGCAAGCCGGTGCTGCTGGCCGGTACGGGCGGCAGCGTGCGCCACAGCATGGTGTTCGACGGACAGGTGCGCCCGCTCATCGCCTATCTCAAGGGCCTGGCCCTGCCGACCGTCGTGTTCGCCGCGACCGAGGACTGGGGCGCGCCAGAATCGCGGTCCGGTCTGAGCCACCGGGTGCAGTCTGCGGCCGGGGAACTGCGCGCGGCGCTGGAAGCCGGTGGCAGAGTGCCGACCGAGCCAATCGATGGGGTCGGCCGCGTTGCGCCTGCCTCGCGCGTCAGTCGCACCGGCGGTTTCGGGCGGCAGCCCGGCGCTCTGGTCGACGAATTCGATCCCATGGAGGTGACCCCCTTTGAACAACTCCTCAACGGATAGTTCCCAGCCCGCAGCTTCACCGGCAGAGTCCATCCGTCCGCTGTCGGGGTCCATCGGCCCCTTGGCCGGCAACCTGCTGCGCGATCCCACGATGGACGCCTGGGGAGCCTGGTTCGTCACGGCGGCGCGCCTGCAGACGGAATTGGACGCCAGACTCAAACGCGATGCGGGGATCTCGCT
This sequence comes from Brevibacterium sp. 91QC2O2, assembly GCF_024580695.1. NCBI lineage: Bacteria > Bacillati > Actinomycetota > Actinomycetes > Micrococcales > Brevibacteriaceae > Brevibacterium > Brevibacterium sp. 91QC2O2. Next base: position 33,549 of record NZ_JANIJY010000004.1, on the reverse strand, counting down.
GGTCGATTTCAATATGCTCATGGCCCTGGCCGAGGCGCCGGCCCACACCCTGCGGATGAGCGAACTGGCCTCGGCCATCGCCTTCTCCGCACCGCGCCTGAACTACCGCGTGGCCCAGGCCGTCGAAGCCGGCTGGGTGCTCAAAACCGCCTGCGCCGAGGATAAACGCGCCCACAATGTGACACTGCGCCAGCCGGGGATGGAGGTCTTCGTGCGCGCCGGCCGGATGCACCGCGAACAGATCCGGCAGGTCTTCGATCCGGTCCTGCACCCCGGCGACGCCGAGGTCCTGGTCCGGGTCAGCCGGGAAGTCGAGGGCCGGCTGGGGCGCTAGATCCGGGCCGCTGACCTGGGGCAGTAGGATGTGGCCATGACCACTTTGGATATCACGACGATCGCATTTCCCACCGAGGCGCTGAGGGACCGGATAGCCGAACTGGTGCCGGCATCCGATCGAGAGGACCTCGACCTGGTCGTCTGGTCGGCCGAGGAACCCGATGCGGATCCGCAGACTCTCGACGCAGTGGTGCTGAACTATCTGAGTGCACCGGCCACGGTGGCGCGCCTGGCCGAGGCCCCGAATCTCAAACTGCTCCAGGTCCAGACCACCGGCTACGATGTCGTCACCGGATATCTCGACGAACTGGCGGTGGCCTCGGGTGCAGGTGCCCATGCCGATGCCACGGCGGAACTGGCCGTCGGTTTGGCCCTGGCCCGGCTGCGCGGGATCGACGATGCCGCGCGCGATATGCTCACGGGTTCGTGGAACCACAGCCAGCATCGCTCCCTGGTCGACAGGAAGACCATGATCATCGGCGTGGGAGGGATCGGCGAGGGGATCCGCGCCCGCCTGGAGCCCTTCGGCGTCGACATCACGCGAGTCGGCACGCGCGCCCGGACCGATGAACACGGTCCCATCCACGCGACCGCGGAACTCCCGGAGCTGCTGCCGGACACCGAGATCGTCATCCTCATCACGCCACTGACGGACTCGACCCGGCACCTGGTGGACAAGGACTTCCTGTCCCGGCTGCCCGATGGCGCGCTCATCGTCAATGTGGCCCGCGGCCAGGTCGTCGACACGGATGCGCTGGTGGCCGAACTGGAATCCGGACGCCTGCAAGCCGCTCTGGACGTCGTCGATCCGGAACCCCTGCCGGCCGACCACCCGCTGTGGAAGACGCCGAACACTCTGGTGGTGCCCCATCTGGGCGGCAACACCGACGCGTTCACCCCGCGCATCGAGAAGATCCTGGCCGAACAGGTCCGCCGGATCCAGCGCGGGGACGAGCTGCTCAATCAGGTGAACTGAGCGATACAAGCGGATACGACGATCGAGAGGACACGACGATGACCGAGACCGAAAAGCCCCAGGCCTTCAATCTGTACTTCGGCGATGTGCCCGACCGCCCGGCGGATGCCAGGGAAGTCGGCTGGATCGGCACCGAGGGCCCCGGTATCGCGGCGGCTCAGTGGCCCCGCGGCCCGCTGACCGGGCTGCCCATGCTGCACGCCTTCACCCTGGAACTGCCCGAGGCCTACCGGCGCAAGGGCGCCGACTATCCCGCCATCGCATTCTTCCAGGGCGAGGGCCAATTCGCCGAGGAGCCCGAACCCGGGCCCAGCGCGGATTCCGAGGACCCCTTCCTGCAGGATTGGGCCCAGGCGGTCGAACACCCGATGCTGGCCCGCCGTGAGGACATCATCGACGGCCAGTTCGCGTTGATCTGGTTGACGGCCGAAGAATTCGCGGCCGGTCCGAGCGCCCCGCCGCAGGACACGCGGCGTTCCGGTGAGCACGGGCCCGAGGACGAGGGCCCCAATGCCTGGGACACGCACGTCGACCTGGCGCCGGTGTTCATCGCCGGGCGCGAGGACCCGAACGCCGGTCTGGCGCCCAATGAGTTGGGCGAGGGTGGCTACCTGGACATGTGGGACGAATCGGCCGGCGCCGTGCACGGTTGGGTCGACCAGCTGGGCTCAAGTGACCACCTGGGTGGGACCTCGCTGCCGGTGCAGGGGATGCCGGAGGGCCTGAGCCCCTGGTATGTGGAGTTCAACGAGTTCGGGGGACTGAACTTCGGCGGGGGATCGGCGCAGCTGGATCTGGAGACCGAGACCTTCGACTGGGCCTGCGACTGAAACCCACAGTGGCTCCACAAATGCACGTGTGGCCCGATAACTCATGAGTTATCGGGCCACACGTGCATTTGTGGAGCCACAGATAAGGCGCGGGCACTTACCCAAGGGGCTCACGACTGGCGAGAGCCACAGGTAAGGCGCGGGGTCAGGCCTTCGGGTCGACCAGGATCTTCACGGCGGTGTCCGCGTGGTTGATCAGGGTGTCGAAGCCCTTGTCGACGACTTCGTCGATCTTGATCCGGCCGGTGATGAACGGGGCCAGCTTGATGGCGCCGGACTCGACCAGCTTGATGGTGTCGGGGTGGTTGGACACGTAGCCGATGGTGCCGCGCAGGTCGATCTCACGGGTGACCAGGGCATGCATGTCCAGTTCGGCCTTCTTGCCCCAGATGGCCTCCATGACGATGACGCCACCGGGGCGCACAACGTTGAGCAGGGCGTTGATCGTGGCGTTGACACCGGCGGCGTCGAAGCCCACGTCGGCTCCCTTGCCACCGGTGATCTCGGTGACGCGTGCGGCCAGATCCTCCTGGCTGGGGTCGACCACGTAGTCGGCCAGATCCTTGACCTTGGCCTTGCGGGCCTCGGCGAGTTCGGACACGATGACGGTCACGCCGATGCCCTTGAGGACTGCGGTGGTCAGCTGGCCGATGGGGCCGGCGCCGGAGACGATCGCGGTTTCCCCGGCCTTGACACCCGAACGCTGCACGGCGTGGTAGGCGACGGTCAGCGGTTCGATGAGTGCGGCCTCGTCCAGCGGGACGGACTTGTCGATCTTGTGGATCCAGCGCTGTTCGACGACGGCGAACTTGGTCATGCCGCCGGAGCCGGCCAGGCCGATGAAGCCCATCTCATTGCACAGGTGGTAGTCGCCGCGCTCGCACTGCGGGCAGTGACCACACACGTAGTAGGGCTCGACGACGACGTGGTCGCCGACCTCGAGGCCCTCGGTGCCCTCGCCGAGTTCGGAGATGACGCCGGAGAATTCGTGGCCCATGGTGATGGGGGCCTTCTCGCCGGACAGCGAATGAGGCGTGTCCTGGGTCGGGGTGAAGATCGGGCCGTCCAGGTATTCGTGCAGATCGGAACCGCAGATGCCGCAGTATGCGACCTCGATCTTGGCGGTGCCGGGGCGGACCTGGGGCTCGTCGATGTCTTCGACGCGGATGTCGTGGTTGTCGTAGAAGCGCAGTGCGCGCATGTCAATCTCCTCGATTTCGAGGGTTCTGGTCCGGACCCTCTGTTTTCAGGCAGTCGAGCGCTCCCGGCGGTAACCGTGTGCGCGCTCTCATGACCAACACTGTTCACACTAATAAGTCACGGCTAATAAGTAAACGCCTAACTGATGTATTCCTCTGTGATCTTCGTCTGCTAATCAAACGTTCACTCTGAATTCAGCACAGCGGGCAGGGGCGGGCACGGGAGTGGAATCGCCGATTTGCCCCGGCCGGGGCAAACGGGATAGGGGTCCTGTTAGAACTCTCCTGTTAGAACTCGATGGCCCTGGCCAGTTCCGCATCGCCCAGGTGCTCCGCCTCCGTGCGGCGGATCAGCTCCTTGGCCTTATCGGTGGAGTCCCAGACGTTCCACAGCAGGACGCCGCGGACCTGGTCGTTCGCATCCAGGTAGTACACGGTGCCCTGGGTGAAATCGTCCTTGAGGTTCTCCACGGTGCGCAGCCGCGCATCCAGGTCGCCCACGGCCTCGTAGCCGTAGTCGAACAGATCGGACCAGAAGATCGGCGTGTAGTCGTAGACGTGGCGCTCGGTCGCCCGGCGGGCGGCGACCATATTGCGCCCGGCGATCCGCCCCGAATTCTCCGCCTGGTCCACGTGTTCCGCGCGGCGCCGCCCCAGCAGTGAATCGTAATAGTTCGCCACGTCACCGGCCGCGTAGACATCCGTCGTGTTCGTCTCCAGGCGTTGGTCGACGACAATCCCGTCGTCCACGGTGATGCCGGCCCGTTCGGCCAGCGAGTCGTTCGGACTCACGCCGAGGCCCAGCACCACCGCATCGCCGGTGAAGGTCTTCCCGTCGACGGATGTGACCGTCACGGTCCCGCCCTCGGCATCGGGGACGATGGTATCCACCCGGGTGCTGCCCACCACGTCGACGCCGCGGTCGACGAAGGTCTTGGTCACGGCGGCGGCCAGGTCCTCGGGGAACATGGCCTGCTGGATCAGCTCTGTGGGCATCACCAAGGTCACGTGTATATCGTTTTGCGCCAGGGCCGAGGCGATCTCCCCGCCGATGTACCCTCCGCCGACCACGATCACATGGGAGCCGGGGCCGGCCAGGCGGCGCAGCCTGCGGTAGGTCTCCACCGTGCGGTAGTAGATGATGCGCTCGCTGCCGGGGGCCTGCGCGTCGGCGGGCGACTCGGAGCCCAGCCGGTTGGGGGCGGCGCCAGTGGCCAGCAGGAGTTGCGAATAGGCCACGGTGGCGCCTGTCGAGGTGGTCAGCGTGTGGTCGCCAGGGTCCAGCGAGGTGACCGTTGTATCGGTCAACAGCGTGACATCTGTTTCGTTCGGATCGAGCAGCCAGCCGGCGCCGGGGACCGCCTTGGGATCGAGCCACAGGGTCTTGGACAGATCAGGCCGGTAGTAGGGACCGTCGGGATCGGCTCCGAAGACGGCGATCGTGCCATCCGGGTCGTCGGCGCGGATCGCCTTGGCCGCCGAGGCCGCAGCCACGCCTGCCCCCACGATCACATAGTCGTATTCCTGGTCGTACTCACGTTCATCGTCCTGTTCCGTCATGACCTACCTCCGTTGAGTTCGCTTCTTCGGACAGTCGGTGTCGCCGATCGTCCTCTTCTTCAGGCATAACACGATCAGCGCGTGCCGTGTTCCGAAGGTTCGTCCCGGGCGCGGATGTCGGCCGGGACGCTGCGGTTCGCTTTGCCCTGCGCCATTGCAGATAGAACACCCAGCCGGTGATGAGGATGAATCCGCTGCAGGACATGAGGATCTGCTCCAGTCCGACTGCGTCGGGATCCGGGTCGTGATGGACGATCAGTCCCGTGTCCAGCAGGGGCCGCCCCGTGCCCTTCTCGAACCACCAACTCCCCATGAAAGCCAGGTAATAGAGCCAGCAGACCACGAACTGGACCACCATCTGGGCCGGGCCGGAGGGCCGTTCGAGCTTCCGCGGATCCAGGCCCTGGGAGCGCGCTCCGCTGTTGAAGGCGAGGGCCACGATCATCAGCAGGACCACGGGGACGATGGACCACAGCCGGAGCCCGATGGCCGCGGCCAGAACGGATACCAGCCCCATCGTGATCATGGCCAGTCGGTATCCCAGCCGGTACCCCCGCAGCAGCGCGTCCTCGTCCATGACGTCGGTGTCCATAACCCCACCCTGCCGGGCGATACCGGAAGACGCAAGGCCCCTGGAATCGGGTGCCGGAACTGATATAAGCTGAAAGGCTATGCGTGCAATCCTCCGGTTCTGGCCCGACATCAGAGAACGCCTCTGGGTCTACGGTGTCATCATCTTCCTCAGCCTGTTCGCCAACGGGCTGCAATTGGTCGTCCCGCTGCTCACCGGCCGCATCATCGACGGACCGATCGCCCACCACGACCCGGCCGGTCTGGTGGTGCCCGTTCTGGTGATCTGCGGCCTCGGCGTGCTCGAAGCCGCGGCGCTGTTCGGCCGCCGCTATCTGGCGGCCCCTGTCACCTCGTTCTGGGAAGTGCTGTGGCGCGGCCGGCTGTACGACAAACTGCAGTACGTCCAGGTCGCCACCCACGATGCCTGGGACTCCGGACAGCTGCTGTCCCGCGGGGTTCAGGACCTCTCCCAGATGCGCCGCTTCTTCGCCTTCGGGGCCCCGTTCCTGCTGGTCAACCCGGTCATCATCGTGGCCGGCGCGATCATCCTGACCGTCATGCAGCCGCTGTTCGGACTGATCTTCCTGGTCATGGCCGTGCCCACGGTGGCGATCGTCGCCGTGTTCGAACGCAAGTACCGCCTGGCCGCGCGCGCCGCCCAGGACCAGATGGGGGCCATCACCACCAATGTCGAGGAATCCATCCAGGGCATCCGCATCATTCGCGCCTTCGGCCGCACCCCGTGGATCCGCGGCCGGTTCCGCGAACTCTCCGGCGGCCTGGCCCGCCTGGAAGTCCGCAAGGCCCGCCTGGATTCCTGGCTGTGGGGCACGCTGATGATGCTGCCGACCATCGCGCAGGCCGCAATCGTGGGTCTGGGCGCCTGGGGCGTGGTCCACGGCTGGATGAGCGTGGGAACGGTGGTCGCCGCGGTAACGGTGACGATGATTCTGCGGATCCCCATCGAGATGTTCGGCTTCCTGCTCTCCGACGCCCTCATGGCCGCCACCGCAGCCGCCCGCTACTGGGAGGTGATGGACCTGCCGCTGGGCATCACCGACACCTCCGGCGACGTCGCCGACGACCCCGTCCCGGTCCTGGACCCGGCAGGCGTGCGCGGGGAACTGCGCTTCGAGCACGTCGGCTTCCGCTTCGCCGACGCGGACACCCCACTGTTGGACGGCCTCGACCTCACCGTGCAGCCGGGGGAGACCCTGGCGATCGTCGGGGCGACCGGATCGGGCAAGTCCACCCTGGCCGCCCTGGTGCCGCGCCTGGCCGATGTCACCTCCGGCCGGCTGAGCATCGACGGGACGGATGTCCGCGAGCTGCCCCTGACCGAGCTGCGCCGTCTGGTGTCCGTGGCCTTCGAGGACCCCATCCTGTTCTCCTCCAGCGTCCGCGACAACGTAGCCCTCGGCGTGCCGCACGCCACCGACGCCGAGGTCCGCCGCGCCCTGGACATCGCCCAGGCCGCCGATTTCGTCGCGGCCCTGCCCGAGGGTCTGGACACCCAGGTGGGGGAGCAGGGCCTGGCCCTGTCCGGTGGCCAGCGCCAACGCCTCGCCCTGGCCCGTGCCATCCTTGGCACCCCGCGCATCCTGGTGCTCGACGACCCGCTGTCAGCCGTGGACGTCGACACCGAGGACCGGGTCCAGCGCCGCCTGCGCGAAGTCCTGCCCGATTCCACCACCCTCGTGATCGCCCACCGGCCGTCCACCGCCGCGCTCGCCGACCGGGTGGCCGTGCTCCACGGCGGTGGCATCGCCGCCCTGGGCACGCACGAAGAACTCCTGGAGACCTCGACCATGTACCGCGATCTGATGGGGGCGCACGTATGAGCGCGCCCGCGAACCAGAAATCCGCAACCGCCGTGGACGAACTCGACCAGTTGCCACCGGGCGTGGCCCGCAGCGCCCGGCGCCTGCTCATGAGCCTGGTGCGACCCCGGCTGCTCAGCGTCATCGTCCTGGTACTGCTCATCGTCTTGACCAGTGCCGGCGCGGTGATCGGACCGGTGTTCGTCCAGCGCGCCCTGGACGACGGCCTGCCGGCGGCCCAGGCCGGTGACTTCGCGCCCCTGGCTTGGGCGATCGGTGCCTTTATGGCCTCGGCCTTGGTCGCCGGGGTCTGTTCCTGGGCATCGGTGCGGCTGATGGGCAAAACCGCCCAGCGGATCCTGTTCGATCTGCGCGGGCGCCTGTTCAAGCACGTGCAGCGACTGGACCTGGGGTATCACGAGAAGTCCACCTCGGGTCGGCTGGTCGCCCGGCAGACCTCGGATATGGAATCGGTGCAGGAGTTCCTGTCCTTCGCGCTCATCGACACGGCGCTGGGACTACTGCAGATGGCCGCGATCGCGGTGCTGCTGGTGTTCTTGGACGTGCCGATGGCCCTGATCGCCTTCGCCGGGTTCATCCCGCTGTTCTTCGTCACCGTCTACGCCGCCCGGACCCAGCGCGGGGCCTACCGGCGCACCCGTACGTGGATCGGCAAGTCGATCGTGCACTTCACGGAGACAATGGGCGGGATCCGCGCGGTGCAGGCCTTCCGCCGGCAGCCCGCCGGACGGGAGCGCCTGCACCAGAGCGACGACGCCTACCGGCAGGCCAACCGCGATGCGCTGACCGGCGTGGCCTGGTTCGCCGGCTGGACGCGGCTGATTGGCAATCTGACCCAGGTCGCCATCATCCTCGCCGGCGCCTATCTGGTGATGACCGGACACACGCAGATCGGCGTGCTCACAGCATTCATCCTGTACCTGCGCCGCTTCTACGGCCCGCTGGACGAACTGGTCAACTCCTTCAACCTGTATCAGTCAGCCTCGGCGGCGCTGGAGAAGATCACGGCGATCCTCGACACCGAACCCGCCATCGAGGACCCCGCCGCGGCCCGCGCCCTGCCCACCGGAGCCGGCGGGCGCGAGCTGAGCTTCGAGCGCGTGCGCTTCGCCTACGAGGACGGCCCGGACATCCTGCCCGACTTCGACCTGGAGGTCCGCGCCGGCCAGACCGTCGCGCTGGTCGGCACCACGGGCGCCGGCAAATCGACCCTGGTCAAACTGGCCACCCGGTTCTACGATCCGCTGGCGGGAAGCGTCCGGTTGGACGGAGTGGATCTGCGCGAGATCGACGATGCCGCGCTGCGCCGGGCGATCGTCATGGTCACCCAGGAGTCCTTCCTGTTCTCCGGCACGATCGCCGACAACATCCGCATCGGCAACCCCGAGGCCACAGGTGAGCAGGTGCGCGCGGCGGCCCGGGCAGTCGGTTTGGACCGGTTCATCGCGCGATTGCCCGGGGGCTACGGGACCGATGTGAAGAAGCGCGGCGGCCGGCTCAGCTCGGGGCAGCGCCAGCTGGTGTCCTTCGCCCGCGTGTTCCTGGCCGATCCGGGCGTGATCGTGCTCGACGAGGCCACTGCCCACTTGGACATCCCCTCGGAGCGGGCGGTGCAGCAGGCCCTGGAGACCGTGCTGCGCGGGCGCACCGCGATCATCATCGCCCACCGCCTGTCAACGGTGGAGATCGCCGATCGGGTACTGGTGATGGAACACGGGCGGATCGTCGAGGACGGCACCCCGCAACGGCTGCTGGCAGACGGTGGCCGGTTCGCGCACCTGCACGCGGCGTGGGAGGAGTCCCTGGCCTGACCGCCCCTCGGGTCAGCGGGAGAGGCGCACCAGGACCTCGGCGTGGCGGGTGTGGGGGAACATGTCGAGCAGGCGGGCGGCGGTGATCCGGTAGGCGGGCATGGCCTCCAGATCGCGGGCCAGGGTCGCGGGATTGCAGCTGGAGTAGACGACATCGGGAATGCCGGAGTCCTGGATCCATGCGGCCATCTCGCGCCCCACCCCGCGCCGGGGCGGGTTGACGATGAGCACATCGGGTCGCCGGCCGGCCGCGGTCCGCTCGCGGAACCAGGCCGCGGCGTCGCCCGCGTAGAAGTCCGCGTCCAGTCCGTATTCCGCGGCGCTCTGCTTGGCGGACTCGATCGCAGCCGGCGAGATCTCCACCCCGGTGACCCTGCGCCGACGCGGCTCGAGCACGATGGCGCCGGGTTCCAGCGTCCTCGCGCCAGGGTCGGCGCCAGGAGCGGTGCAGGCCGGGCGCGGCTCCGCGGGCTGGGCGCAGTGCAGCGCGAAGCCGCCCACGCCGCAGAACAGGTCCCAGACCTCGCCAGGGTCGATCTCGTCCACCCAGTTCGAGACCTGCCGGTACAGGCCCGAGGCCACCGTCGTGTTGGTTTGCAGGAAGGACTGCGGGCGCAGCAGCAGGCGGATCCGTCCCTGTGTCACAGAGAGGGTGTCGGGGCCCGCCAGGTGGATCTCGGTGGGGCCCTCGATGATGGCCTTGGGCTCGGGTTGGATGTTCGCGGTGACCACGGAGCCCGGAGCCAGGGACTCCACGAGCAGGTGGAGGTGTTCGCGCAGGCGCTCCACCGGCTTCTCGGTGCGTAGCACGAAGCGCACCATGACCGCGGGATCGCCCGCGCCAGCCGGGACGTCGCCGGCGGTGATGAGCACGTATTTGAGCTCGCCCCTGCGCCGGGCGATCGAATAGGGAGAGACCTGGGCGCGCTTGATCAGGGCGGGCAGCAGGTCGAGCACCTTCATGATGACCGGAGGATAGAGCGGGCAGTCGCGCAGGTCCACGCCGTTGCCGGCGGGATCGACGATGCCGAACACCGGTGCGTCGGCGGTGCCGGTGACCACCATCTTGGCCTTATTGCGGAAACCGGCTTCGGGTCCGGTGATGGGCGCCCGCCAGATCCGTGCAGCCGCGTCCCGGGTGAACGGCGCCAGCAACTCCTCCAAATCCGCCTGGGCACGGTCGACTCTGGTGCCGAAGGGCACCGGCAGCAGGGTGCAGGAGCGGCAGGTACCGGCCTCGTAGTGTGCACATCTCACCGGACGATTCTACCGGCGGTACTGCAGACCGACCATGAGAACCGCAATCTCATCATGCGGACTCCGGTGGCCTGTGGTTTGACACCCCGCGAGCGGCGGGCGTTAGATGATGACATGCACAAGCTCGTACTCGTCCTCGTTATCGGCAGCGCGCGGTGAACCCGTAAGCGTCACGAAGACGAACGCCGCGCGCCCCACCGGAAACCGGATGGGGCTTTTTTTATGAGCGGGTCCGGCCGGACACCACGGCCCCACCGATCATGAGCGGCACACCAGGCGCGGCTTGGACACATTTAAGGAGACACAGTGGCAGCGACGACGAAGAACGCTGAACCCAAGGCGGAAGCGGGGGCCCAGGAGGGCGCCCGGTCCGTCCCCAAACCAGGGCCGCGCAAGCGACCGGACAATGCGCCGGAGGTGCTCACCGGCGCCCAGGCGATCGTCCGCAGCCTCGAGCTGCTGGGGGTCACGGACGTCTTCGGCCTGCCCGGCGGCACGATCCTGCCGACCTATGACCCGCTGATGGACTCGGAGCGGATCCGCCACATCCTGGTCCGCCACGAGCAGGGTGCCGGTCATGCGGCCGAGGGCTATGCGGCGGCCACCGGCAAACTGGGCGTGTGCATCGCGACCTCGGGCCCCGGCGCCACGAACCTCATCACGGCGATCGCCGATGCGAATATGGACTCGGTGCCCCTGCTGGCCATCACCGGTCAGCAGGCATCCACCCTGCTGGGCACGGACGCCTTCCAGGAAGCCGACATCGTCGGCATGACCCTGCCGGTGTCCAAGCACAGCTTCCTGGTCACCCGGACCGAGGACATTCCGCAGGCCATCATGTCGGCCCACTACATCGCGACGACGGGTCGCCCCGGCCCCGTGCTGGTCGACATCACGAAGGACGCACAGGCCGGCAAGGCCCCGTTCGAATGGCCCCAGGCCCCGCAGCTGCCCGGCTACAAGCCCACGGTCAAACCGCACCTCAAGCAGATCCGGGAAGCGGCCTCGCTCATCGAGAAGGCCAAGCGGCCGGTGTTCTACATCGGCGGCGGCGTGATCCGCAGCGGCGCCCACGAACAGCTCAAGGCCCTGGCCGAGGCCACCCACATCCCGGTGGCGACGACCCTGATGGCCCGCGGGGCATTCCCCGACTCGCACCCGCAGCACATCGGGATGCCGGGGATGCACGGAACCGTCTCGGCGGTCGCGGCCTTCCAGAAGTCCGATCTGCTGATCGCGGTGGGCTCCCGGTTCGACGACCGCGTCACCGGCGACCTGGACAGCTTCGCGCCCAAGGCCAAGATCATCCACGCCGACATCGACCCGGCGGAGATCGGGAAGAACCGTCCGGTGGACGTGCCGATCGTCGGCGACGCCGGTGAGGTGCTGACCGAACTGCTGCGCGAACTGGAGGCCAACCACGCCCAGGCGCTGGAGAACGACCGACCGCGCTGGTGGAAGACACTCAACGCCTGGAAGGAGACCTACCCGCTGGGCTACGAGCCCAATGAGATCGGACTGTGCGATCCGCAGTACGTGATCGGGAGGATCTCCGCACTGTCCGGGCCCGAGGCCGTCTATGTGGCGGGTGTGGGCCAGCATCAGATGTGGGCCAGCCAGTTCGTCGACTACGAGCGCCCCAACTCCTGGGTCAACTCAGGTGGCCTGGGCACCATGGGCTACTCGGTTCCGGCTGCGATGGGCGCGAAGGTCGGCGAACCGGACCGCACGGTCTGGGCGATCGACGGCGACGGCTGCTTCCAGATGACGAATCAGGAACTGGCCACCTGCATGATCAACAACATTCCGATCAAGGTCGCCATCATCAACAACTCCTCGCTGGGCATGGTGCGCCAGTGGCAGACCCTGTTCTACGACGGCCGCTACTCCAATACGGAGCTCAACACCGGCCATGATTCGATCCGGGTGCCCGACTTCGTCAAACTGGGCGAGGCCTACGGCTGCCTGGCGCTGCGCGTGGAGCGCAACGAGGACGTGGACGCGGCGATCGAGCAGGCCCTGGCGACGAACGACCGGCCCGTGGTGATCGACTTCACCGTGCCGGCCGACGCCATGGTGTGGCCGATGGTCGCCGCCGGCGTGAGCAACGATGAGATCCAGTACGCTCGGAATCTGCGGCCCGACTTCGCCGGAGAAGAGGAAGAGGAGGGCCAGGAATGAGCCGTCACACCCTGTCCGTTCTGGTCGAGGACAAGCCCGGTGTGCTCACGCGCTTCGCGGGTCTGATCTCCCGGCGCGGCTTCAATATCCACTCCCTGGCCGTGGGCAACACCGAGGCCGCGGGGTATTCGCGGATCACAGTGGTCGTCGACGTCGGAGAGGCGCCCCTGGAACAGGTGACGAAGCAGCTGAACAAGTTGGTCAACGTCATCAAGATCGTGGAACTCGACGCGGCCACAGCCGTGCGCCGGGCCCATATGATCTTCAAGGTCAAGGCGGATGCGGCGACCCGGCCGCAGGTCCTGGCCGCCGTCGAGATGTTCCGCGCACAGATCGTGGACGTCAGCACCGAATCCGTCAGCGTCGAGGCCACCGGCGAACAGGCCAAGCTCGATGCCCTGCAGACGGTGCTCGAACCCTTCGGCATCAAGGAGATCGTGCAGTCGGGCACCGTGGCGATCGGCCGTGGCGCCAAATCGATCACCGACAAGGCCCCGCGGGTCTGACCGCCCGCATGGCGGACGTGTTGTCCCGCCTTATAAGACACCCATACAATGGAACCGTACGGGTTCCAGACGTGTGAAGCACACGTGACATATGAAGGAGAAAACCCCCATGGCAGCAGAGCGCTTTTACGAGGACGATGCAGACCTGTCCGTCATCCAGGGCAAGAAGGTCGGCGTCATCGGCTTCGGCAGCCAGGGCCACGCCCACGCGCTGAGCCTGCGTGATTCCGGCGCAGAGGTCCGCATCGGTCTGAAGGAGGGCTCGAAGTCCCGCGACAAGGCCGAGGCGCAGGGCCTGACCGTCGGCTCGAACGCCGAGATCGCCAAGTGGGCCGACGTCGTCGTCATCGCCGTGCCGGACCAGGTCCAGGCGCAGGTCTACGCCGACGACATCAAGGACAATCTGGCCGAGGGCAACGCCCTGGTCTTCACCCACGGCTTCAACATCCGCTTCGGCTACATCACCGCCCCGCAGGGTGTCGATGTCATCATGATCGCCCCGAAGGGCCCGGGCCACGTGGTCCGCCGCGAGTACGTCGACGGCCGCGGCGTGCCCGTCGTCATCGCCGTCGAGGTCGATGCCACCAATACCGCCTGGGCGACCGCGCTGTCCTACGCCAAGGGCATCGGCGGCCTGCGCGCCGGCGGCATCAAGACCACCTTCACCGAAGAGACCGAAACCGACCTGTTCGGTGAACAGACCGTGCTGTGCGGTGGCGTCTCCCACCTCATCCAGTACGGCTTCGAGGTACTGACGGAAGCCGGCTATCAGCCGGAGATCGCCTACTTCGAGGTCTGCCACGAGCTGAAGCTGATCGTCGACCTGATCAACGAGGGCGGCATCTCCAAGCAGCGCTGGTCCTGCTCCGACACCGCGGAATACGGCGACTACGTCTCCGGCCCGCGCGTCATCACCCCCGACGTCAAGGAGCACATGAAGGAGGTCCTGTCCGATATCCAGGATGGTTCCTTCGCCAAGCGCTTCATGGACGACCAGGCCAACGGCGCCAAGGAGTTCAAGGAACTGCGCGCCAAGGAAGAGGTCCACCCGATCGAGACCGTCGGTCGCGAACTGCGTGGTATGTTCTCCTGGCTGAAGCCGGCCGACTCGGACTACACCGAGGGTTCCGCCGCGCGCTGAACCGCGTAACCGAGAACCACACACGCGGGGCCCGGGCGATCGATTTCGATTGCCCGGGCCCCGCGTGACGTCGCCGCGTAGTATTGCCGGGGACCCAGAACAGTCGGAAAGATCTGCTGGAAGAGCAGGGAAGAGGAATGCCATGTCGGAGCTGACAGTCGATGAGTTCGCGGATATGTTTGTGCGCAGGGCCGAACGGGAGCCGCTCCCGCTGGACCCCGCCAATACGGTCCTGCTGCTCATCGACATGCAGAAGTGCATCCTGCCCGATCACTTCTGGGAGTTCGCCAGGAGCCGGGGTATCCCCGAGGCGGACTGCGCCGAGGCCATCGGCCGGATCGAGCAGAACTGCCAGGCCACGGTGGCCGCCGGAACCCGGGTCCTGCAGGCCGCGCGGGCCGCGGGCATCCGCCCGATCCACGTGCGCATCCAGGAGCTGCTGGAAGACGGTGCGGACGTGGGCCTGTCGCACCGGCGCAAGAACTTCAAGGTGCTGCCCGGGTCCGAGGCCGCGCAGTTCCTGCCGGGCGTGGAACCCATCGCCGGTGAGATCGTCTTGGACAAGTCCTGTTCCGGCGCGGTGCTGGGGACGAACCTGGACCGTATTCTGCGGAACCTGGGGATCGAGAATGTGGTGACGATCGGTTTCTACACCGATCAGTGCGTGAGCTCCACGGTGCGCGACCTCTCCGACTCCGGCTATTCGGTCGGCATCGTCGCCGACGCCTGTGGGGCGATCACGCCCAAGCACCACGAAACCGCGCTGTGGCATCTGCGCAATGTCTACGCCGCCATCGAGTCCAGCGAGGAGTTCCTGGCCCGGCTGGGCTGAGTCCCGCGGCGGGCTGCGCCCCCGGACCGAGCTCCCGGTCGGCCCCCATCGCTGGGATTCCTGCTGGGATTCTGACCCATGGCCGTGGGACCGGTGCGCGGTCGATAACCCGTGTATGGAAACATGGCGTTCGTCACCCATCCGCACCGACCGATCCGAATGGAGCCGTGCATGCCGCGCAGATCTCGCTGGTCACTTCTCATCCTGCCAGTGCCCGTCGTTCTCTACCTGTTGACACCCCTGGTCGCGAACTCGATCCAGCCGGTGGTGCTGGGGCTGCCGTTCGCCTTCGCCTACGTCCTCATCGTCACCGTGATCACGCCGCTGCTGGTCTGGCTGGTGGCCCGTCTGGACCCCTTCTACCGGGAGAACCGCGGAGAGTACATTCCGGTGGATGCGGCGTTCGAGGACACGCACCACGCCGATTTCGTGGAGGAGGACGCATGAGCTCGTCGGCGATCATCGCCATCATCATCTTCGCCCTGGCCATGGTCGCCACCGTGGCGATCGGGGTCTACTCCGGCCGTGGCCGGGAGAAGTCCATGGACGAATGGTCGGTCTCCAGCCGCGGCCTGGGCTTCATCTTCGTGCTCCTGCTCATGGCCGGCGAGTCCTACACCAGTTTCTCCTTCCTGGGAGCGGCCGGGTGGTCGTACAAGTACGGGGTCCCGATCCTCTACCTGATCGGCTACCTGAGCGTGGGCCTGATCATCGCCTACGTCCTGGCTCCCACCCTGTGGACCTATGCCGCCAGGCACAAGCTGGTGGGTCTGACCGACATCATCGAGTACCGGTTCAAGTCCCGGCCCCTGGCCATCTTCGTGGCGATCGCGGCGACCATCTTCATGCTGCCCTACATCCAGCTGCAGATCCAGGGCATGGGCACGGTCGTCAACGCCATGTCCTACGGGGCCATCGACCTGAAGGTCGCGGCGATCATCTCCTTCATCGTCGCGGAGCTGTTCATCCTGGTCTCGGGCCTGCGCGGCTCCGCCTGGGTCAGCGTGCTCAAGGACGGTCTGACGGTGGCGGCCATCGCCTTCCTGGCGATCTACGTCCCCCTGCACTACTTCGACGGGGTGGGCGAACTCGTCGGCCGGATGATCCAGGAGAAGCCGCAGTGGCTGACCTTCCCCGGCGCCGGCGGCGGCGAGTACGGAGCGGCCTGGTTCATCTCCACGATCCTGCTCAACGCCTTCACCACGGCCATCTTCCCGACGACCCTGGCCGGCTACATCAGCGCCGACAGCGCCAATTCGCTGCGCCGGAACTCGATCATCCTGCCCTGGTACCAGGTGCTGCTGCTGGTGCCCGTGATGATCGGGATGGCCGCGTTGTTCGTCGTGCCGGCTCTGGCCAATGGCGATCTGGCCCTGTTCTCCGTGGTCATCGACTCGCTCCCAGCACCCCTGGTGGCGATCATCGGAGTCGCCGGGGCGCTGAGCGCAATCGTGCCGATGAGCGTCTTCATGCTGGCGATCGGCACCATGTGGGGCCGCACCGTGCTCGGCGGCGGATTGACCAGGGCCCACGCGCCTGCGGATTCTGCGGCGGCGGCCCAGGACCCGGCCGGAGCGCGGCAGCGGAAGCTCTCCCAGGTAGTGTGCCTGATAGCCGGCCTGGTCGCGCTGGCCGGCAGCCTGTTCATGCCCAATGCCCTGGTCTCCCTGTCAGTGCTCAGCTACGAGGGCATGGCCCAGCTGGTGCCCGCTGCCCTGCTGGGACTGTTCTGGCCGCGCATGAGCAAGCACGCTGCGGCCGCCGGCATCGTGGTCGGCGGCATCGCGATGCTGACCCTGTACTTCACCGGCAACGACCCGCTCTGGGGCGTCAACGGCGGGGTATGGGCTCTGGCACTGAACTTCCTGGTCGTGGTCGTGCTCAGCCTGGTGTCGCCGGATCCGCGCTGGCGCAAGACCTGGCGCAGCGAGGCCAGGGCGACGGCCCGGGCCGCCGCCTCGGCCCGCCCCGCCCAGGTGGTGGAATCGTCCCGGACGGACGCCCAGGGCTGAGCCGGGAGAGAACCCGGTCATGGGCGGACTAGGCTGGGCTGCATGCCGCGCTACCTGTACGCACTCGATCAGACCCGTGACGGGACGCGCATCGCAGTGCCCAGCCGGATGTTCCCCTGGACGGGGTTCGGCTACTGCCTGACCCTGCTCGTGTGCTCCGTGCTGTGGTTGCTCACTGCCGCGCTGAGTGCGCAGGACGAGACGGCCCGGGCCGGCGGGGACGCCGTCCTGTGGGCCCTGGCCGGGCTCGAGGCCCTCATGCTGGGGTGGATCATCGCCCACCTTTGCCGGGTCGGCGCGCTGCGGCACCGCCTGGCGCGCGGCCTGCGGGGGATCGAGCCGCCGCCGCGGCCCTATCTCGAAGGCGTCATCGCCCGCGATGTGGCCCTGGCCGGGCGCGACGACCGGCTTCCGGCCATCCGCTTCCTCACCGGCGTCCAGGCGTGGAGCGGCCTGCTGCTGGACTGGATCGGCTCGATTCTCAGCCTGCAGGCGCCCACCGACGACGGTTCGATGTTCTCCGCTGCACGCAGTCCGCGCACGGCTCTGCTGACCTCGGCGGTGTGGGTGGGCCTGTGGTGGTTGGTGCTCGGCGGGATCGGGGTGATCGGCGCCGGGTCCCAGTCCGCCGGTGATGCGGCTCTGTCGCCGGCGGCCTGGGTGGCCCTGGTGACGGGGTGTGCCGATGTGATCTGCCTGTTCTGGCTGGCCTTCGTCCGCTACAGCATCGACAACCAGCTGGTGAGACGGTTGCGGGCCCTGCACACCCTGCTTTCGCCCGAGCCCTCCCAGGTCTATCCCTAGCCCGCGACCACGGGTTCGGGGACGGCGGCGATGAGTTCGCGGGTGTAATCGTCCTGCGGTCTGCGCAGCACGTCCAGCGTCGCACCCCGTTCGACGACCCGGCCGTGGCGCAGCACCACCACCTGCTCGGCGATCTGTTCGACCACCGCCAGATCATGGCTGATGAACAGCGAGGCGAAACCGTACTCCGCGTGCAGGTCCCGCAGTAGGTCCAACACGCCTGCCTGCACGGAGACGTCCAGCGCACTGGTCGGCTCATCGGCGATGAGTAGCCGGGGCCGCAGGGCCAGGGCCCTGGCGATCGCCACCCGCTGCTTCTGCCCACCGGAGAGCTCATGGGGCATCCGCGCGGCGAACCCGGCCGGCAGCTGGACATCATCGAGCAGCGTGTTCACCCGCCGATCGATCTCCGTCCGACCCAAGTCCGTGTGGACCTGCAGCGGCTGGGCCAACTGGGCCGCGACCGTGCGGCGCGGGTTGAGCGAACCGGCGGGGTCCTGGAACACGGTGCCGATGCGTGCGCGCAGCCTGCGCTGGTCCCGGCCATTGCCCGTGCGGACCTCGGAACCGGCGATCCGCGCGGTCCCCGCGGTCAGCCGCTGGGCGCCGATGAGCACATTGGCGATCGTCGACTTGCCGGAACCCGATTCGCCCACCAGCGCCACCACGGTCCCCGCGGGCACGCACAGATCGACATCGTCGACGGCCACGGTGGTGCGCTTGCCGCGGAACTCCACGCGTCCGCCCACGAGCTCGGCGGCGGGCGCCTCGTCACTGGTGTTCGGGTCGGTCCCGGAGCCGGCTACGGCCGAGGCCGCGGCGGCCACCGCGCCCAGCCGGGGTACCGCGTCGAGCAGCTTGCGGGTGTAGGCGTGCCGGGGCCGGTTGAAGACCTCGGCCGCAGCACCGGTTTCGACGATCCGTCCGTCCTTCATCACGGAGATCTCATCGGCGACCTGCGCGACAACGCCCATATCGTGCGTGATGAGCAGGACGGCGCGCTCGGTCGCGATGTGCCGCAGCAGATCGAGGATATCGGCCTGCACGGTGACGTCCAGGGCCGTGGTCGGCTCATCGGCGATGAGCAGTTCGGGATCGTGGATGGTCGCCAGGGCGATCATCGCGCGCTGCAACTGCCCGCCGGAGAGCTCGTGCGGATAGGACGCGAGGATGCGCTCGGGGGCAGCCAGGCCCGCGGCTCGCAGGGCGGCCGCGGACCGCCCGGCCGCCTGCTCCCGGGTGACCCGCTCACCGTGGGCGCGCAGGGCCTCGGCCAGGGTGTGGCCGATCCGGTACATCGGGTCGAAGGCGTTCATCGGCTGTTGGAAGACCACGCCGATCCGCTTGCCGCGGACCCTGCGCAGCAGCTGCGCCTCGGCGCCGATCAACTCGGTGCCGTCGGCCAGGCGGGCAGAACCCGTCGCACGGGAGCCGGTGCCGGCCAGGCCCAGCAGGCTCAGCGCGGTCACCGACTTGCCGGACCCGGACTCGCCGACCAGCGCCATGACGGTGCGCGGACGCACCAGCAGGTCGATGCCGTGGGTGATCTCGGTGGTGCCGAAGGACACGCGCTGTCCGGCGATGCGCAGGGCCGGCGCGCCCGGTGCTGGGGTGTGCTCCACTGGTATCAGCCCTGCTTGAGCGAGGCCTTGAAGTACACGGGGTAGGCCGGGAACTTGCCGATGACGAAGTTCTCCACGCCCGAGCCGTGGATGAAGGTGTTCTTCGTGTAGATCAGCGGGACGATGGGAGCGTCTTCCATGATCAGCTTGTCCGCCTGTGCCCAGACCTGCCCGGCCTTGGTGCGGTCGACCTCTTCGGTCGCCTGCTTGATCAGCGCGTCGACCTTCTTATTGGAGTAGCGGGAGATGTTGTAGTTGCCCCCGCCGATCTGCGAGGAGTCGAACAGCGGCTGGATATTGCCATTGGCCGAGGGGAAGTCTGGCTGCCAGGAGCCCAGGTACAGGTCGTAGTCGCCCTTGGCATCGGTCGCATCGGCCTGCAGGGACTGCTGGTCCTCCGACTTGATCGACACCTCGATGCCCGCGCGGCCCAGCGACTGCTGGATCGATTCGGCCTGCGCGACGTTCGTCTGGTCGTTCTTCACCAGCAGCCGCAGCTTGCCCGGCTTCTGCCCGGATTCGGCCAGCAGGGACTTCGCCTTGTCCACGTCACCGGCGGCATCGGCCTGGTACAGGTCGTAGTCGGCGCGTCCGGGGATCCCCGGGGTGATGAGCGTCGAGGCGAAGTCGCCGGCGATCTCACCGCCGGCGGCCACCCGGAAGGCGTTCTTGTCCACCGCGTAGTTGATGGCCTGGCGCACCTTGAGGTCCTTCAGCGCCCCGCGCTTCGTGTTCATCGCCAGATAGGCCAGCGCCCCGTCGCCACTGGTGACCAGACGGTCCTTGGCCGCCGGGTTCTGCTGGGCCTGGGCCAGCTGCGAGGCGGGCACGAAGTCCGCGGAGAAGCCGTTCTTGGCGTCCCCGGAATCGGAGATCAGCGACTGGGCCGACACAGTGATGTCCTGGCCCAGTTTGAAGGTCACGGTGTCGGGACCGGCGGTGCGCACGGGGTCGGTGTCCTTGTCCCAGTGCTCATTGCGCTCCAGCACCGCCTGATTGCCTGCGGTGTACTTCGCGACCCGGTACGGTCCCGATGCCACGGGCTTCTTGGTATAGGCCTTGATATCGTCCTTGGCCTTGGGCACCGGGGCGAAGGCCGGCATCGAGGCGATCCACGGGAAGTCGCCGAAGGCGGACTTCAGTGTGAAGACGATCGTTTTGTCGTCCGGGGTCTTGATCGAGTCGAGGTGCTTGCCGCTGTAGGGGCCGCGGTAGTCGTCCCCACCAATCAGCAGCGACTTGTGATAGCCCAGGCCGCCGGAGAGCTCGGTGGAGAAGGAGCGCTCCAGCCCGTACTTGATGTCCTGGGCGGTGATCGTGGATCCGTCCTCGTACTTCAGCCCGTCTTTGAGCTTGAAGGTCCAGGTCTTGCCGTCCTTGGACGGGGTGCCGGTGTCCTTGGCCAGATCGGGCACGACCTTGGTCTCCTTGCCGGGTTCGGCATCCCAGGTGGTCAGCCGGCGTTCGACCAGGCCCAGTGTGGTGATGGCCAGGTTCTGGCTCTTCGCGGGGTCCCATTCGATATCGGTGGCGCCCTGCATGATAGTCAGGTTGCCGCCGGACTGGGTTTCGCCCAGGTCCTGCCCGGCGTCGGAATCGCCGGAGAGGTCGTTGGCGTTGCAGCCGGTGAGCAGCAGGGCGGCAGCGGCCACCAGGGACGTCAGGCTCAGGCCGGTTCTGGTTGATTTCTTCATGCGTGTGCTCCGATTCTTGGGTCGAGGACGCTGTAGAGGATGTCGATGAGGAAGTTGGCCACGATGACGGCGGCCGCGGCGAACAGGGTCACGCCCACGACCACCTGCAGGTCGAGGTTGTTCACGGCGTCCAACAGCAGGGATCCCACACCTGCCAGGTTGAACACCTTCTCCGTGATGACGGTGCCGCCCAGCAGCGACCCGAAGTCCAGGGCGATGAGGGTGGCGATGGGCACGACCATATTGCGCAGGCCGTGGCGCACCACCACCGCGGATTCCCGCAGGCCGATGGCCCTGGCGGTGCGCACGAAGTCCTGTCCCAGGGTCTCCAGCAGGGTGCCGCGGGTCAGGCGGGTGTAGATGGCGGCGTTGATGATCGCCAGGGCCACCCACGGCATGATCAGGTGGTAGGCCCAGCCGGCCGGATTCTCCGTGAAGGCGACGTAGCCGCCGATCGGCAGGACGTTGAGGGTGAAGCCGAACAGCAGGATCAGCAGCAGCGCCACCAGGTAGCTCGGCGCGGACACTCCGAACACGGAGGCCCCCATGAGCAGCCTGTCTGTGGGCTTGCCGCGCTTGAGGGCGGCCCAGACACCTGCGCCCACGCCGGCGATGGTCCACAGTACGATCGCGCCGATCGCGATCGACAGGGTCACCGGCAGCCGTTCGCCCAACAGTCCGGTGACATCGGACTGGAGCCGGAAGGAGTAGCCGAAGCAGGGTGCCGCGCAGTGGATCGCGGTGGCGCCCGCCCCGAAGGTGCGGCCGGCGACGATGCCCAGCAGGAAGGCGCCCAATTGCGCGTACCAGGGCTTGTCCAGGCCCATATAGGTCTGGACCTCGGCCAGCCGGTCCGGCGTGCAGGGCTTACCGCAGGACAGCTGTGCCGGGTTGTTCGGCAGCAGGTAGAAGATCGCGAAACTGATGGTGGCGATGATGAGTAGCACCAGCACCGCCCCGCCTGCCCGGGCGGCCAGGAAGCGCAGGATCGACAGGGCGCGGTTCACTCTCTGCTCCCGTCCACCGCCGAGGTGCCGGTCGGCTGGTCGTCGGCGCTCGCCGCGGCATCGCCTGGCACAGCGGCCGGTGCCGCGGCATCGCCGGCGGCCGCGGCCTCGGGAGCGCGGGCGGTGCGCTGTGGGTCGAGCGCATCGCGCAGCCCATCGCCCAGCAGGGTGAAGCCGAGGGTGACGCCGAACAGCGCCAGGCCCGGCAGCACCAGGTACATGGGATCGACCTGGACCCAGGAGATCGCGTCGGAGATCGACCGGCCCCAGCTGGGGGTGGGCGGGGCGATGCCCACGCCCAGGAAGCTCAGCGCGGCCTCGGACCCGATCTTGCCCGGGATCGAGGTCGTGGTGAACACGATGATGGTCGCCGCCAGATTGGGCAGCAGTTCGCGGGTCAGCACCCGCCAGGGGCCGATCCCGGCGGCGTTGGCCGCGCGTACGAAACCGCGCTCGCGCAGGCTCAGCGTTTCGGACCTGACGACCCGGGCGATCTGCGGCCAGCCGAACAGCCCGATGACCAGGATCAGCATGAGGGGACGGGGGAAGGAGTCGGGGACGACGGCGGCCAGCGCGATCGCGAAGATGAGGAAGGGGAAGCCGAAGACCACATCGGTGAACCGGCCCAGCAGCTTGTCCGTCCAGCCGCCGAAGTAGCCGGCGAACAGGCCGACGGCCACACCGATGACCACCGAGACCAGGGTCGAGGCGATGCCGATGAGCAGCGACACCTGGGAGCCCCAGGTGACGATGGCGAACAGGTCCCGGCCGGTGCGCGGCTCCAGACCGAACCAGTGGCCGCCTGAGGCCCCGCCCAGGGCACCCGCCGGCGCGGTGTCGGCTCCGAGCAGGTCCGTGTTGTAGGTGTAGGGGTCGTTACCGGTGAGCCAGGTGAACAGGGGAGCAGCCGGCATCATGAGCACGAAGAGCGCTACGAGGACCAGACCGGTCATCGCCGCATGGTCGTGCCGCAGCCGGGACCACAGGTCGCGCCATGCGGACCGTCCGGCCGCGGGCGCCTGTGGTGCAGTGGTGGTGGCGGCGTGCATGGTTCCCTTCATCGATGGTGTGCAAAGTCTGTGCGCCCGGTGTATGTGAGCGTAAACAGAAGACTATAACGGGTGGTATGAGGCGGATATTCCTTTATGTCATGCGGATCGGAAAGCTGTCATGGAGCTCACGCGCGCCGGGATCCGCGCTAGGCTGAGAACATGGCCGATTATCGCTTTGAGACATTTGAACCGGGGCTGGCCGATGGCGCCCCCGATGCCCAGACCACCGCGTACCTGCAGGCCGTTCAGGCGGGGTTCCACGAACCCCGGCTTGAAGAGGAGCCGCTGGGCGACAAGGTGCGCAGGTCGATGCTGGACGGCCGGAAGTTCACCGCCGCCTATGTCGACCGCCAGCCCGAATACGCCCTGGATCCGGCGGTTCCGGTGGCGACCTTCGCGCACTTCGAGAAGGAGTTCAACGTCGGCGGGGGGAACCTCGTCGACGCCCACCTGATCACCTGGGTGACGGTGCGGCCGACGCACCGGCGCCGGGGCCTGCTGCGCGCGCTGATGACACAGAACCTAGCCAATGCCGCCACCGCTGGTTATCCGTTCGCCGTGCTCACCGCGACCGAGGGCGGAATCTACCGGCGCTTCGGTTTCGGCCGGGCCACCTGGATCCAGCGGGTCGAGGTGGATACCTCACCCGGATTCGCCCTTGCGGTGGAACCGGACCGGCGGGTCGAGATGTGCGATCCGCAGGTGCTGCGCGAGCTGGCGCCACAGATCTACGCGCAGTACATGCGCAAGTTCCCCGGGGCAGCCGGACGCCAACAGAGTTACGTCGAACGGGCCGCCGGCAGCCTCGATCTGGACACCGGCAAGCCGGATCCCAAGGTCCGGGCGGCCCTGCACTTCGATGAGGCCGGCGCTCCCGACGGTTTCGTCAGCTACAAGATCTCCGGGTGGGACGACTGGACGGCCACGATCGACATCATCGACCTGGTCGCCGTGTCCGATGCTGCCTACTCCGCCCTGTGGGGCTATCTGGGTGCGATCGACCTGGTCAACCGGGTCCGGTATCCGGCGGCGGCCACGGACTCGCCCCTGTCCTGGTTGCTGGCAGATCCGCGGCGGATGACGGTCAAGGCCGTGGAGGACTCCGAATGGCTGCGCATCCTCGACGTGCCCCAGGCTCTGGAGGCCCGGCCCTGGGGGCTGATGGGCAAGTTGACCCTGTCGGTCACGGATTCCCTGGGCTTCGGCGCGGGCGTCTTCGAGCTGACCGCGGCCGACGGTCGTGGCACCGTGGTCCGGCTGGCCGATGAACCCGACGATGCCATGGCGGATCTGTCCCTGGACATCGCCGAATTGGGTTCGCTGTACCTGGGCGGGGCGGATCCCGCAGTGCTCTCGCGCGCCGGGCGGATCCGCGCGGCCCGGCCCGAGGTCGTGGCCCAGGCCCGCGCGATGTTCGCCCTGGAACGCCTGCCGTACAGCCCGAACGACTTCTGAGTCTGTTCACACGAACTCGGGCTCGTACGAACGCCGACCCGTCGATCTTCTCCGATTTCCTCAATGGAAACGGAGAAGATCGACGGGTCGGCGTGTTTCGATGCCGAGGTGATCAGGCGGACAGGCCCTCGGCCGGTTTGGTCCGGCTGACCGCGCGGGCCGGGATCAGGGATGCCAGCAGGGATGCCAGGATAGCGGCGACGATGACCGCGCCGATCTGCCCCCAGGGGATGCCGACGGTGATCGCGATCCTGTTCGTCTGGATGAGCGAGGAGATGCCCGCCCAGCTGAAGAGCAGGCCCAGTACCAGGCCCAGGATGATGGCGACCAGCGCCATCAGCAGAGCCTCGACGGCGACCATCCAGGACACCTGCGAACGGGTCATGCCCATGGCACGCAGCAGTGCGGTCTCCCGCCTGCGCTCCATCACCGACAGCGACAGGGTGTTGGCCACCCCGACCACCGCGACCACCAGGGACGCGGCCAGCAGCACCAGGACGATCGCCAGGACCACGTTGATGATGCTGGACATGGTCACGCGCATAATGGCGCCTTCCTGATCCACCCGGTCATCGGCGTTCAGGGCGCTCGTCAGCTTCTGCACATCCGAGCTGGTGGCCTGGTCGGAGATCTCCGTCCACATCGCACCCTCGGCCGCAGTGGGCTGCAGCTGGGAGAGGTCCGAAGTGTCCATTACGGCCTCGGCCCGGGGGATTCCATGGCCGGCCACGGCCTTGAGCTTGACTGTTCCGCGCTCGCCTTTGAAGGTGAACGTGCCCACGGGATCGCCTGTGGTGTACGAATCCGAATCACTCTTGAGTTCCCTTGCCTGGTCGTCGTTGATATAGACGGTGCCGGCCTGGGGAGTCAGATCCTTGCCCCTGGCCGCTTTGAGCGCTTGGGAATCCGGTGCCAGCGCTGTCAGCGCAAGGTCCTTGGACTGCCCTGCGGACTCTGCCGAGTCGTCTCCAGCCGGATTCTCGTCCGCATCGGCGGCAGTCGGATCGGCGGTACCGGGCACTGTGACCTTGGCCCCGTCGAGGTGGGCGTGCGCTGAGACGATATCGGAGCCCTGGATGACCGACTGTTCGTGCTCGCTGGGCTGGGCGATCGACATATCGACCGCATTGCTCTCAGCCAGCGCGGCCTGGGATGTGGTCTTCATCGTCTGCGCGCCGATCATCATGGTCGACACCAGGGTGACGCCGATCAGCAGCGCGGTGGTCGTCGACGCGGTGCGGCGCGGGGCCATCTTGATATTGCGGGCCACCAGGCCGATCGCAGGGGACCGGGTGATGGCGGAGAACAGATGCCCCAGCACCCGGACGAACGGTGGGACGATCACCCGGGTCAGCAGCAGGATGCCGCAGAACAGCACGATGGCGCCGGGCAGGGCCAGCAGGATCTGGTGGGCGATGCCGCCGAAGACAGTGGCCACGAGGCCCACCAGGCTGACGATGCCGCCCAGAATCGCGCGGATCCAGGGGAATCCGGCATTGGGAGCGGGGATGTCCACGGGTGCCAGTGCCTGGATCGGCGTGACCTTGGTGGCCTTGCGGGCCGGGGTCAGGCAGGCCAGCACTGTCACGACCACACCCAGCACAGGACCGGCGATGGCCGCGGACACGGGCAGGGTGGCGATCTCGAATCCGCCCATCCAACTGCGGGCGAGGTACGAGAAGCCCACTGCCAGGCCCCAACCCAGCAATACGCCCAGGACGGAGCCGACCAGGCCCAGGACAAAGGCCTCGGCCAGGGTGGCGGCGCGGATCTGGCCGCGGGTAGCGCCGATGGCGCGCAGCAGGGCCAGGGTGCGGGTGCGCGATGCCACCAGAACCTGGAAGGTGTTCGCGATGACCAGGGCCGCGACGAACAGGGCGACGGCGCCGAAGGCCAGGACGATCGAGGTCAGGATGTTGGTGCCGCCGGAGAGCGTCTTGAGGTATTGGTCGACGACCTGTTCATTGGTCTGGACGGTGAAGCCCGCCGCCTGCAATCCCTCGAGATCCTTGTCGACGACCTTGCCGCCGCGCTGCTTGGCCAGCAGATCGGCGAAGTCATGGGCGACCTGAGATTGTGCTGTGGTGTCGCCCGGGGTCTTGAGCACAATGCGCAGGGATTCGTAGTAGGAATCCCCACCCAGGGCGTCGAGGCCCGCGTCGTCGGTGTACACGGTGGGGTCGCCGCCGTCGCTGCCGCGCAGAATGCCGGTGACGGTCACGGTGGACTTCTTGCCCGTGTCCTTGGCCGTCTTGCCGGAGTCATCGGTTTCGGAGGCGAATCCGGTGGTGTCCAGGTTCACCTGCTGGCCCTGGGACAGGCCCAGGGATTTGGCAGTGTCCTGATACAGCATCACCTGGCCGGGCCCCTGAGGCGCCTTGCCGGAAACGAACTCATAGTGCCGTCCGATCGGGGTGGTGGCAGCCGTAATGTACTGTTCGACCCCGTCCATCTTCGTCAGCGCAGCGATGCTGCGGTCCGCCTGGGTCTGGGAGATCTGCGGGATCTGCTGCGCGTCGGTGGCGAGTTTCTTGGCCACCTTGGCGTCGAATTCGACCGGTTCGCCGGAGTCCGCCGCGTCGTCACCCGAGGACTCGGACATCATCGATTCGCTCGAGCTGATGATGACGTCGGAGCCGGCATAGCTGCCCTGGGCGGTGGTGCGCATGGTCCGGTTGAAGGCATCGGACAGAGACAGGACGGTGGCGATGAACGCCACGGACACGAGGATCGCGATGCCTGCGGCCACCAACCGGCCGGCGCCCGTGCGCAGGAATGATTTGAGGATGTCGGTCATCGGGTGACCTCCATCATCGCCGCGGAGACCTGGTCGGCGCTGGGCCGGGCCATATCGCCGACCAGTCGGCCGTCGGCCAATAGGACCACTCGGTCGCCGGTCGCGGCCGCCGCCGGGTCGTGGGTGACCATGACGACCGTCTGCCCGAATTCGTCGACCGAGGCGCGCAGCAGTTCGAGGACCTCGGTACCGGTTGCGGAGTCGAGGTTGCCGGTGGGTTCGTCGGCGAAGATGACATCGGGGCGGGTCACCAGGGCACGGGCCACGGCGACGCGCTGCTGCTGGCCGCCGGAGAGCTCATGGGGTCGGTGTTTCAGGCGCTCGGTCAATCCCAGCATGCCGGTGATGCCGTTGAACAGTTCGCGGTCGACCGAGGTCTTGGCCAGGCGGCTGGGCAGCAGGATGTTCTCCTCGGCCGTCATCGCCGGAACCAGGTTGAAGGCCTGGAAGATGAAGCCCACATGATTGCGGCGGACCTGGGTCAGCTGCTTCTCATTCAGGCTGGTGAGTTCGCGCCGGCCCAGGAACACCTGGCCGGCGGTGGGGGAGTCCAGTCCGGCCAGGATGTGCATGAGCGTCGACTTGCCAGAACCGGACGGCCCCATGATGGTGGTGAACTGGCCGGCTGTGATGTCCAGGTTCAGGCCGCCCAGCGGTTGTACGGCCGCATCGCCGGTGCCGTAGGTCTTCGTCAGGCCGACCGCACGGGCGGCGGGGGCGTCGAAATTTTGTGTCGTGGTCACGGATGCTCCTCGGATCGGGGTGAGCCGGGTGGCTCATAGCGTTGGTCTCAACGCTATGCGGGGGACCGGGTGGGACACATCCTCTTGCAGGATGATTTTGTGCGTGTCGTGGCTCACCGGATATCCCCCGTGAGGAGTAGGGGAATCCCCACTTGGGGCCTGTCCGGTTGGGGGGTGTCCGGGGTTCCGGGGTGGTAGGACATCCCATGCAGGCTCCGGCACTCATTCCATGGGCTGACATGCGTAGCCGGATTTCATCCTGTGGGTCGATGTGCGCTGCGGGCCAGCTGAGTAGCGTCGAAGATGACGAATCACACGACGTATACGAAGCGGAGGACTTCTTGTGATGATGTATCTGGCAAGTTCAGCAGGCGCCACTGATAATTCTGGCCTGGGGTTCCTGGTCTTGGTGTGCATGGGCCTGGCCGTGATCGCCTGGCTGGCATTGTTCATTGCGGCACTCATCAGCATCGTGATGTCGCCCAACCTGACCCTGGGCGGCAAGCTCCTCTGGGTCATAGCGGTCTTCGCTTTCCCATTCCTGGGTTCCCTGGTCTGGTTCATCTGGGGCCGGAGTGCTCAGTTGAACAGGAGTTAGCGGAAACGAGCAGGCGCTTTGGTCTGAATGTACCGTCTCGGAACGGACTAAAGTGCCTGCGCAACAAGAGGGAATACGGTTTAACATACCGGAGTCGATACGTCCCATGTCATAATGACATGCTGATGTTATTCAGTCGGCGATTCCGGCCCGGTAGGCGAAGACCACCGCCTGGACCCGGTCGCGGGCACCCAGCTTGGAGAACACCCGGCCCACATGGGTCTTCACCGTCGCCTCCGACACGGACAGCGCATCGGCGATCTCCTTGTTCGACCGGCCAGTGGCGATCTGCCTGAACACATCCAGTTCGCGTTCGGTCAGCGTCCCCACCGCCTCGCGCAGCCGGACCGTTTCGGCGTCCACGGCGGTTTCATCTGCAGCGCCGCTGCCGCTCGCCCCGGCAATCTGTGCGCCCGTCTGAGATGCTGCACCGCTCGACCCGGTGGGGGCCTCGGCCTGCGCGGGCCCGCCACCACTGAGCCCACCCGCGTCCAGCAATCTGCGCGTGGTGGTGGGCGCGATGACCGCGCCGCCGCGCACCACGGTGCGGATCGCATCCAACAACACCTCCGGCTGGGTGTCCTTGAGGAGGAAGCCCGAGGCCCCCGCCTGCAAAGCGCGCAGCGCGTAGTCGTCCGTATCGAAGGTCGTGAGCACGATGATCTTCGGCCGGTAGCCATCGGGCCCGGCTGGCAGGCCTAGGATCTCGCGGGTCGCCTGGATGCCGTCGCCCGAGGGCATCCGGATGTCCATGAGCACCACCCGCGGGCGATACCGCAGGGTCGCGGCGATCGCCTCGGCGCCGGTGCCGGCCTGGGCGATCACCTGCAGGTCCGGCTGCGAATCGATGACCATCTGGAAACCCGTGCGCAGCAGCGCCTGGTCATCGGCCAACAGCACGGTGATGGGTTCGGTCTCGCTCATGCGCGGGTCCTTTCGATCGAGGCCAGGGGCAGCAGAGCCGTGATGTGGAAGCCGGAGGGGTCGGCGGTGTGCGCGACGGTGCCGCCATAGAGTCTGGCCCTCTCATCCATGCCCCGCAAACCGGAGCCCCGGCCGTCGTCGTGGGCCACAGCGGACAAGCCGGTCACAGCATCCCCGGTGGAAGGGTCGGAGTGTGGTCCGGGGGCCGCGGCGCCGCCGGTCTCGGTCTCGGCTACCGCCTCGGCGCCGGCCCGACCGGCTGTCGGCTCGGCAGGCCCCGAATCGTCGACGCGGATCAGCAGTGCGTCCTCGGCCCGGTCGACCGTCAAACGGACCGCGGCGTGGGCACCGGGGCCGGCGTGCTTGAGCGTATTCGTCAAGGCCTCCTGCACGATCCGGTAGACCGCCAGGCCCGCACCGGACGTCAGCTCCGGCAGGGAGCCGAGGTCGGCCAAGAGGTCCACATCGACCCCGGCCGCTCGCACATCGCCCACCAGATCGGGCAGATCCGCCACCTGGGGCAGTGGTGCACTCTGGGATTCGGCATCGGCCGAACGCAGTACCCCGAGCATCTGGCGCATCTGGGTCAGCGCCTCGCGGCCGGTGTCGCCGATGGTCCTGAAAGCCTCCTGGGCACGTGCCGGGTCGACGGCCGCCACGAAGCGACCGCCATCGGACTGCGCGATCATCACCGACATGGAATGGGACACGATATCGTGCATCTCCCTGGCGATCCGCAGCCTCTCGGCATCGGCGGCCAGCCGCGCCTCGTGTTCGCGTTCGCGCTCCAAGAGGTCATTGCGCTCGCGGATCGAGGTGGCTTCGTTCCGGCGGCGCCGCCGGATATCGCCCAGCAGCCAGGCGACCGAGACGATAGCCGCGCACAGCCCGCAGGCCAGGCCGGCCAGGACGAACGCTCCCATGCGGTCGGTGTCATCGGAGATGGCCGGCGGGAGGAAAAGGAGCGCGAGGGTGAGACCTCCCAACAGCAGGGCCCCGAGATAGCCGAGGCAGGCGAAGACCGTGCCCCAGCGCCGGGGCGCGTAGACCACAGTCGTGTAGACCGTGATGGGAACGGCCACATAGTGCAGATCGGGCGTCGCTCCGAACGTCAGTGAGCACAGCGCCAGAGCCACCATCGTCCAGGCGATGAGCACCGGCCAGATCCGGCGCACGGCCAGGATCGCGCACATCGCCACGGTCACCCAGAAGCGCAGCACGGACAGGGTGGGACCGAAGGATTCCGGCCACCAGATCGGTGCGCCTCGCACGCTGCTCAGGTAGAGATCTCCAGAGATCAGCAGCTGCACCAGGGTCAGCGGTAGCGCGATGAACAGGGCGTCGAAGGCCCACGGATACCGGTCCAGCCCGCGCGCCACCTTGATATGCCAGGGGGTGCGCCCGAGGAACTCGCTCATGGCCCCAACTGTACGTGGGAGAGCGGGCCGGGCCGGACCTCGGTCGCGGGCAGATCTGCCCAGCCGGGACTCCGGCCGCCCGAATCCTGAACCGGTCGGAGCCGGCCGGCAGGGGATCGCTAGACTTGGGAACGGCCCCGCCGTGGCCCACACGCGCACGCCCGGCCATGCTCACCCAGCATCACACTGTAAAAGGAGACACAGTGGCCAAGCCCGTTGTGCTGATCGCAGACAACCTCTCACCTGCCACCATCGACGCCTTAGGGCCCGATTTCGACATCCGCACGTGCAAGGGTTCGGACCGCGGCGAACTCATCCCCGCACTGGCCGGAGTCGACGCCGTGCTGATCCGGTCCGCCACCCAGATGGACGCCGAGGCCATCGCCGCCGCGGATTCCCTCAAGGTCATCGCCCGCGCCGGCGTGGGCCTGGACAATGTCAACGTCCCCGCCGCCACCAAGGCCGGCGTGATGGTCGTCAACGCCCCGACCTCGAACATCCTGTCCGCCGCGGAACTGACCATGGCGCACATCCTGGCCGCCGCCCGCAACCTGGGCGCCGGCAACTCCTCGCTCAAGGCCGGGGAGTGGAACCGCTCCAAGCTGACCGGCGTCGAACTGTTCGAGAAGACCCTGGGCATCATCGGCCTGGGCCGGATCGGCGGACTCATCGCCGAACGCGCCAAGGCCTTCGGGATGAAGCTGGTCGGCTACGACCCCTACATCTCGCAGCAGCGCGCCGCACAGATGGGTGTGACGGTGCTGAGCCTGGACGAACTGCTGGCGCAGTCGGACTTCATCACGGTGCACATGCCCAAGACCCCGGAGACCATCGGCATGATCTCCGATGAGCAGTTCAAGCTGCTCAAGCCCACCGCGCGCATCGTCAACGTGGCCCGCGGCGGCATCATCGACGAGGCAGCACTGGCCCGCGCCCTGTCCGAGGGGCGCGTGGGCGGCGCCGGGATCGACGTGTGGGACCAGGAGCCGCCGCAGGACTCGCCGCTGCTGGCCGGGGACTTCCCGAACCTCAACGTCACCCCGCACCTGGGCGCCTCGACCGTGGAGGCACAGGAGAAGGCCGGCATCGCAGTCGCCAAGTCGGTCCGCCGCGCGCTGGCCGGGGAACTCGTCCCCGACGCCGTCAACGTCGCCGGTGGTGCGATCGACCCCGATGTGCGCCCCGGCGTGCCGCTGGCCGAGCGCCTGGGCCGGACCCTGACCGCGCTGGCCGGTGGCGACGCCATCACGCACCTGCGCGTGGAGATCCACGGCGAGATCGCGGACAAGGACGTGTCCGTGCTCAAGCTCTCGGCCCTCAAGGGCGTGTTCATGGACCTGGTCTCGACGCCGGTGTCCTATGTCAACGCCCCCGTGCTGGCCGAGGAGCGCGGCGTGACAGTGGAACTGGTGCAGGACAAGGAGGTCGAGTACTTCCGCAATGAGACCGTGCTGATCGCCACGACCTCGGCCGGGCGCCGGGTCCGCGTGTCCGGCACCGTGACCGGTCCCAAGCTGGTGCAGAAGCTCACGGGCGTGTCCGACTACGAACTGGAGATGCCGCTGAGCGACCACCTGGTGGTCTTCGAATACACCGACCGTCCCGGCATCATCGGCCAGCTGGGCCAGGCCCTGGGCCGCGTGAACATCAACATCGCCGGCATGCAGGTCTCGCCCTCGGCCGATGAGACGAAGGCCCTGGCCGTGCTGGCCGTGGACTCCATCGTCGAGGACGCGGTCGTGTCCGCCGTGGCCGGCGCAGTGGATGCCGCGTACTTCGCGCTGGTGGACCTGACGGAGGACTGAGCCACACGGCCACTTCGGCCCTTCGGGTTCTCCGAGCCTTGACACCGCGGATGCGGCTGGTATCGTGCGGGGCACATAGGAGACGTCGTCGATTTCGAATCCACTGAGGAGGGATGACGATGACCATCCAGAAGAAACTCCGCAACGCAGTCGGCGCGGTCGAGGACACACTCGACAAGTACATTGCCGGACCGGACGTGACCACAGGTCAGCGTCCCGGCTATGTCGAGGACGACTCGGAGAAGCACCTGCGGGAAGTCGCAGACGCCCACGGGGACCGGCTGCTCGAACAGCCCGACGGTTCGCACATCGTCGAAGAGGTCTCCGCGGGCCCGGGACCGGAGATCGTCCGCGAGTACCCTGCCGGCGATCAGCTGACGGCCGAAGCCGAAGAGGCCGAGGAAGCCGCCGAAGTCTGGGAGCACGATGATGCGGTCGTCGACGAATGGGAAGTCGAGTCCTTCCCGGCCAGTGATCCACCGGCGAGTGATCCCCGGATCGGCTGAATGCCATCCGATAGCTCTGGCGCATAGCCCTCTCGCAGCGGCGGGCCCGGAACCCTTGGGTTCCGGGCC
>NZ_JANIJY010000039.1:0-14011 GCF_024580695.1 Brevibacterium sp. 91QC2O2 | reverse complement strand
CAGGAGGTCCTGCAGATGCAGGACCTCCTGAATGATCGTCCGCGGCGGACGCTTGAGTTCCGTACGCCTCGTGAGAGACTGGATGAACTTATCAGTGGTGTTGCACTAGCACCCTGAAACCGCCGCCGTTTTTCCAGACCAAAGTGACTGCCGATCAGGGGAGATCGGACCAAAGTGACTGCTAATGTGGGGAGGGCGATCTGACTTAACGTTTGTTCAGTAGAGAGGTTTCAATGACGAACCCGACCGAGCCCGGTATGCGGCCCTCCGATCCCGCGGAGATGCTCCCCGCAGACCTGCCGCCGCACCTCATGGCGCAACTTCCCCCGGCCTATTACCTCCCCACAGATGACACGCCCGTCGGCCCCGACGCCGCGGGCCGGGCCATCGCACACTTCGAATCGACGCGCGCCACCACCAGCCCCTGGGATGCGCGCGCTCAGCACGGGGGGCCGCCGGCCGGCCTGTTGGCCCGCGCGGTGGAGGCCCTGCGCCCGGATCCGGACATGCCGATCGCGCGGCTGACCATCGACATGCTCGGCCCCATGCCGCAGGGGCTCATCCGCACCGAGGCCCAGATCGTGCGCCCCGGCAAGCGCATCGAGATGTCCACGGCCCAGATGTACGTGGACGACCGATTGGCGGCCAGTGCCACGGTGTGGCGCAAGCGCTGGGAGCCCGGTGCGACCTCGGCCCCGGATCTGTCCACGGATACCGGCCGCGATGTCCCACCGGCCATCGGCCCCCAGCCGCAGTCCTATTTCCCCGGAATCGGCGAGGACTGGGGCTACGGGAACTCGATCGAATGGCGCCACGTCGACGGGGATTTCGGGACTCCGCCGCCGGCCGGCGAACCGGGCCAGTCCAATGTCTGGACCCGGCAGCGGATCCCGCTGGTGGCCGGAGAGGAGACCGGCCCGGTGCAGCGGATGGCCATCGTCGCCGACTCGGCCAATGGCGTCTCCGGTGCGCTGGACTTCACGAAGTGGATGTTCATCCCGCCCACCATGACGCTGACGGTGCTGCGCCCGGCCCGCGGGCCGTGGCTCAACCTGAGCGCGCAGACTTTCATCAGCGACTCCAGTACGGGCCTGACCACGGGCCGGATCTACGACGAACAGGGCCTGGCCGCCACGGTGGAACAGCCACTACTGGTCGCCCCGCAGCGGTAGCGGGCGACGAACAAAGCGATCCTTGCATTCCAAAGCGAAGATGCGCTTTGGAATGCAGGGATCGCTTTGGAGAACGTTTCCGACAGTTAGACGAACATCCGGAACAGCGGGGAGTCCTGCCCCACCTGTTCGATCTCTAGGGGTGAGGCGTCCATCCGCTGCAGCAGCCCCGGCAGGTCCGAGGCCGCCCCCAGGGTGATGCCCACGAACGCCGGGCCGGTCTCCCGGTCGGAGCGCTTCATGTACTCGAACAGCGCGATGTCGTCATCGGGCCCCAGCACATCGTTGAGGAACCGGCGCAGGGCACCGGGCTCCTGCGGGAAGTTCACGATGAAGTAGTGCTTGAGTCCCTCCCACACCAGCGCCCGTTCGATCACTTCGGAGTAGCGCGAGATGTCGTTGTTGCCGCCGGAGACCAGGCACACCACCGTCGTCCCGGGTTCGACCTCGACCGGGGTGCCGGAACCCACCGGTCCGATCGCGGCCGATGCCAGGGCGCCGGACGGTTCGGCGATGATGCCATCGACCTGGTACAGGTCCAGCATCTCGTGGGCGTCGCGGCCCTCCTCGACCAAGTGCATGGGCACGCGCAGCCGGCTGATGATCTCGAAGGTGACATCGCCTGCGCGCCGGACCGCGGTGCCGTCGGCGAAGCTGTCGATCGAGTCCAGGGCCACGGGCCGCCCGGATGCCAGGGCCGCCGTCATCGAGGCCGCACCCGCCGGTTCGACTCCCACCACGCGGGTGCCTGGCATGTTCTCGGCGGCATAGGTCGCGATCCCGGCGACCACCCCGCCGCCGCCCACGGGCACCACGATGACGTCGGGATCGAGGTCGAGCTGGGAGTGGATCTCCGTGGCGATAGTGCCCTGGCCCGCGATCGTCCGGGGGTCGTCGAAGGCCGAGATCAGCAGTGCCCCGGTCAGGTCGGCGTGCTTGTGCGCCAGATCGGATGCGTCGTCATAGGTGGATCCGTCGATCACGACGTCCACGGAAGGCCCGCCGAAATGACGGATCCGGTCGATCTTCTGCCGCGGCGTGGTCTTGGGGACGAAGATGGTCCCCTGAATGCCCAGATCGGCGCAGGCCCGGGCGAAGCCCTGCGCGTGATTGCCGGCCGATGCGCACACGACCCCGCAGGCGCGCTGGGCGGCGTTGAGCTGCAACATGAAGTTGAAGGCGCCGCGGATCTTGTAGCTGCGCACCGTCTGCAGGTCCTCGCGCTTGAGGTAGACGGTGGCGCCCGTCGCGGCCGAGAGCCGCTCGGAAATGTGCAGGGGAGAGGTGATCACAGAGCTGCTAATTCGCTCAGCGGCGGCCTCGACGTCGATGGCGGTGGGGGGCGTCTGTTTCTTCTGTCCTTCTACCAACACGTTCCCCATTGTGCTCCCGCACCCACGGCTGTCCATATTCCTGGAGGTTGAGTATCGGAATATGAGATTTCCGGTAATCTTCCGGAGACTGAAGTACCGGCGCCCGGTTCCCCAGCGATGTCCCCGCAGGCCATATCCCACATATCCGCCGCCGGTTCGTTAACCTGGGAGGGGCGACTGCGCCCAACAGCACGTACAGTGCGAACAGCAACTTGAACAGCATCGCGAGCTTTCCGATCCGGGGGATACACAGTGGCAATCAGCAGTGATCTCGAACGCCTTCTGTCGTCCTGGCTGCCACGCCAGGACTGGTTCCCTCTGCCGCGGGGCCTGGGCAGCGACCCCGATGTCACCCCCATGTCGACCACCCGGCTGTTCGAATTCGAAGTCGAAGACCAGATCATCCAGGGCCTGCAGGTCATCGTCTCCGTGTCCTTGGAGACCACGGGGCGCACACTGTTGGGAGCGCCGCAGGGACCTGCGACCCGCCGGCTGAGCCTGCCACTGACCCTGCACACCACGGAGAACTTCCCGCTGCGCCCCCACCTGCTGGGCCGTGTCGAGGACCTGGTGCTGGGCCATGTGTGGGTCTACGACGGAACCGCGGACCCGGTGTTCGTCCAGGCCGTCGCGGCCTCCCTGCACACGGGACGCAAATGGGACGACGGCCAGGTGCTGGCCCAGCCCGTGCGCCGAGGCGCCCTGCTGGTCGCCCAGCAACAGGCCGCGATGCTGCCCACCTCGTCCCCTGCGGGTTCCGCTTCCACCGGGGAATCCATCGATGCGCAGGCATCCGGTACGGCACACGCCCCGGCGCCCGCGGCATTGGCCGGGGCCGCCGACGGCCCCGACGCCGCGGCGGCCCCCGGACAGTGGGATGCGGGCGCGCTGGCGCCGGCCGACTCCGCCGATCCGTCCACAAGCGCAGCGGACGCCGATGCCATCTCCTCCGAGGTGCCCATCCCCACCGCCCTGCGCGCAGACCTGGCAGACGACCCGGCCGACTCCGTGCTCCCCGATCCCGCGACCACCGGCGGTCAGGGACTGGCGGGGGCCGCGGCGGGCGCGGGGCGCAGCGCCGCACAGATCATGGCCGATGCCCAGACGGTGCAGCTCTCACCCCTGGACGCCCAGCCCTATGAGACCTCGGTGGTCATCGCCGACCCCGCCCAGCCGGCCATCCTGACCTTCTACCGTGCGCTAGACGAGGGTCTGGGGGGCAATGTCCAGGTGCCGTTGATCCTGACACGGCGCGGTTGCGAGGCGGTCAGCCCGGTGCTCGGCTGGTTGTCGGGCCGCTGGTTCGACGGCGAGGACCTGCGCACCGAATCGGCCCCGCTGGCCATGCTCACCGCCACCGAACGCGGGGCCCGGCCGGCCTGGCGCGAGGCCGTGGACGTGGCGAGCCGGGTCGACTCGGGGGCGATCGGCAGCTGGAATCGGCAGGCCACCGCCCTGGGCCGCAGGGTGGGCGCCCTGCACCTGGACCTGGCACACGAATTCGACGTGCTCAAGAGCGAGGGCGAACCGACCCTGGAACTCGTGTCGAAGTGGAAGGACCGGATCGACTGGGCGCTGGCGCGCGCACCCCTGGCCCTGGGCGACCTGGGCCGGGCCCTGCGCACGCACAAGAAGCAGCTGGACTCGGTGTCGTCCGTGGGCCCGCTGCAGCGGATCCACGGCGCGCTGACGCTGAACCAGGTATCCAGCGGCCGGACCACAGGGTTCACCGTCGGCAGCTTCCCGGCCAAGGGCAGTGAGAAGCTCCAACCGGCCTCGGTCGATTTGGTCGGCCTGCTGCGCAGCATCGACTACGCGGCCGGCTATGCGCGGCTGAACCGCACCGGGCGCCTGGAACAGGGCGCGCTGCCCACCGGTCTGAGCCTGCGGGGCCTGAAACAATCGCGCAAGGAGGTCGAGGAGGTCCTCGAATCCCCCGAACACCTGTGGTCCTCGCAGGCGCAGAACGCCCTGCTCTCCGGTTATTCGCACGTTGTGGGCGCCGGCCTGGGCTACGACGATCCGACCCTGCGCGCCGTGCTCATCGACCGCCTGCTCGTCGAAGTCGTGACCGAACTGCGCAATCGTCCGCCCTACCTGTCCGTTCCGCTCATCGCCCTGGCCCAAGTCCTCCAGGGGTGAGGCGGGGCAGATGAACACCGCGCCCCGACCAGGGAACGCCACGACCGGGCCGGTCAGCAGCCACCGGCCCTCCTACGCCCAGCGCGAGGCCTACCGCGATGCCCTGGCACAGGCCTACGCGGCGGGCCGGCTGGACGACTCGGACTTCGAGGACCGGCTGAACCTGTTGGCCATGGCCGAATCCCTGGCCGATCTCGAGGACCTGGTCGTCGACGTGCCGCGCGCCGACATCGAGGTGCCGGCCGCACCCGCCGCCCGGTCGGCGGGTTCTCGAGGCCGTACCGGCGGTTCCCGCTCTCGCGGATCCAGCGGTTCCAGCGGTTCCAGCCGGCCGGGGCAACCGAACGGACGCCACACCGACCAGGGCGCCAAGGCCAGGGCAGCCCGACTCAAACGCGGCAAGCTGTTGATGACCGGCACCATCATCGTCGGACTCATCATCGGGGCGGGCCTGGGCCGGGAACTGGTGGGACCGCCGGGCCCCGGCGCCGGAACACCGGATTCGGTCCAGGCGGCAGGCGGCGCCGAGCTGCCAGTGGCGGTCAGCCGTGGCCGCATGTCCTACGGATACATCGCCCGGATCGTGGAGAACCTGAACTCGCGCAAGGCCGAGAGCCTCAGATTCAACCCCTATTCGGCGGGTGCGGAGCTGCTCAGCGCCGACAAACGCAAACTGCAGACCATCTCCCTGGACGACGCCGGTGAGCAGGAAGAAGTCGAGAGCGAAGAGGACTACTCACCGGCCAAGGGCAGCGCCGGTTTGTTCACCGTGGAGGAAGTCGACCCTGCAGCGGTCTACGCGGCCATCCTGGCGGCGCCGGGGGTCGCACACGCCCGCACCGGCCTTGAGGGTGAGGAGGGACTGGAGGTCAACGCGGTGCGGATCGACCGGCACTCCGGCACCCCGTTCGCCGGGCAGCGGGCCGGGGGCCTGACGATCAACGTGACCGTCAACCCGCGCGGAACATCGGGCCAGTACGCCAATCTGCGCTGGTCCGGCGATGGGAAACACCTGTTGGAGGCCCGCCGATGAGGCCATCACACGCCGAACGCGCCCCCTATATCGTGGCGCTGCAAGAATCCCTGGTCGACGGGCGCCTGACCCAGGGACTCTACGAGGAACGCCTGGCCGCTGCGGAATCCGCCCAGAGCTTCGACGCCCTCGACAAGCTGTTCACCGACCTGCCCTACGATCCCCGCGCACTGCGCCCGGCCTCGGCGGGCGGAACCGCTGACGGGGCCGCTGCGGATACGGCCGCGAGTCGCCGGAGGGCGAAGAAGCAGGCCGCCAAACGGCGTCGGCGGGAGGCCTCCCGCGGGGCGCGGCGTGACACCGCGGCCCAGGCACCGCCTGGCACCCACGTCCGCAAACTCCTCGGCCGCCTGGTGGTGCTAGTGGTGACGGTCGCCATCGGCGCCGGTGGCTACACCGGAGTGCACATGATTGCCTCCGCCGCGGCGAATCAGGACTCGGCTACCGGCAGGGACATGAGCACCGAGGCCGGTCGGCAACAGCCGGCCCCGGACGATCTGCCGGCCGTCGGGCAGGACTTCGCCAATGTCCCCGCCCTGACCCCCGACACGGTCGCCCGGGTGCTCGACTACGTGGCGGACAAGGGTCCCAAGGGCACGGTGACGAGCCTGCAGGCCTATGAC
The DNA here is from genome assembly GCF_024580695.1 of Brevibacterium sp. 91QC2O2. Lineage (NCBI taxonomy): Bacteria > Bacillati > Actinomycetota > Actinomycetes > Micrococcales > Brevibacteriaceae > Brevibacterium > Brevibacterium sp. 91QC2O2. Next base: position 7,668 of record NZ_JANIJY010000039.1, on the reverse strand, counting down.
GACTACACGACGGTGGACGTGCAGGGCAAGGGGAAGGGCTCGACCTATCTGGTGTTCCGCGCGGGGGAGGCCCCGCGCTCGCAGGCCCGCAAGGACGTGCGGTTCGAGCCGCTGCGCGATCAGGCGGCCCTCAAGCGGATCGACCTGCAGCAGATCATGGAGCGGGCCAGGGCGGATCTGGGGCAGGACGGGGAGATGCGCAGCATCGACATCTCGTACAGCAACCTCGACAAGGACTATCGGAAGATGGGCGACCGGATCGAGGTGGAGTTCGAGCCGAGCGGTTCGGGGGAGCCCTCGACCATCGCCTACGACCTCAAGGGCAAGAAACTGTACACGGACGATTGAAGGGAATCGATGACGCGGAATCCACAGGCGGGTCACCGGCCGTCGTTCCTGCAGCGCGAGTCATATCGCCAGGCGATCACCGAAGCCTATGCGGATGGGCGGCTGGACGATGACACCTTCGCCGAGCGGATCCGCGCGGTGGACGGGGCACGGAGCCTGGCGCGGCTCGAGGAGTTGATCGCGGATCTGCCGCGGCAGGGGATTCCGCTGCCCGAGGGCATGCCGACCCCGGGCAACGCGGCCAAGTCAGACGGGACTCCTGTGTCGGATGGGACTCCCGAGGCCGACGGGAGGTCGGCCGAGGCCGAGCCTCCGTGGGCGGGCAAGCACGGTGCCGCGCCGCGCTTCGTACCCGAGGGGCGCCGGCGGGCATCGAGTCCGGAAGACGATCGCAGTGCCCCGGACGGCGGTGTGGCGGGGCGCCGGCCGCTGCGGCGTCGTCTGGCGGTCGCCAGTGCCATGGTCGCCTGCCTGGTGGTGGGATTCGCGGCCGGTGGGATCGGGATGACGCTGGCGACCGGGACCCAGGACGATCCCGCGGCCGAGGCCGGCGAGGCTCCGGACGGTGAAGCCGGGCGGGCCGCTGCGCGCGGCGCGCTGGCCGATGGCTTCCTGTCATATGGATACTTGCACGGTCTGCTCACCGCCCTGGATGGGAGGTCGGTGGGGCGGGTGGTCGTCACGGATGCCTCGGCCGAGGCCATGGTCGCCCGCGGGTCCGATTCCGGTGCAGGCGACTCGGGCGCCGGCTGGGCCGGTTCGGGTGGGTCCGATTTCGATCCCGTCGGTTTCGACGAGGAACTGCACGAGGTCGATCCGGCCGCTCCGCTGCCCTGGCTGCCCGAGGGAAAGCGCCCCGGATTCGACACCGGGGATATGAGCGCACAGACCGTATTCGCGGCGGTGAGCCGGGCCCCGGAGGTCCTGGGCCGGCACACGGACAGGTCGGCGGAAGGCCTGCAGGTGTCGAGCCTGACCCTGGTGAAGGATCCGACAGCGGGCAGACCGGTGGGCGGTTCGGCCGACGAGGTCCGGATCCAGGTGGAACTGCGCCGCGCCCCGGGGTCCGACCCGCAGGGACCGGCCGGCGGCATGTTGGTCTGGAACACCGACGGATCGCAGTTGTTGGAGGCGAGGTTCCTGTGAGCGACGGGTCGACGGAGGAACCACGTGCCGGCCGGGGACTGTGGGCCCGGTGGGTGCGCTTTGCCAATAGCGGGCCGTTCATCGGCGGCGCCGTCCTGCTGGTGCTCGGCTCGGTGGCGGGGGTGTACGCCGCCCGACCGGTCGATCCGCCCGACCCCGAACAGCAGACGCACCAGATCACGCAGGCGGGACGGAACGAGTCCGCGCCAAAGGACTTGCCGCACCTGGCCGGGGACTTCACCGATGTGCGCACTCTGGATGCGACGACCATGCGCCGGGTCGTGGATTTCGCCGGGCAGAAGAAACTCGGTCGGATCCTCTCGATTACCGCGTCCCCGGAATCCACGGAACTGGTCACGGGTCCCAGCGGTGGGTTGCCGGGGGACCGCCAGGTGGAATTCCGTCCCGGCCGGGCGCCAGCCTATACGGAGGCGACACAGGTCGAGCGTGATCCGCTCGACGATGTCCGGACGGCGGGGGACCTCGACGTCGGAGAGGTTGTCGAGCGGGCCCGGAAGGATCTGGGGACCAAGGCCGAGTTGTCGTTCCTGCAGGTCGAACACGGACCGGTGAAGGGTCGGGCGGAGCGGGGCCCCCAATCGGATGTCGTGCGGGTCCGGTTCGAAGCGGATGCGAAGTCCGACCCCCAGGTGATCGTGTATCGCCTGCGGGATCTGCGGAAACTGTACGCGGAGGGCTGAGCGGGCGCGCGGCCTCGGTGGTGGCGCGGCGCGTCCCCGGGCGGGACCGGGCCGGGTGAATTTGTCCGGTGCCGGGGATATGGAAGAATGGTCGGGCATGGTGAGTTGACAGAGCGGCCGAATGTGACGGTCTTGAAAACCGTTGAAGGCAACCCCTTCCCCGGGTTCGAATCCCGGACTCACCGCCAGATCATGTGCGCACGCGCATGAACACCAGATAAGCGCGGGAACGACCTGCTGTAACAGGTTGTTCCCGCGCTTATGTGGTGTCCGAGGGGTTGAGTGGCTCGCTAAGCTGGGAGGCGACAGCGACACGGTGGTCCGCCCCGGCCTCGGCCACCGTATCCGGACCGACGAAGGGGAGCCAACCATGGAACTCGCACAGCGCCTGACCCGACTGGGCACGGAGACCTCGTTCTCGGTGGCCCAGGCCGCCGCGAACTGGAAGGCCCGCGGCAACACCGTCTACCCCTTCCACCTGGGTGATATCGACATCCCGACCGCCGGCCACATCGTCGAGGCCCTCGATCGGGCGATCGCCGACGGCCACACCGGCTACTGCCCCGGCGCGGGCATTCCCGAACTGCGTGAGGCCCTGGCCGCCGACATCGGCACCGCCCGCGGGATGGACCTGAACGCTGAGAACATCGTGGTGACCACCGGCGGCAAGCCCGTCATCACGAAGTTCCTGCAGTCCGTGATGAACCCGGGCCAGGAGGTCCTCTACCCCAATCCCGGCTTCCCGATCTACGAATCGCAGATCGAATACCTGGGCGGCACCGCGGTGCCCTACCGCTACGAATCGACCGCGGACGGCTTCGCGCTGGACCTCGACCAGATCCGCTCACTCATCACCGATAACACGGTGGCCATCATCTATAACGACCTGCAGAACCCGATCTCCGCGGAATCGACCCCGGAAGAGCGCCGCGCGCTCGCGGAACTGGCCCAGGAGTTCGACCTGTGGGTGCTGTCCGACGAGGCCTATTTCGACACCCGCTACGAGGGCCGGTCCGAATCGATCGCCTCGCTGCCCGGCATGGCCGAACGCACCGTCATCCTCTACACCTTCTCCAAGAAGTACGCGATGACGGGCTCTCGGCTGGGCTGCGCAGCGGCGCCCAAGCAGATCGCGGACGTCATCTCCACCCTGAACACGAACGACGAATCGTGCACGAACCACTATGTGCAGTGGGCCGGCGTGGCCGCGCTGACCGGGCCGCAGGATTCGGTCGCGGACATGCTCGGGATCCTGCGCGAGCGCCGGGACGTGGCAGCCGGCCTGGTCAACCAGGTGCCCGGCATGCACGTGGCGGTGCCGCAGTCGACCTTCTACCTGTTCCCCGATGTGACGGACGCGGTGGCACGGGTCGGCGCGACCTCGGTGGGCGAGTTCGCGACGGCCGCCCTGCACAATACCGGGGTGTCCTTCTGCACCCGCGAGCACTTCGGTCGCCGCCAGTCCGGTGAGGACCGAGAGTACATCCGCCTGGCCTACTCCGGGATCAGCGCCGAGGACATCGGCGCGGGCCTGGGCCGGTTGCGCGACTGGGTCGCCTCGTACTGAAGCACCGAGGCCGTCAACCACACGACGCCCAGCACGGTCACGACGATCACGCCGGCCAGGTAGAGCCCGTTTGCCAGGTTCTGCGCCTCGGCGACCACGGCTTCGGGTGTGAACCCGTAGGTGGCCTGGTAGCGGCCGGCACCGGTGACCGCCACCGCGATGTAACCCGCGATATTGCCGGCGAGGTCCCAGGCCGCGTGTAACACGGCCACGCCCAGGTAGGTCAGCGCCAGCGGGATCCACGCGGCGATGGGGGCGGTACTCGGGGCCCGCCCGGGTCCGGCCGCGGCGGCACGGCGGGCGTCGAGGCGGCCGAGCACGGCGAACAGGGCTGCGCCGACGATCGCGGTCCACAGGATGTGGCCGGCCGGTGCCAGCAGGCCGCGCAGAGCCTCGGTTTCCAACAGCGCCAGCAGATCGATCCCGCCACCGTCCAGCGAGGAGTTCAGCGCATAGCCCGCGGACTCGAAGGCCGCGAAGCCGGCGCCCACGACGACGCCCAACCAGGCGCCGAGCCCCGGCGTCCTGCGCACGATGTGGCGGGCCGCGCAGGCCAGCACCGTCAGCTTGACCGCTTCTTCGATGAACCCGGCGGCCAGTAGCGAGGTCAGAGTGCCGGAGACCTTGGCCTCGAAGATGGAGGCCGCCAGCACGCCGAAGATGCCGCCTACGAAGAAGGCCATGAGCAGCCGCGTCGGGTTGATCCGGCCCCGCGTCTTCTCGATGGCCAGCAGACTGGCCGAGAACGGCACGAGGAAACTGCCCACCAGGATCAGGGTGGGCACGAGGTTGGCATTGCGGGTGAGGATCGTGACGATGACCGTCAGCACCCACAGACCCAGACCGCCCAGCAGCGCCTTCCACCAGTAGCCCCGGCGGAAGCCTGTTGTGGTCGGACCGGTTGCGGTCGGATCGGTCACAGGGACCCTGGGTGCGTATTTCGGGTATTCCGGTATAAGAGTCATGGTCGCACTCCTTGCAGCGTCGGGGCCGTCTGCCCCATGTCGTTCATGGAACGCTCCGCCGCTTGCCGCCCGCTGTTGCGAATCTATGCCGCAGCTGTGAAAGCGCCCGTGTGTCGTGCATGCCGATTAGCCTGGGGCCATGGACACGTCTCACCTTGAACCGTTGAGCGAGCCGGCCGGGGTCGCCGGACAGACTGGACAGGCCGGACAGGCCGAGTCGGGAGAACCGGCGGCGTCCCTGTACGAAACCGTTGTGAGCAATCGGGGCGGCACCTCGGGCTGGGTCGACGTTGCCGGCGGGATGCGCCTGCCGACGGGTCAGCCGGAGGCCGGTGCGGCCGGGGCCAACCCCGAGCAGTTCCTCGGGATGGCCTGGAGCACGTGCCTGAACTCCGCCGTGGCCAAGGTGCTCGCGCAACGGGGCCTGGACCCGGCACTGCACGCGTCCACAGTGACCGTCACCGTCCGGCTGTTCGGCGAGGCGGACGGCGAATTCCGGTTCGCGCCCCACGCCGCCGTGCACGTGCCGGGCCTGCCAGCCGAGCAAGTGCGCGAGGTCGTGACGGCCGCGCATGCGCGCTGCCCCATGTCGAAGCTGCTGACCGGCCGGGGCACCGCCACCGTCGAGGCTCTCGCCTCTGATGAGGTGAGCTGACCGGGCCGGGGGCGCTGACCGGCCGGTCGGGCTGAATTGGCTGGTCGAGCTGACCGGGCCGGGTCCCGCTGGAGCAGCCAGCCCCTAGCCACGGCCGGCCCCGCTGGAGCCGGCCCCGGCCCCGGCCGCCCGACCTACCCCTGCGCGGTGACCCGGTACAGGGGGATGGCGATGTCGTCGACGATGCGCGCGAGTTCCGCATCGTCGACCTCGCGCTCGAGCACCGCGAACCTGAGGACGGCCAAAGGTGCGGTGAGAACGTGGGCGGGGATGTCCCGGGGTCCGAGTTCGCCGCGCGCGCGGGCGGCCGTGGTGATGTCGCGGAGGAATGATTCGACCCTGGTGGCCAGTTCGGCGTCGCCCGGCAGCCCGGCCATGAGTTCGTCCAGCAGTTCCTGATCCGCCTCGCCCAGCAGTGCCCGGCTGGTCTGGGGGCCGAGGCGCCGGCTGGGGGCCGAGATCGCAGTGAAGAGGTCGATGAGCTCGGTTCGCAAAGTGGCCGCGGCCGGACCGGCGCCGCCGGGTTCCGGCGGCTCGAAATTCGAGGTGAAGGCCGCCGCGACCATCTGGGCGCGGGAGGCGTACCGCCGGGCCAGGACGGGCCGGCTGGTCCGCGCGCGCTTGGCGACGCCGGCGAAGCCGACTCCCGCATAGCCGTGCTCGCGCAGTTCGGCCAGAACGGCCTCGTGGATCGCGTCTTCCAATTCGGTGCCGCGTCTGCGGGTCCGGGGTGCCGTGCCCGCATCCCTGCTCTGCTCACTCACATTCTGTATTCTCCCAGGAAAATTCGCCTTCGCAATAAGATGCAGGGTGTATCTTATTTACATGAGCACAGAAAAGGGCCTCGCGGGGCAGACGAACCAGCAGGACACTGCGAACCGGAGCGCAAAGAACCAGAGCGCCACAGGCAGGCGCGCCCTGGTGGTGGGGCTGGGTATCAGCGGCATCGCCTCGGCGATCGCGCTCAAGCAGTCGGGCTGGGAGCCCGTGATCGTGGAGAAGGCCCCGGCGCGCCGCCGCGGCGGATACTTCATCGGCCTGTTCGGCCTGGGGTGGATCGCAGCGGACCATCTGGGCGCGCTGCCCGGTCTGCACGACCGGCGCAGCCCGGCCTCGCAGAACTTCGCGATCGACCGCACCGGGATCATCGGCGACACCCTGGGGTTCGCCGATGCCCCGGCGGACTTCGGGCCGTGGATGATGCTGCGCGGCGATGTGGAACAGGCGACCTTCGACGCCCTGCCCGACGATGTGGAGATCCGCTACAACACCCGTCCTGTCGATATTTGGCAGAACGCCTCAGGGGTGCGCGTGACTCTGGAGGACTCCACGACGGGGGAGAGGACCCAGGAGGAGTACGAGCTGCTGGTGGGAGCCGACGGCATCCACTCCCAGGTCCGCGAAATGGTCTTCGGGCCTGCACAGAAGTATCTGCACGAACTCGGCACCATGATCTGCGCCTTCGAACTGCCGGAGAACCCGCCGGGGCTCAAGCCCGATCAGGGCGTCATCCTGACCGAGGTGGGCAAGGCGTTCTGGGTCTTCCCCTTCGCCGACCACCCCGCCACCGTGCTGTTCACCTGGGCCTCGGACGATCCCGGAGCGGAACGGAAGCTCGATCCCAAACAGCACATCAGAGAGGTCTTCGGCGATCAGCCGTACGGCACGTACATGGAGTGCGCCCTGGACCAGCTGGATCGGGCCGATGAGTTCCTCTACGACACCACCGAACAGGTGAAAATGGACAGCTGGCACCGCGGCCGCGTCGTCCTGGTGGGCGATTCCGCCTGGTGCCCCACCCTGTACTCGGGGATGGGCGCGACCTCCGGGATCGGCGGGGCCGATCTGCTGGGCGCGGCCCTGCGCAAGCACCCCGACGACCTGGATGCGGCGCTGGACGGCTGGGAGAAGGTCATGCGGCCCAAGATCGCGAACTTCCAGAAGGAGGGGGCGACTCAGGGCCGGAAGAACTTCGTATCGCTGACTCAGGCGGAACTGGACAAGCGGAACAAGAGCGTCGGCCAGCGCCGCAAGATGATCAAGAACCCGATCGTCGGCAGGCTGCTCAAGCACGTGCCGATGATCAGGAACCGCAACGCGGATCTGACCGCACTGCTCTAGCCGCCTGCCCGCCACATCACATGCGCAAACCTGCAGTACCCCTCTTTGCCAAGCTGGTTGTGAGTCAGTCACGATCAAGCAAAGGAGAGTGATCTCGCATGGTCAGCGTTGTGGGATTCACCGTCGAAGAGGTCCGTGAGTTCGTTCGCGAGTACGAGCGTCAGC
>NZ_JANIJY010000038.1:0-16750 GCF_024580695.1 Brevibacterium sp. 91QC2O2 | reverse complement strand
GTCCCGCCACTGTGGCGGGACCCCGGCCCCGGTCGTTTCCGGTTGGGACCGGCCGGTCAGTCGCCGGCCAGTACCCGGCGGGGCACAGCGACGAGCATGGTGTCGACGGCCGACTGTTCGACTCCGTGCTCCAGGGCGTAGGGGATGACATCGTCGAAAACGTGGGTGAAGTGCCACTGGGTCATCTGCGCGCGGGTCGCCGGATCCATCCAGTCGATGTAGCACGAGGCGTCCTGCGAGAGGACCATCCGATCGGCATAACCCCGGCGGACCATTTCGACCAGGGTGTCAGCGCGGGCCTCGAAGGTCGTCTCCCTATTGATGCCGAAGCGGTCCATGCCCAGGGTGAACCCCATATCGGCCAGAGCCGACAGGTGATCGCAATCGGTTGAATCCCCACTGTGGCCCAGCACGATGCGGGATGGGTCGACACCCTCCTCATCGACCATCACCCGCTTGACGTGCAGGCCAGTCTGCGAACCGGGGTGGGTGTGGACCGTGATCGGCACGTCCGTGGCCAGATGGGTCTGGGCCACGGCCCGCATCACCCGTTCGACACCGCGGGTCAGCCCCTGGCGGTCGATTGCGCATTTGAGCATGCCGGCCTTCACCCCGGTGCCGTTGATGCCCTCGCGGATATCGCCGATGAACATCTCGACCATCGGATCGGTCTGCGGGGCGTTGCGCTGGGGCGGCCGGTGCATGAAGTAATTGGGCACGTTGGCGTAGGTGTAGACACCTGTGGCCACGACGATCTGCAGGGGCACCTGTCGGGCGATCTCCTGGATCCGCGGGATATAGCGGCCCAGTCCGACCACGGTCGGATCGACGATCGTGCGCACGCCTGCGTCATAGGCCCGCTGGAGTTCGGTCACGGCCTCGGCGATCCGCTGGGGTTCCGACCCCCAGTCCGTCTGATAGTTGTTCTGCACTTCATCGGTCAGCACGAATACGTGTTCGTGCATCAGCGTGGTGCCCAGGTCCGCCGGTTCGACCGGCCCCATCACGGTGTTGACTGTGCTCAAAGTCCTTGCCCTTCGTCATTGGAGGTTTCGACTGCCCCCGCAGGTCGCCGGTGGTCCCGGTGGAATGCCTACGGATGCTGGGTTCGAGCGTAGCCGGGCCCGCCCTCGCCCGCAATGGTGAGGACGGGCCCGCAGTGTCGAAGGCGGTGTGCGCGGGAAACCGTCCAGAGCGCCAGACCGGCCGCGCTGCGCGAGAGTTTGTGGCGGGCCGGCGCCATGCCCGAGGCGATGTCCACGATCGCCGCTCCGGGGCCGGCGCGCATACGTACAAACACGCCCCGGGAACATCCGGCCGGTTGCGGCCGGAGTGCTGTTCCGCGGAGCGTGCATTACCCGATGATGGGTTGTGCCCCCGATTGGATTCGAACCAACGACACCCGCTTTAGGAGAGCGGTGCTCTATCCCCTGAGCTACGGGGGCGACAGTGATCCACCGGCTTCCCGGTGAAGTACCGAATCTACTCTATCAGCTTCTGAAACACACCTTCATCCGGTGTGCCTTTGGAGCGTGAGGAGGTAATGCAAGTACCCTGGACTACGTGTCTAGACTTACTGAGCCGAACTCCGTCGAAGCCGCGTTCGCCAATTGGCAGGAACAGGCCGCCAAGCTGGGTGGTCGCGACACGATGCTGCACTTCCGCGATTCGCGGGATGGCCTCATCGAGCTCACCGGCGCGCACCCCTCCGGCATGGCGCAACTGTTGGCCGGTCGGCCCACGCGCCTGTCCAGCCTGATTCGCGATGCCGAGCAGCTCGCCGATGCCAGGCGCCGGGCGCGCTCGATCCGGCAGAAGGACGAACAACTGGGCTATGAGCGCGGAATCGCGGTCGCCCAACTGGCCATCGGCTTCGCCTCCTGGACCAAGCGCGAGGGCACCCTGCGCCACGAGTTCAACGCCCCGATCCTGTTGCGCCATGTGCAATTGGTCCCGCGCGGATCCAAAATCGAGGACTACGAGATCGTGCTGTCCGACGACATCACGATCAATCCCGCCCTGCGCGCGATCCTGGAGATCGAGCACGGGGTGTTCATCGATGCCGATTCATGGATCGACGCGACCCGCGAACGCGGCCACGGATTCGATCCCCAGCCGGTGATCGATCGCCTGCGGACCGCGACCAAGGCCGTGCCCGGTCTGCTGGTCAACCATCGGCTGGTCATCTCGACATTCGCGAACATCGCCGCCACCTTCACGGGCGGCGCCGATGCCGAGGGCAATCCGCTGTTGCGCGCCCTGGCCGGCGATGTCGAGGCCAGGAAGGCACTGGTGCAGCACGCCCGGGCGGCGGATCCGGGAGCCCCCGGCCCTCACGAGTCAGCGGCCGTAACGCTCAGCGCCGGGGTCTCCGACGGTTATGACGAGGTCATTCCGGAAGACGATCCGGTCAACGATTTCGGGCCGGCCGGGCTCGTGGCGATCGACTTCAGCGATGACGACGACGATTTCTTCGACGATGACGAGGACTACTACGACGAGGACTTCTTCGCCTCCCAGGCCGACTGGGGCGAGGACTCCGAGGAGTCGGAGGCGCGGGAATCGGCCGAGGGGGATGATGAGACCGCCGGTGCGGCCGAAACCGACGTGGCCCCTACCGTGCAGGGACCGGCGGAACAGGATTCTGCTGGGCAGGCACAGTCCGGCGCCTCCGATGCCCCGGCCGGCAACACAGCGACGTCCGAAACCCCGGCGCAGGACTCAGCGGGCACGACTGCCGATTCCGACCGGTCCGCGGCCTCGGATAACGAGAACGGCGTCAAGCCCCAGCCTTGGCAGAGTGCGGCGGCCAGCCAGGCCACCGGCAAGGCGGAGTCCGCGGCCGGTGATGCCGAAGCTGCGGAGCCAGCCGGCTCCCCGGCCCCGCAGCGGACTGCGCGCGGCGAGGCAGGGCGGGCGCGCAAGCGCCGCCTGACGGTGGAGAACCCGCGCGGCAGGAGGCGGCGCAAGGGCCCCGTCCGGCGCACCCGCCACGTTGCCAAGGCGCCCACACCACTGCCCGACCGCGATCCGGCAGATGAGTTCCTCGTGCTCGACGTCGACGGCGATCAGCAGGCGGTGGTCGATGCGGCCCTGGGCGGCGGCAGCTTCGTCGTTCACACCCCGGCCGGCTCGGGTGCCACCCAGGTGGCGGTGGCGACTGCGACCTCGCTGGCCCACCAGGGCAAGAACGTCCTGTACGTCGCGGCCAGCTCGGATGCGCTCGACGCCTTCGCCGGGCGGCTGGCGGCGGCGGGCCTGCCCAATCTGCTGGTCGACGGGCGCGCCGGGGACAGTGGGATGCGCAAGCGGCTGGTCTCCCTCATCGTCGATGCTGAGCGCGCGCAGAAGCCGGATCTGGCGAAGCTGGTCGAGGAACTCACTGAGCTGCGCGGTCGTCTGCGCGACCATACTCAGGCGCTGCACCGGGAGCGCAAGCCGTGGCGGACCTCGGTCCATTCGACCATGGAGCATCTGGCGCGGCTGACCGGACGCGACCCCGGTCCCCAGACCGCGGTCCGTTTCGGACCCGAGGTGATGGATGCGACGCCCGCGGCCCGCGAGGTCCTGCGCGAGACCCTGCTGGAGTTCTCGAACCTGGGCGCCTTCACCCTCGACGTCGAGGACACCGTGTGGTTCGGGGCGAAACTCGATACCAATGAACAGGCCGAGGACGCGCGCCAGGTTGCGGAATCCGCTGCGGGCAGGCTGCCGAAGCTGATCGCGGAGGCAGAACCGGTGCTGCGCGCTGCCCATCTCAACCCGCCGCGTACGGTGGGGGACTGGGGCCAGTGCCTGCGTCTGCTGGGCGATATCGAGAAGACTTTGGAGCGCTTCGCCCCCGATATCTACGAAGCTGATCTGGACCTGTTCATCGGGGCAACCGGCAGCTCCGAGTACCGTAGGGAACGCGGCCTGAATCTGGGGATGTTCGAACGCGGGCGGATCAAGCGGGAGGCCCGCGAGTTCGTCCGCTCCGGTCTGACGGTCGAGGACTTGCATGCGGCCCTGCTCGAGGTCCGCGATGAGCGCGAGCGGTTCAACGAGTTCTCCTACTTCCGCAAGGACCATCAGGGAGCGAAACTGCCGGTCGTTCCGCCTGGCCTGGACTCGGCCAGGGCGGTGTACGAGGAACTGGCCGCCGATCTGGACCGCCTGATGCCAGTGCTGGTCGATACCCCGGATGGCGGCGACCTGGCCGGGATGCTGGTCGAGGAACTGCAGGCCCGGCTCGAGGCGATGGCCGACGACCGCGAATCGCTGGCGGAGCTGCCGGCGCGCACCGAGCTCGAGGTGCGGCTGCGCGCAGGCGGGCTGGGCGATCTGTTGGACGATTTGCGCGGACGCCGGGTGCGCCACGCGATGGTCGGCGACGAGTTCGACCTGGCCTATTGGGCGACGGTGCTCCAGCAGATGGCCACCGAAGACGCACAGATCACCGGCTTGTCCGCAGCCGAGCTCGACCGGATCGTGGCGGACTACCGGCGGTGCGATTCCGCGTTCGTGGCGGCCGGTGCCCAGCGTCTGCGGTACGCCCACGCACAGGCCTGGAAGCGGGCCATTCAGACTCACAAGGACCAGGCGGAGGTGGTCCGCTCCGAATTGCGCGGGGACTACCTGCACCTGGACCGGATGACGGAGAAGGCCCCCGACGTGGTGGGGGCCCTGGCCCCGATCTGGATGATGAGCCCCTATCAGGTGCCGCAGAACTTCGGCGATGTGCCGCTGTTCGACACAGTGATTCTGGCCGACGCCGCGATGTTGTCGGTTGTGGAGGCGGCTCCGGCGATCACTCGGGCCAAACAGGTCATCGCGCTCGGCGATGAGCGCCTGCTGGGTCCGCGTGAGTTCAGCGTGTCCGTGGACCGGCGCACTCCCGGCCCCGAGGACCAGGTCGACAGTGTATTCTCCGCCCTGGCGGACTTCCTGCCGCAGTACCAGCTGCACACGACGCACCGCGAATCGCCCCTGGGGCTGTCGCGGATGCTCTCGGGGCTGTTCTACGATGGGATGCTGCGCGCCCTGCCGAGCGCCAGGACGAACGACGGACCCGGCCTGGAACTGGCCTATGTGCCCGACGGACTGGGCAGCCCGGACACCGCGACCGGTCAGGTGGAGAGCCTGGAAGTCGAAGTCCAGCGCGTCGTCGACCTGGTGCTGCGCCACGCCCGGACCCGTTCGCGGGAGTCCCTTGCGGTGGTTGCGCTGACGCCGTGGCACGCCCAGCGGGTGGCCACCGCGATCCAACAGGCAATTCGCACCTATCCGTATGTGGCGTCCTTCTTCTCCTCCAGCGGGGATTCGTCGACGGGGGCCAAGGAGCCGTTCGTCGTCACGGATGCCGCACGGGTGCAGGGGATCGTCCGCGATGCCGTCATCTTCTCGCTGGGTTACGGCCGGACCCTGCAGGGCCGAGTCATCTACAACTTCGGTGCCCTGGGCGAACCCGGTGGGGAGCGCCTGCTGGCGGCCGTGGCGACCAGGGCCAGGCGTCGGCTCAGCGTCGTCAGCTGCTTCGATCCGGCGGACTTCGAACCGACCAGGCTCAAGGGCGGTGCCGCCCTGTTGCCGGACTTCCTGCGCGGTGTGTCCATGGGCTCGCGCCTGGAGGCCAGGGCCAGGGCCGCCGCGGCCGGAGTGGGCGACGACCCGCTAGTGGCCGATATCGCCTGGCGGCTGCGCAAACGGGGCCTGGCCCCGGTGGAGCGCTTCGCCGGGATCGACCTGGCCCTGCCACTGGGCAATGCGCAACAGCCCGCCCCCGCGGAGACCGGAATGGTCATGGCGATCGAATCGGACGGCCCCCGCTACGCTCTGACCGGCAGTATCAGGGAACGCGAGAGGCTGCGCGCCGAGGCTCTGGAGGCCCGGGGCTGGACCTATCGCCGCCTGTGGTCGGCGGCGGCCTTCGTCGATCCGCAGGAACAGGCCAATGGGCTGCTGCGCCTTTGGCAGCAGCAGGTCGAGGAGCTTTCGCCCCAGTCGGTGCTCGACGCCGCGCGTGCGGCGGCGGTCGTGGTCTCACGGCAGGGTTCACGGCCCAAGGTTTCACCGGGGCTGCCCGTGCACGCGTATTCGGTGGCGGCACTCGACGCGATGGTCGACTGGATCCAGTCCGATGGCGTGTACCGGACGGATGCCGAACTCATCGAACAGCTGCGCCAGGCCCTGGCCCTCAAGCCCCGCGCGGTGGAACTCAGCGATTCCCTGACCGAGGCCGTGGGCCGCTACCGCCGCCGGGTCTCCGACCGGAGGGAAGAGGGCTTCGCCCCGGTCGCCGCCCCGCGGCCGGACGCCGGGACCGATGAGTCGGAGGGATCCGTGGCCCGGACCCCCGCCGGGGACTCGGACCGGCAGCCGGGTCGCCCGGCGGACAACCCGGATCCAAAGGACGAGGGGGCCGCAGCGCCGAGCCAGGCGGCCGTGATGCCCAGCTACGACACCTCGCTGTTGCGCGAGGAGCACCTGATCGACGCGGGGCTGCGCCCGGAGGAACGAGACGAGGGCGATGACAGGGCCTGAGCACTCCGGGGAATCACCCGAGTCCGAGGAGGAGGCCGTGCGCAGGGCCGCCGCCCTGCAGGCGGCGAAGGAGGCCTATCGGCGCACACTGCGCAACGAGGCGCCCGGCGAGCACGATTCGGCCGGGGCCGAGGCCTCGGACTGGCAGCGGAAGGCCGCCTGGCTGCGGGCTCAGCGGCCCCCACACTGGGGGTGAGGTACCCGGTACGCGGGCGACGTTTGAGTGTGAAGACGACGGTGGGCCGTGTGGACTATCCCGATAACGGGAAGTCCACACGGCCCACTGTCAGTGCCGGGGGCTTCGGGCCCTGCGCCCGTCCTGTGCCCGGCCCGGTGCCGGATCAGTGCTGCGGATCGTTGTTCGACTTGGCGTTGGCCGCCAGCAGGTCGCGGATCTCGGCCAGCAGTTCCTCGCTGGTCGGCGGGACCTCTTCCTCGTCCACAGTGCCGCGCTTGCGCATATTGGCCAGCTTGTTCATCGGCATGACGATGACGAAGTAGACCACGGCGGCGATGATGAGGAAGTTCAGGGCCGCGGTGATCACGGCGCCGAAGTCCAGGAAGGTGGCGTCGACTCCGGGCCTGACGTGGAAGCCCAGGCCGCCCATGTCGGGGCTGCCGATCGCGGCGATCAGCGGGTTGATGATCTTGTCCGTGATGGCGGTGACGATCGCGGTGAACGCACCGCCGATGATGACACCGACGGCCAGTTCGATGACATTGCCGCGGAGGATGAACTCCTTGAATCCCTTGAACATACGGGTTCCCTTCGATTGACGGTGCGCTTGGCTGATCTGCCAGCCGGTACCTCACCCAATGTAGTGGAGAAAGCCGCCACCCTGGGGTAATTGGGGCGGTCGATTTCACGGCGGAGTAGTGATGTATGGCACCGTGCACGCAGCACAGACCGGTTCGCCCCTGTGCGCTGTCGGAGCAGGCTGTGCTCCGGTGGCAATACCGGGACGCCGCTTCAGTTCAACAGAGCGAAGCCGATGCCGGCACCGGACAGTGCCGCCAGCCCGCCGGCCCGATCCTGCGGGACGGACAGGGTGATGACCGTGGTCGTCCCACCGAGTGCCCCATTGCCGCGCTTTTGCACCGCGGTGACCAGGGCCTCGGGGACAAGGGTGGAATCGCGCGATTCGCCCGTGTCCGCCGTGGCGTACACGCGGACCCGGTGGCCCGGCTGCAGGACGGAGGCGTAGGCCTCGTCCGCGATCCCCACGGGGACCAGGACATGGTCCTTCTGCGGGTGTCCGCTGCCAGGGGCCGCGACCGCCCCCGGCGTCAGCACCAATGCCCCTGGCAGGTTCTGTGCGGCCACCCTGCCCTCCAGCTGGGTCGGATCGGTGAAGTGCTCGTGGGGGAGGGCCTCGTCCGGCAGTCGGGCCAGCCGCAGGTCCGCTGCGGACAGTGTCGCGCCGGCAGCGATGTCCCTGGCTGCGACAACGACGGGTGCGCCGGTGGTGTCACGGGGCACCAGGGCCCAGGCCAGCAGGGTGACCGCCAGGCCGATGGCCACGCCGGCTGTGAGCCTGCGGTGATCGCGGATCGCCTGGAGCAGGCCTGCGTGGATGGGCACCCGAGCCGAGCGGGCGGATGACTGGACGGGGCCGAAGAGTCTCATATCGGCAGTCTGCGGGCACTGTGGTGCCCGAAAACAGCCCTACGGGTGAACCTGTGGATAAACCGCGACGATAGACGGCCCCTGTGACCTTCGGTCGGCCGCAGGCCTACCGTCAGTCGTTCGAGGAGGAGCCCGCGGCGGAAGGGCTCGAAGCGGAATCGGTCCGGTAGAAGCCGGAGCCCTTGAACGTCACACCCACCGTGCCGAAGTTCTTCCGGAGCCGGCCGCCGCACTCGGGGCATTCGGTCAGAGTCGCATCCGAGAATTCCTGGTGGATGTCGAATGCGTGTCTGCAGTTCTTGCAGCTATAGGAGTACGTGGGCATGGCGACCTTTCTTAAGACCTTAGGAATTATAGTCGTCGTCAGGAGTCGGTGTTGTGCTGACCCGACTCCGTGAGCACCGCCGGCACCCGCAGGTCCCAGGGCCGGGCGTCCACGGGAACCCCCAACTCGGCGGCGAAGCACACGCCCACCACCTGGGTGCCCTCCGTCCCGGTCAGCGGGCGCAGCCCCTGCGGGCCGAAAGTGCGGTCGTAGAACCCCGCCCCCTGCCCCAGTCTGGCACCTGTCCGGTCGAAGCCCAGACCGGGCACCAGGACCAGGGCTTCGCGCCCCGTGCCGTCGCCGCCCAGCCGCAGCTCGGGAGCACCGACCCGCGGGCCGGCGGGTTCGCGGATACCCCACGGCCCGGTGGCGGGGATTTCGGACAGGGGCCCCGTGACCCGGGCGAAGGCCAGGGGGCAATGAGGTGTGGTGACCGGCAGCCAGACCTCGGCTCCGGCGTCGTGCATCTGCTGCAGCAGGCCATCGACATCCGGTTCGCCCGGCAGCGCCGCATACCCCACCACGGTGTGGAACCGGGCCGGATCCCAGCCGGCCGGCAGGGTGAGCACGGGGTCCTGCGAGCGCTTACGGCGGGTGGCCCTGGCCGCGCGGACGGCGGCGCGCAATTCCGGCTTTCTAAGCCGGGGCTCATCTGCGGATTGGGTGGGGGACATGAACACCAGCATAGAATGATCCTATGAGTGAACAGAAAGTCAAGCGTGTGAAGAAGGCCGTCATCCCCGTGGCCGGCCTGGGCACCCGCTTCCTGCCCGCAACGAAGGCCACCCCGAAGGAAATGCTGCCGGTGGTCGACAAGCCGGCCATCCAGTACGTCGTGGAAGAGGCCGTGCACGCCGGGCTCGAGGACGTCCTGATGATCACCGGGCGCAATAAGCGGCCGCTGGAGGACCACTTCGACCACGTCGACGGGCTCGAGGCGGCGCTGAAGGCCAAGGGCGATGAGAAGAAGCTGGAGCTGGTCGAGTACTCCTCGGAACTGGCCGACATCCACTATGTGCGCCAGGGTGAGCCGTTGGGCCTGGGCCACGCGGTCCTCAAGGGCGAACTGCACGTGGGTGACAATCCCTTCGCCGTGCTGCTCGGTGACGACCTGATCGACGAGCGCAATCCCATCCTGCCCGAGATGATCCGGGTCCAGGAGGCCACCGGCGGTTGCGTCGTGGCGCTCATGGAGGTCCCCGCCGACCAGATCCACCTGTACGGCTGCGCAGCGGTCGAACCCTGCGAGGACGTCGACGGGGCGGTGCGCATCACCGGTCTGGTGGAGAAGCCCGACGCCGCCGAGGCACCCTCGAACTATGCGATCATCGGCCGGTACGTGCTGGCCCCGGAGATCTTCGACGTCCTCAAGGAGACCCAGCCCGGCCGCGGCAATGAAATCCAGCTGACCGATGCGCTGCAGACCCTGGCCCAGGACGATGCCTCGGGTGGCGTCTACGGCGTCGTGTTCGATGGCCTGCGCTACGATACGGGGGACAAGCTCAGCTATCTCAAGGCCGTCGTCACAATTGCCGGCAGCCGCGATGACCTGGGCGAGGAGCTCAATGCCTGGTTGCGGGACTACGTCGCGGGCCTCGACTGAGACCCCACCACACCCGATGAGCACCACCGAAGGCGGACGATGACCAGCCATGACCGGCTCTACAGCGCCCTGTTGGTGGTCGCGGACACAACGACGCCGCCCCAGGTGATGAGTGTGGCAGGCGATGTGCTGGCCGGCCACGACTTCACGGTCCGCCGTGCTGCGGCGCCGGTGTCGGAACTGGCCGGATTGTGCACGGGCAATGCGGGTGGTGTCGATGTGGTGGTGGTCGTGGCCCGGCTCAGCCCGGGTCGCGGCAACGACGCGTCGGCCCGGATCCGGCGGGTGCTCGAGCACCCGCTGCCGGGACTGAGCGAATTGGTCCGTTCCATCCAGTACGCCTCCGGCTATGGGCGGGCGATGTTCGAGGACTGCGCAGCCGGTTGGATCGGGACGACCCTGGTGCTGGTCCTGCCCGCTGACACCGGGGCGATCTTCGATTCGCTCCACGAAGTCCTGCCACTGCTGATCGAGGTGTCCTATGGCGTCCAGCCCACCGACTCCGATTTCTTCCTGCCCGATTCGCCGGGCCTGGCCGAGGACCCCATCCCCCTGCGCGGCGCTCAGCGCGAGGCCAAGATCCTGCACCTGCCGACGCGCCCGCGGCCCGATTCCAGCCGGGCCCCCGGCGCGGGTCCGGACGATGACCCCGACACACCCCTGGGGAGCGCCTGATGGGACAGTGGCCGGTGCGGCTGAGCGATGGCGAACTCGAGCTGCGTCCCCTGGCCCGCTCCGATGCCCGTGCCTACGCCGAGGTCAGAGCGCACAACCGTGACTGGTTGCGCCCCTGGGAGGCGAGCTATCCGAACGGGCAGAAGGTGGAGACCGACTTCAAGCGGGTGCGCAGCGGACTGACCCGCGCGGCCCGGTCCGGTGATTTCCTGCCATTCGCCCTGAGCGTCGACGGGCACTTCCGCGGTCAGCTGACGGTGTCGGGTCTGCAGTGGGGTTCGATCTGCGGAGCGAGCCTGGGCTATTGGATCGACCGCCGGGTCGCGGGCCGGGGTCTGACCCCGCGGGCCGTGGCACTGGCCTGTGACTACTGCTTCCTCACACTGGGGCTGCACCGGATGGAGATCAACATCCGACCGGAGAACGCGGCGAGTCTGCGAGTCGTGGAGAAACTGGGATTCGTCTACGAGGGCCTGCGCCGCGGCTATATGCACATCGACGGGCAGTGGGCCGATCACCTGAGTTTCGCGCTCTTGGCCACGGATGTGCCCGAGGGGCTGCTGACCGCCTACCGGCGTGCGGGGCGCGCGGGCGGCTAGCGGTCGGCGCGGTGCTCAGGTCCACAGAGGGCCGGTGCCCGGGCGGGCCCCGGATCCCCGGTGGCGCACACCGGGTGTGATTCCGATTACCGGTATGCCTGCGAATGTGGGCCTACACATGTGAGAGTCCTAGGAATTCTTGCGTGTTCGCGGACACGCCAGGTTTTATCCTCTCCCCGGACGGTTACTCACCCTAGGGTGAGTATGTGGATACCAACATCGCGATCGCAGTCATCGTCACCGTGTTGTTCGTGTTCGCCCTGCCCCTTCTGGCTCGCCGTGGGGATACTACGGCCCAGGAGTCCCAGCGCGACACGCTGCCGGAGACCGCCCTTCCCGTGACAGCGGACGTGGACGTGCGCGCCGACTGCGGTGCGGCAGGCTCCCTGCCGGGGATACTCACCCCGACGGCCCGACCGTCGCTACCCCTGTCAGGGACGGCGGAGTCCGCCCCGGCGGCCCATCTCATCCTGGGCCCGCAGACGCCCCGTCTGCGCGTGGTCGAGGGCGACCTGGTGCGCGGCGCCGGTGTGTCCGGCGGACTCGAACAGGACGGCGCCGAACGCGGTGTCGAACAGGGCGTCGAACAGCCGGAGGAACAGGTGCTGCCGATGGCGGTGGGGCAGGGGGCTCCCATCATATTGGAAACCCAGTCCGGACCCGGCGAGTCGGCCGGGACGCCCACCGGATTGCACATCGTGGGGTCGTCAGATATCAGAGTTCATGACAGGATGGATGATCACGGCTCCATCGGCAGCACTCTCGGACCCACATCGTCGACCACTGCAGGTTTGGATATGACTATGCACAATGCGCAGCACCGTCCCGGTACGCACGTGACCCATGGTCCGGCCCACCGGCCCACCACCCGGACGTCCACCCCCCGGGTGGACTCGACCGCCGTTCCGGCCCGATCGACCGCCACCCCACGGGCGGCGGGACTCAAGCGCATGTTCGGGTTGTCCTTCGCCGTATTCGGCCTGGTCGCCCTGGTCACGGCGGTGCTGAGCATCTTCACCTCGCTGCTGCTGGCCGTGCCAGTGCTCTCGGCGGCTCTGAGCCTGAGCAGCCTGTTGGTCGTCGTCTTCCTGAATTTCACCGCCGACGAGGCCCCCGCCATGAGCGAGCGGCCCGCCGAGCGTCCCGTGGTTGAGCATCCTGCCGCGCAGCGGAACGCCGCGGGCCGGTCCACCGGATCGCAGCGCCCTGCCCCGGCAGACGAAAGCACTCGCTCGGCTGGGCAGGAGAGGGTACGTCGCAGGGCCCAGGACCGGCCTGCCGCCGCTCCCGAATCGAAGCCGCGCTCCCGGGCCGCCGCCGGAGTGCGCACCCCGGCGCAGGCCTCGCAGGCGGCAGCGGTCCGTCAGGCGCGTCTCGCCAGGGCCGCTCAGACCGCCGCAGCGCAGGCCCCGCGCCCGGAGGAGACGTCCGGCACTGCCGGCCCCGCCCCGACCGTTCCGCAGCGGCCGGACCGGGTGCCTGCGCCGGTGGTCATCGGCCACGATGAAGAGGACACGAACGTCATCATGCGCCGTGGGTCCGCAGCCCCCGGAAAGGCGAGCCCCGCCGCGGCGCAGGGCTCCAAGCCGGCCGCGCCCGCGGCGCCGGATGAGCCGGAAGCGGCTCCCGCCCCTGCCGCGCCCGAACTGCACCTGGGCTCGGCGTGGAAACCGGCCGGCGTGCCCGTTCCCACCTATGTCAACGCCCCCGAGGTGCCGCGTGTGGCCTCGGCCGCCCGCCAGGCGGATGCCGCCTCCTACGCCGGCGGTCATCGTGATGCCGCGGCGGAGTCCTTCGTCGCCGAAGTCGGTGAGCGTGCGGAACTGACTGATGCGAGCCGCGAGGACGGGCCCCTGGCCCATGGCCGCGCGGCCATCCGCGGCGGGGAGTCGAAGCGCTCCAGTGCCGCCGTCGAACTGCCGGCGACCGGGACTTCCGGCTTGGGCTCGCTGGACGACGTGCTGGCCCGCCGCCGCGCCTGAGCGGGCGGTGATGCCCGGTAGCCGGCGCCCGGCGTGAGTTCGACCGGGCCCAGCGGCTTTGAACGGCGGAGGCTTTGAACGGCGGAGCATAGGGCAGAACCCATGACGAAGGCCCCGATCCTGAGCAGGATCGGGGCCCTCGTCTATTCGGTGCCGGTGGGCGGGCCTTGGGCCACTCGAGGGGGCCGGCTCGGCGCCCGGGGGTGAGCAGGGCCGCCGGGCGGCGGTGCGCCACCCGGCGGCATCGGCTCAGGCGAAGCGGGGGACCGCGGTGTACTTGGTCTCGAGGAACTCGTCGATGCCGACCGAACCGCCCTCACGGCCCAGACCGGACTGCTTGACGCCACCGAAGGGCGCAGCCGGGTTCGACACCAGACCGGTGTTCAGGCCGATCATGCCGCATTCCAGACGCTCCGAGAGGTCCAGGCCGCGCTGCAGATTCTCCGTGAACAGGTAACCCGCCAGGCCGAAATCGGTCTCATTGGCCTTCTCGATGGCCTCGTCATCGGTGTCGAAGACGATGATCGGGGCGACCGGGCCGAAGATCTCCTCGCTGCGCAGGGCAACGTGCTCAGGGATGTCGGTGACGACGGTCGGCGCGTAGAAGAAGCCGGCGCCCGCGACCTTCGCCCCACCGGTGACCACCGTCGCGCCGGCGGCCACGGCCTCGTCGACCAGGCCGGCGACCTTGTCGCGCGCGGCCTCCTCGACCAGCGGGCCGACCTCGATGCCGTCTTCCAGACCGTTGCCCACGGTCATCGCCGACATCCGCGCGGCCAGCTTCTGGGTGAACTCCTCGGCCACCGCACGGTGGACGAAGAAGCGGTTGGCGGCCGTGCAGGCCTCGCCGATATTGCGCATCTTGGCCAGCATTGCGCCCTCGACGGCCTTGTCGACGTCGGCATCCTCGCAGACGACGAACGGGGCGTTGCCGCCCAGTTCCATGGACGTCTTCATAACGCCCTTGGCGGCCTGCTCGAGCAGGCCCACACCCACCTCGGTCGAACCGGTGAAGGTGATCTTGCGGGCGATGCCCGACTCCATCCAGGGAGTGACCACGCGGCGCGCGGAGTTGGAGGTGACGACGTTGAGCACACCGGCGGGCAGACCGGCTTCCTCCAGGATCTCCGTGAGGAAGAAGGAGGTCAGCGGCGTCAGCTTGGCGGGCTTGAGCACCATGGTGCAGCCGGCGGCGATGGCCGGGCCGATCTTGCGAGTGCCCATGGCCAGGGGGAAGTTCCAGGGGGTGACGAGGATGGCGGGACCCACCGGTTCCTTCGAGACCATGATGCGGGTGTTGCCATCGGTGGAGTTCATGAACTCGCCCTTGACGCGGACGGCCTCTTCGGAGAACCAGCGGAAGAACTCGCCGCCGTAGCTGACCTCGCCCAGGGCCTCGGAGAAGGGCTTGCCCATCTCCGCGGTCATCACCGCTGCGATCTCGTTCTTGCGCTCGCCCAGCAGTTCGAAGGCGCGGCGCAGGATCTCACCGCGTTCGCGGGCGGGGACCCGGGCCCAGGACTTCTGCGTCTCGCCTGCGACCCTGATCGCCTCGAGCGCATCGGCCTCGGATGCATCGGCGATCTGGGTGAGGACCTCACCGGTGGCGGGGTTGACGACGTCGATGGTCTTGCCGCCCTCGGCATCGCGCCACTGGCCGTTGATGTAAACCCCGGTGTGGAGCTTGTCGATGATGGCTTGCACGTCCATGTTGCTGTGCCTTTCGTTAAGGGATAAGCGGGTGCTCGCGAGGGTTACACCCTTGGGGCCAAGTGTAGTAGGAAACCCCCGACCACCCCAGGGACACGGTTCACCTGGTGGGACGGGGCGCGGGTGTATGCGATGTGCAAATGGTTTGACCTGGAAGGGAACTGGATGTTCAATGGGAAAGGTGTGGGCCTTCCCCGGCCCAGCACGCACATCCCTACCCCACACAATCCCCGATATGCGTCCCGCCGCCGTGCGCGGACCCGCTTATTGCCCAAAGGAGCATCCCCATGACATCGTCGCCGACCCCGGCTGCGCCCACTTCTCCCGCACCCCCTGCGGCCGTGAAACACAGGGACCGGACCCACTGGCTCTACATCGGCGTGATCTTCGCCGTGGTTCTGGGCGTCATCGTCGGCCTCATGACCGGCCCCGCCGCCGGCGGACTGCAGGTTCTGGCCGATATCTTCATCGCGCTGATCAAGATGATCATCGCCCCGGTCATCTTCTGCACCATCGTCACCGGCGTGGGCGCGATCGCGAAGGCCAGCACCGTCGGCAAAGTCGGCATCATGGCGATCGTGTACTTCCTCATCATGTCGACCCTGGCCCTGATCATCGGGTTGTTCGTCGGCAATGTCATCCATCCCGGTGACGGACTGCACCTGAGCGCGTACGAGGCGGGCAAGTCCGGTGGCGGGCACGGCGCCTGGGATATGGTCTTCGAGATCATCCCCGGCGATGTGCCCGTGCTGCCGACCCTGTTCACCGCGCTGCTGGTGGGCTTCGCCCTGCAGGGAATGGGGGAGAAGGGGCAGCCGCTGTTGGAGCTGGTCCAGGTCATTCAGAAGGTCGTTCTGAAGATCATGTCATGGATCATGTGGACGGCCCCGTTCGGCGCCTTCGGGGCGATCGCTGCGGTGGTCGGCAAGACGGGGTGGGCCGCCATCGGTTCGCTGGCGATCCTGATGGGTGCCTTCTACCTGACGTGCATCCTGTTCATCGCCGTGATCCTGGGGCTGGTGCTCAAGTTGTTCACCGGCTTCAACATCTTCAAACTCATGAAGTACCTGGGCAAGGAATACCTGTTGATCTTCTCGACCTCCTCGTCCGAATCCGCACTGCCCCGGCTGATCGCCAAGATGGAGCACATCGGCGTGTCCAAGCCCGTGGTGGGCATCGTCGTGCCCACCGGATACTCCTTCAACCTTGACGGCACCGCGATCTACCTGACCATGTCGGCGCTGTTCGTCGCCAATGCGATGGGTGATCCGATGAATCTGGGCCAGCAGATCTCCCTGCTGGTCGTCATGATCATCGCGGCCAAGGGAGCCGCCGGGGTCTCCGGTGCGGGACTGTCCACCCTGGCCGCCGGCCTGTCCGCCCACAAGCCGGAGATGCTGGGCGGAATGGGCGTGATCGTGGGCATCGACAAGTTCATGTCAGAAGCCCGCGCCCTGACCAACTTCACCGGCAACGCCGTCGCCACCCTGCTGGTCGGCACCTGGACGAAGGAAGTCGACAAGGAGCAGGTCCAACGCGTCCTCAACGGCAGCGATCCCTTCGACGAGGTGAACTTCGTCGACGAACACTGAGCGCCGGGCATCCGGTTAGCGCGTAGACACCAAGCCGGCGCATAGACACCATACCCACGCTGAGACACCATCCTGGCGCGGGACGGCACTCGGTCTTATGCGACCAGGTGGGCGT
>NZ_JANIJY010000037.1:0-17986 GCF_024580695.1 Brevibacterium sp. 91QC2O2 | reverse complement strand
AACGCCGAGACGATGACTTCGTCATCGCCTACCGTGAATACCTGCTCGCCGCGTAGGCCACCTCGCCATGGTCGATCACCACCACCATGATCACGACCGGGCTTGACAACCTATAGGAGCATCACGCCTCTTACAATGGCCGGATGAGCACTGTACTCCTGCCCACCCCGGCGGTGCCGCGACACCGGGCCCCCGCCTCGGCGATCCGCAGCCCGCAGGGCATTCGCAAGCGCGTCCTGTTGGCCGCCCCGCGCGGCTACTGCGCGGGTGTCGACCGCGCCGTGATCACCGTCGAACGCGCGCTGGAACACTACGGCGCACCCGTCTATGTGCGCAAGGAGATCGTGCACAACCGGCACGTGGTCGAGACCCTGGCGGCCCGCGGTGCGGTGTTCGTCGACGAATTGGACGAAGTGCCCACCGGGGCCAGGCTCGTCTTCTCCGCCCATGGGGTGTCGCCTGCGGTGTTGGATCAGGCCAGGGAACAGGAGCTGGACGCGATCGATGCGACGTGCCCCCTGGTCACGAAGGTGCATCGGGAGGCGGTGCGGTTCGCCAGGCAGGGCTATCACATGGTGATGATCGGCCACGCCGGGCACGAGGAGGTCGAGGGCACGATGGGAGAGGCCCCAGGGCTGATCACCCTGGTACAGAATCCGGCTGAGGCCCGCAGTGTCGAACTGCCGGCAGGGGTGCCCCTGGTGTGGATCTCACAGACGACCCTGAGCGTGGACGAGACGCTGGAGACCGTCGCCGTGCTCAGAGATCGGTTCCCCGGGCTGGTCGATCCGCCCAGCGATGACATCTGCTATGCCACGACCAACCGCCAGGCCGCAGTCAAGACGATCGCGCAGCGGGCGGATCTGCTCATCGTGGTCGGCAGCGCGAACTCCTCGAATTCCGTGCGCCTGGCCGAGGTCGCACGGCTCTCCGGTGCACGGGTTGCCAAACGCGTGGACAACGCGGGCGAGATCGATGAGGGGTGGTTCAACGATGTCGCCACCGTGGGGGTGACGAGCGGGGCCAGCGTCCCCGAGGCCCTGGTGCGCGATGTGCTGGGACTGCTGGCCGAGTACGGATTCGACGAAGTCGAGGAGGTCGAGACCACCACCGAGGACCTCATGTTCGCCCTGCCCAAGGAACTGCGCCGGGATCTCAAGGCCGCGGGCATCGCGTCTTCGAACAAGCCGGGCGGGGCGGATCGGCGTCATGACCTGCGCTGATGACTCCATCACATGTAGTGATTTGAACCACTTTATATATCGGGGTAATCTGGCTCACGCTCAAGTGAGAAGGAGGTCCCCGTGACTGATAGCACCACTGCAAGCCCCGGCCCCACGACCGGTTTCGAAGGCCAACCGTCGATGAAGAGACGCCTTGGTTTGATTTCCCTGAGTTTCATGGGCATCGGATCCATCATCGGCTCCGGCTGGCTGTTCGGCGCCTATAACGCCGCAATGATCGCGGGTCCCGCGGCCGTGTTCTCCTGGCTGATAGGCGGGGTGATGATCCTGGCGATCGCCTTCTGCTTCGCCGAAATCGGCCCGATGTTCCCCGTCTCCGGCGGTGTGGTGCGCTATCCGCACTTGGTCTGGGGGTCCCTGGGATCGTATGCCCTTGGTTTCGTCATGTGGGTCGCCGCAGCGGCCACGCCGGCGATCGAGGTCATGGCCGTCTTGACGTACGGGACCAAATTCGCGCCCTTCACCACCGCGGTCGTCGGCAGCAGCGGCACCACCTCGCATGTGCTCACTCCCATGGGGATCGTCGTGGGCATCGTGCTGATGGCGGTGTTCACCGGACTGAACTACTTCGGAATCCGGCTCTTCGCCCGGATCAACGACGTCATGGTCTGGTGGAAGCTGTTCATGATCGTCCTGGTGGTCGCGGTCTTCCTGATCTGTGGCTTCTTCACGATGAAGATGGGCGGGCCCTCGAATTTCACCTCCCACGGCTTCGCCCCGCACGGCTTCGCCGCTGTCCTGACCTCCGTGGCGACCGCGGGAATCGTGTTCTCCTATACGGGCTTCCGGCAGCCGATCGAATTGGCCGGCGAGACCAAGAACCCGAAACGGAACATTCCCCTGGCGATTCTGCTGTCGGTGGGTGTGTGCGCGATCATCTACGCGCTGCTGCAGTTGGCCTTCACCGTGGGTGTGCCCGCGGAGATCCTGGACCGCGCGGGATCGTGGACCGGCCTGAGCTTCGACGATGACTTCGGCCCGCTGGCCGCTCTGTCGACGCTGGCCGGCCTGGGTGTGCTCACGGCCCTGCTCTACATCGATGCGATCGTCTCGCCGGCCGACACCGGCCTCATCTTCGTCGGCGTGGCTGCACGGGTGTCCTATGCGATCTCCCGCAACGGGAACGCGCCTAAGTTCCTGGGGAAGATCTCCAAGCACGGTGTTCCCGCCGGCAGCCTGATCTTCACCTTCATCGTGGGCTGTGTGCTGCTCATGCCCTTCCCCTCCTGGCAGGAGATGGTCGGGTTCATCACCTCCGGTTCGGTGATCTCCTTCGCCGCCGGCCCCCTGGTCCTGTCCGCACTGCGCAAACGGCTGCCCGAGCACCCGCGGCCATTCAAACTTCCCGGTGGGCAGTTCATCGCCATGGTCGCCTTCTGGTTCGCCAACCTCATCGTCTACTGGACGGGCTGGGAGACCAACGAGAAGCTGTTCATCGCGATCATCCTGGGCCTGATCGTGCTGGCCTGCATGTACCTCTTCGGCAAGAACGCTGACCATATCGCCAAACTGCACTGGCGCAACGGCGTCTGGGCCATCGTGTGGCTGGCGGGCCTGGCCCTGATCAGCTTCCTGATGGACCCCGCGCGCAATACTCAGGAGGGTTCGGATGCGACCCCGGCGGTGTTCTGGTGGGCGATTCCCGTGCTGCTGGTCTACAGCCTCGTCATCTTCTTCTGGGCGCAGAAGTCGGTGCTGCCCCATGACGATGTCGCACAGCGGGTGGCCGAGTTCGAACACGAGGCGAATTCCTCCGTGGAGGAGTGAGTGACAGGAGCGCTCCGTTCGGCCGGGTTGCGGAAAGGCCCGCCGGGCGGAGCGCTCTATGGTGTCCGAGATCTCTTCCCTTGCGGAATAGTTAAAGGTTGAAGTAAGTTGATCTGGACATGAAGAAATTCGGATTCTTGAGCTTCGGCCATTACGGGACCGGAGGCGGGTTGGGCAACCCCGATGCCCGCCAGTCCCTGCACGAGGCCATCGGCATAGCCCAGGCGGCAGACGACCTGGGTGTCAATGGCGCGTATTTCCGCGTCCACCACTGGCAGAAGCAGTCGGCATCGCCCATGCCGCTGCTGGCGGCGATCGCCGCCACGACGAAGTGCATCGAGGTCGGCACCGGTGTGATCGACATGCGCTACGAGAACCCGCTGTACATGGCGGAGGAAGCAGCGCAGCTGGACCTGATCGCCGATAACCGAGTGGCACTCGGCGTCAGCCGGGGGTCACCAGAACCCGCCCTGCGCGGTTATGAGGCCTTCGGCTACACCGGGTCCGAGGACGTGCGGGGGACTGATATCGCCCGAGCCCACTTCGGACTGTTCATGGACGCGATCCGCGGCCGCGGGGTCGGCCCGGCCGATCCCGCACAGTTCGGACGCACCGGGCTGTTGCGGGTCGAACCGCAGTCGCCGGGCCTGGACCGCCGCATCTGGTGGGGCGCCGGCAGCTTCCAGACCGCCAAATGGGCCGCGCAGCAGGGAGTGAACCTGATGAGCTCGACCCTGGTGGAAGAGGCCACCGGTCAGTCGCTGGGCGATCTGCAGAACGACCAGATCGAGGTCTACAAGGAGGCCTGGGCACAGGCCGGACACGACTGGACTCCGCGCATCTCCGTGAGCCGTTCGGTCTTCCCCATCGTCACCGAGGAGGACCGGCTCATGTATTCGGCCATGGGTGGTGATTCCGAGGATCAGATCGGCATCATCGACGGGCTGCAGACCACCTTCGGCAAGTCCTATGTGGGTGAACCCGATCAGCTGGTCGAGCAATTGCGCCAGGACAAGGCCGTGATGAACTCCGATACGCTCATGCTGACCATTCCCAGCCAATTGGGCGTGGACTTCAACGCCCGTCTGCTGGAGTCCTTCGCCAAGCACATCGCCCCCGAGCTGGGCTGGGAGCCCGCGAACTCCTAGCCGGTCGCGGATGTGGCACTGAGCCGTCGAGGCGCACTCGCCCGAGTGCGCCTCGACGGCTCCGTTGTGTCCAGGGCTGTTGCGGGCCGGATCGTGGTGGGTTCGAGCTTGCTAGGGTGAGGTGAAAAACGAAAGGCCGCCATGTCTGCCCACCGTGTCCTCCCGGCGTTGGTCGCCCTCGTGGTGATGACCACCTCGGCCTGTTCCTCCACACCGAAATCCAATGATGCTGCCCCCACCCCGGCTGCGTCCTCGGCGCCGAGTACCGGTGGGCAGGAGACGGCCGTCCCGACGAAGTCCGAAGGGGCCGCGGCGATCAACGGCCGCTGGTGCGATGTCTATCTGGACGATAGTGCGGACGCCTGCTTCGAAGTGAAACTGCCCAAGGTCGTATTCGACAGCGGCAGCTCCTACCGGATCGACCGATACGGTTCGCCCAAGGACCTGGGCGGGGGAGTGTTCCAGTTCGACCAGGACGGTGCCCCGTTCGGGCAGTATTATCCAGCGGGTGTGCCACTGCAGGGGTTTGATGCCGACACGTATGACTATGCAATCGGAGACCTGCGGCAGTATGACCGGATCTGGAATTCGCAGGACGGGCGATACGCCGTCAGGCAGGGGATTGAGCGAGGTGCATGTCCGGTGGGCGTGGAGCCCGCGGTGACGTGTCCCAAGCGATAGTGGGCCCCGGCGCCGTGTGGCCTGCGGCCCGGTAGACTTGGTGACCGTGGCTTTGACAATCGGAATCGTGGGACTGCCCAATGTCGGCAAGTCGACCATGTTTAATGCACTGACCAAGAACCAGGTACTCGCAGCGAACTACCCCTTCGCGACGATCGAGCCGAACGTAGGCGTGGTCGAACTCCCGGACAAGCGCCTGAACCGCCTGGCCGAGATCTTCGGTTCCGAGAAGATCCTGCCGGCCACCGTCAGCTTCGTCGACATCGCGGGCATCGTGCGCGGTGCCTCGGAGGGTGAGGGCCTGGGCAATCAGTTCCTGGCCAATATCCGCGAGGCCGACGCGATCTGCCAAGTGGTCCGCGGGTTCTCCGATCCGGACGTGGTCCACGTCGACGGCGCCGTCAGTCCTGCCTCCGACCTGGATACGATCAACACCGAGTTGATCATCGCCGATCTGCAGACCCTGGAGAAGGCGCTCCCCAGGATCGAAAAGGAAGTCAAGCGCAAGCAGGCCGAACCCGAGGTCCTGGATGCGATGAAGAAGGCCCAGGCGATCCTGGAGGACGGCCACACGCTGTACTCGCAGATGCAGCAGGGCAAGTTCGACGCCGAACCGATCCGCGAGCTGCAGCTGATGACCGCCAAGCCCTTCCTCTACGTCTTCAACGTCGACGATGACATCTTGGGCGATCCCGCGAAGAAGGACGAACTGCGCGCTCTGGTGGCGCCGGTCGAGGCGATCTTCCTCGACGCCAAGTTCGAGTCCGAACTGGCGGAGCTCGACGATGACGAGGCCCTGGAGATGCTGGAGCTGTCCGAGCAGGACGAGCCCGGCCTGGACCAGCTGGCCCGGGTGGGATTTGCCACCCTGGGTCTGCAGACCTACCTGACCGCCGGTCCCAAGGAATCGCGCGCCTGGACGATCCACCAGGGCGACACCGCCCCGCAGGCCGCCGGCGTCATCCACACGGACTTCGAACGCGGCTTCATCAAGGCCGAGATCGTGTCGTTTGAGGACCTGGACGAACTGGGGTCGATGGCCGAGGCGAAGGCCCACGGCAAGGTCCGCATGGAGGGCAAGGACTACGTCATGGTCGATGGGGATGTGGTGGAGTTCCGCTTCAACGTGTGAGCTCCGTGGTTCGACGGTGACGCAGTACCGCGATCGACGAGCCCTTTCCGCGATGGACGCGTGCGCCGTCGAGCGAGGAAGATGGCGGTATGACATCGAGTGCTGACCTCGCCGCACGGATCCGCAAGCTCGGTCTCCCGGAAGCAGTTGCGCGCATTGCGACTGAGGGCGGCGAGTCTGTCAGTCCGGCACTGTTCTATCGTGCCGATGCCGTATTTCGCGAGCCTGCAGAGGAGATCCAGCGCGGAACGGCTGAGGACCTGGTTCCGTTGTGGTCGTGCGGCACGCAGCACGCGTTCGCGGGGCAAGGTCGTTATCTCATCTGGGGGCCCGAGAGCGATGAGCCGGATGCGGTCTTCGCGACGTTCGCAGAGCTTGTGCGGGAACTGCTCACCGACCTCTGGGAAGACGAAGAGGACGAGGGTGAGCGGTCTCGTGTCGCGCATCTGCTGCTTCCTCATGATGAGGCTATCGCGGCTCTCGCCCCTCGCGAGCGCTGAACCGCTGCACGGTCGTTGCCGAGCTCGGCGTGCTCGATCTCTGGGCCGCGGTAAGCGGTGCAGCTCGACTAGCCGGAGCGCTTCGCGGAACCCTGACTGCGGTCTCTGCCGATCCTGGAGCGAGCTCTTCGCTCGACCCCGTCGACTCATTGTCCGGGAATCGCCTGGGGATGGCGTCAGGGCTTCTGATCGGTGAGGCGTGTGAGCCACTCGATGAGCAGCTGCGTCTGAGTCTGCCCGAGCACCTCGGGCTGGGAGGCAGCAATCTCGATGGTGGTCGCCAGGGGAGTCGCGGCTCGCGCGTCCGTGCCGGTGATCGCCGCGATCGTGCCCTCACGGACGGCGGTTGAGAGCGTCGGGTCGGGCTGGGCAAGGATGATCTGGCGCAGCGTGACACCGATGTTGGTGACGAGCACATGCGCAGCGGCCTGATCCGGGGGCACGACAAGGCGGCCCTGGGCGGCAGCGCGGGCCGCGAGGCCGCGCAGGATCTCGCTGGGCCGAGACTGCGCAGCGGGGGAGTGGCCGGGGCGCACCTTCCCGTACATGAGCGTGTAGAAGCCCGGGTTGGCCAGGCCGAAGGAGACGTGTGCGTCCCAGCCGGCTCGGATGTCCTGGATGGGGTCGCCGGAGGACTCCATCGACGCCTTCTGTCCGAGGTACAGGTCGAAGCCGTGCTCGACGACAGCATCGATGAGGCCCTGCTTCGATCCGAAGAAGTGATACAGCGTCGGCATTTTCACGCCGACGGCGTCGCACACGGCCCGCAGGGAGAAGTCCTCCCCTGGGGCGGCGGCGATCAGGTCTGCCGCAGCGGCGATCAGCCGTCCTCGTGTATCGCTTCCGACTGCACCTGTCATGCTGATACAGTACCTGATGTAGCAGTGGCATACTGTTACATATCAATGATACGAAGGGCTGACATGACGGACCATACACTCTCCGGCAAGAACGTTCTGATCGCAGGCGGGGCGAAGAACCTCGGCGGCCTCGTCGCCCGCCAGGCTGCGCAGGTCGGCGCAAATGTCGCGATTCACTTCAACTCCGAAGCCAGTCGGGTCGATGCCGAGCAGACGCTAGCGGCTGTCGAGGCATCGGGCGTCAAGGGTGCGATCATCCAGGCTGACCTGACGGTGCCGGCTAACGTCGCCCGCCTGTTTGCGGACGCGGAGGCGGCGATCGGCACGATCGACGTGGCGGTGAACACCGCGGGCAAGGTGCTGCGAAAGCCGATCGTCGAGACCACCGAGGACGAGTACGACTCGATGTTCGACATCAACTCCAAGGCCGCCTACTTCTTCATCCAGGAGGCGGGCAAGCACCTGGCCGACGGTGGAAAGATCATCACGATCGTCACCTCGCTGCTGGCAGCGTTCACCGACGGTTACTCGACCTACGCCGGCGGCAAGTCTCCCGTCGAGCACTTCACCCGCGCCGCGGCCAAGGAGTTCGCGGGCCGCTGGATCTCTGTCACGGCCATCGCGCCGGGCCCGATGGACACGCCGTTCTTCTACGGACAGGAGACCCCGGAGCGAGTCGAGTTCCATAAGTCCCAGGGGATGGGCAACCAGCTCACCAAGATCGAGGACATCGCCCCGATCGTGCGCTTTCTCGCCACCGAGGGCTGGTGGATCACCGGCCAGACCATCCTGGCCAACGGCGGATACACCACCCGCTGAGCCGACATTTCCGCACCGACAACGAGACCATGGAGAATTCCATCATGACCACGCAACAGATTCCTGAGCCGGTCGCGTCATTCCTGGAGCGCGTGAACGCCCACGACGACGAGGCATTCCTCGACGCCTTCACCTCCGCCGGGGCTGTTGACGATTGGGGGCGCACGTTCACCGGCCGGGAGCAGATCAAGGCATGGAGCGATAGAGAGTTCATCGGCTCCCGCGGCACCTTGACTGTCGAAGAGGTTGGAACCACGGGCAGCACTGTCACCGTCATCGGTGACTGGCGTTCCAACCATGCCAACGGCCGTTCGACGTTTGTCTTCGAGATCGATGGCGACAAGCTCACCAAGATGACCATCCGCGAAGGCTGAAGACCGCGACAGGCGGACGTCGATCCGGTCGACGCCCGCCTGCCGCTGTTGCCGTGCCGAGCCACGTTGTGAGGACCCACCGCATGACCATCGTTCCGCTAGCACGCCCCGGGAACCGTCGATCCGAAGTCGGGCCGGTCGAGCTCTTCTTCGACCTGGTCTACGTCTTCGCCATCATCCAGCTCTCACATCTGCTCATCGAGCACCTGTCGTGGACGGGGGCAGCGCAGACCATGGTCGTCTTCGCCGCAGTGTGGTGGGGGTGGAACTACACCGCGTGGGCGATGAACTGGCTCGACCCGTCCCGCACGGCCGTGCAACTGCTCTCCGGGGTCCTCATGCTCGCCGCACTCGGCATGGCCATCGCCATCCCCAGCGCGTTCGGCGACGGCGCATGGCTGTTCGTCGGCTGCTACCTGTTCATGGGGATCCTACGGCCGGTGTTCATGATGATCGCACACCGCGGACAGCAGCTCGCGTCGAACTACCGGATGCTGCTGCTGTGGACCCTGCTCGCAGGCATCTTCTGGGTCATGGGGGCTGCACTGCCCGCCGAATGGCGGCTGCTGGCCTGGTTGATCGCCGTCCTCATCGACTACGCCGCGCCACTGGCCGACTACAGGATCCCGGGGATCGGTGCTGCGCCCATGAGCGCGTGGGACACCGACGCTGAACACCTCGCCGAACGCAACCGCCTCGTCTTCATCATCGCCCTCGGCGAGTCTGTGCTGCTCATGGGCGGCACAATCGTCACCCACGGACAACTCACAGTCGCTCTGGCGGTGAGCGTGCTGGTGGGCTTCGCCTCCCTGTTCGTCCTCTGGTGGAACTACTTCGCCCTCGCCGGGCCGGAGACCGCGGGGGGTGACTCCTCCACAGGTGCGCTGCGGTCCGCATATGCCTACGCGCACGCACTCATGGTGCTGGGGGCGATCCTCGTCGCGGTATCCATTGAGCTGCGTCTCTCACACGAGCACCTCACGCCCGCGATCGTCCTCGTCACGGTCGCAGGACCGATCGTCTACCTCATCGGAAACGTCCTGTTCCTGCGCTCCAGGTTCGGTCGATTGGCGCGGTCCCGCTTTATCGCTGTAGGCGTACTCGCCCTCATTGGTCTGGGCGCAGTGCTTCTCGACCATCAGCTGCCGGTGATCCTGCTCAGCGTCTCGGTACTCGCCGTGACCGCCATACTTGCCGCGCGTACAGCTCATCTCAGGCAGACCAGCACACCACACAAATGATCTGCTAGAGCCCGAGATGGTTCTTAGTGCCGGAATGTGGTGGAGTTCCGCTTCAATGTGTAGGGAGCCGGCCTGACCAGGGGCTGTGTTGCTTGGGCCCTGCGGGCAAGGGGTCTGAGTGTTCCGATCCAACGTCTGGCGATAGGTCCATAGATGCCTTCTGCGGCCCGAACACATCTCTCGTTGTCGGTGGCCATAGCTAAGATTCCGATGGACCTGCTCCACTGCGAAGGGACCACGATGGGGCGGACATCGCGGTGGCCGCCGCGCGTGAGCTGTGGGACGCCGGCCTCACCACCCCCGGCGCACATGCGCGCCTCGACGCACCGCCAGCGCGTCGCCGCGCTGGGCCGCGCCGGCTACCGCCGCTACGACGAGAGCACTGCGACCCGCCTGGGCCGCATGCCCGCGCACCTGCTCGCGGACTACGGCGGTGACCTGCGTCGGCTGCGTGCAACGGGGCACGGGGAGCCCGCGGCCCTGAGCCGCCTGCTGCGCGCCTTTCCCGGCATTGGGCCCGCCGGGGCGCAGATCTTCCTGCGCGAGTTCCAGGGGAGCGGGCGCCGGGCCGCGCCCTTGCCGTGCGCGGAAAAATGAGTAAGCTCAAAAATAGGCGCGCAGGTTGCGCGGCTGCCGCCCCGGCGGCCCATCGAGGAGGAACACCATGAGCGACATCGCCCGCGTCACCGTGCTGGGTGCCGGAGTGCTCGGCGCCCAGATCGCCTACCAGACCGCCTACTCCGGCTTCGACGTCACCGTCTACGACATCGGCGACGAGGCCCTGAGCGCCGGCCGCAAGCGCCTGGACGCGCTCGTCACCGCCTACCGGGCCGAGGTCGAGGGCTCCACCGAGGCCAGCACGCAGGCAGCGCTCGAGCGCCTGGCGATGACGACGGACCTCGCGCAGGCCGCGGGGAATGCCGATCTCATCATCGAGGCCGTCCCGGAGCGCCTCGACATAAAGCGCGAGACCTACGAGAAGCTCGCGGCGCTCGCCCCCGAGCACACGATCTTCGCGACGAACTCCTCGACCCTGCTGCCCAGCGACATGAAGGACTTCACGGGGCGTCCCGACCGCTTCCTCGCCCTGCACTTCGCCAACCAGATCTGGAAGTTCAACACCGCCGAGGTCATGGGCACAGCGGAGACGAGCCCCGCGGTCTTCGACACGGTCGTGGAGTTCGCCCGCGCCATCGGCATGGTGCCCATCCCCGTGCTCAAGGAGCGCCCCGGCTACGTGCTCAACTCGCTGCTCGTGCCCTTCCTCAATGCGGCCCTCGACCTGGCGGCGGGCGGCTACGCACAGCCAGAGGACGTCGACAACGTCTGGCGGATCGCCACGGGCGCGCCCATGGGACCGTTCCAGATCTACGACGTCGTGGGCCTTGGCACCGCCTACAACATCCTGTCGAGCGGCGATGAGCACAGCCAGCGCCTCGCCGCCTGGCTCAAGGAGCACTACATCGACCGCGGACGCATGGGCGCCGGCGCGGGCGGCGGCTTCTACGACGACCCGCAGGGCTGAGTCCCGCCCGCTCTGTGGTGGAGGTGGGCCGCGCTCGGTAGGCTCGACCTGCCGCGCCACGGGTGCGGCGGGCGCGCCGCCGGGCGGCCCGGTCGCGAGGAGGTCCGTGTGGGTGCAGCGCTGAGGGACGGCGATTCCGAGGCGGGCCCGGCCCGCCGGGAGACAGCCGCCGACCGCCGCGAATGGGCCGCCATGTGCCGCCACGTCCGCGTGCCCACGATGTGGGGCATCCCCCTGCGCCTCTTCCTGCTCGCCATCGGCGCCGTGCTGCCTGCCCTCGACCGCGCGCTCGCGCCGCCGCTGCACTACCCGCAGCTCGACGCGGGGGGCCGTGGGCTCGCTGCTGGGCATCATCTCCGGGGCCATGGTCACCTTGGCCGGCCTCGTCTTCAGCGCGCTGACGCCCGCCATGAGCCGGGGCGTCACCGCCCTGTCCGTGCGCATATCGCCGGTCTTCCAGGCCGATCGCGAGGGCCGGCGCCAGGGCCGCCAGGCGGCGGGCAGGCGGGATTCGGAGCCGAGGGGAGCGGTGGGCGACATGGGACCAGCCTAGGCGCGCCTCGGGACCGGGCCCGAGGCGCACCCGCGGTGGGCGGGGCTCAGATGAGCCCGTGCTCCTCGAGGAGCTGGCCGATCTCCCCGTGCTCGAGCCTGCCGCGCAGGTAGCCGCGCAGCGCGGCCGGGCCGGGCATCTCCACCTTCTTGCCGTCGCGCATGCGCGCCGAGGCCTCGAGCAGGTCGCGCACATCGTACGTGGAACCCCAGGTCTCCGGCACGCCGCGCTCCACGTCGAGGAGTTCGTAAACGGCCTCCATGCCGGTGCGCACCGAGTACTCGGTCGTGAAGATCGTGTCGCGGCCGGTCTCCGCGAACTGCCCGAGGAACGCGAAGTTCGCCGCCCCCTCCGGCACGACCTGCGGCCGGTCACCCGCGCGGCGGGGCATGAAGAAGCTCGTCACGTAGGGCATCATGACCGGCACGCACCGGGCGCCGGTCGCCGCGAGCTCGGGGATCTCCTCGACGGGCACGCCCAGGTGGTAGAGCCACTCCTGGGTGATCTCCTCGCCGGTGCACTGCGCCAGGGGCTTCTTCACGTAGTCGCCGTCGACGTCGACGAACAGACCGTAGACCCAGACGACGATCTGATCCTTCGGCTGCTTTTTGAAGTGCGGCTGGCGATTGACCGTCCAGCTCAGCAGCCAGGAGGAGTCCTCGGCGGTGACGATGCCGCCGGTGACCACGCGGCCGCTGAACGGATCGCGCTGGGCGATGCGCTCGATGTAGGCGGGGATGCGCTCATCGAGCGTCGTGACGGTGGCCGATTCCCACTTCGTCTCCTCGATCGAGGAGCAGAAGACCTCCGGGCGCCCGAACGCCGGGTTCTTTCTCGCGATGCGCTTCCACAGGTCCCAGGCCGGGGCCGGGCCCTCGTTGAGGGCTGCGGGCGTGTGGTGGTCGCCGTCATCGGAGTTGTCCACGAGCGAGCCGATCGTCATGAGCGCGAGGTCGTGCTCGCCGAGCTCGATGGTCTCCTCGGCGCCGTCGCGGCGGCAGCGGATCGCGGTGGCGCGGATCTCGCCGTTGCGGTGGGCGAAGTCCACATCGAGGACCTCGGTGCCGGAGCGGAAGACGACGCCGTGCTCGGTGAGGTAGTGCATGAGCGGCAGGACGAAGGACTCGTACTGGTTGTACTTCGTGAACTTCAGCGCAGTGAAGTCGGGCAGCCCGCCGATGTGGTGGATGAAGCGGTGGAGGTAGAGCTTGAACTCGAGCGCGGAGTGCCACTCCTCGAAGGCGAACATCGTCCGCCAGTACATCCAGAACGGCGAGTCGAGGAACTCGCGGCCCATCACCTCGTCGATGCGCTTGCCCTCCATCTCGGAGCGCTCGGCGAGGAAGATCTTCAACAGGTCCTTCTGCGCCCGCTTCGGCAGGTCGAAGCGGCCCTCGTGGCCGGCGTCCTCGCCCTGGCGCACGGTGGCGCGACGCAGCGAGTAGTTGGGGTCGTCCTTGTTGAGCCAGTAGAACTCGTCGAGCACGGAGGCGTCCTCGAGCTCCAGGGAGGGGATGGAGCGCATCATGTCCCACAGGCACTCCATGTGGTTCTCCAGCTCCCGGCCGCCGCGGATGACGAAGCCCTTCTCTGGGACGTCGAGGCCGTCGAGGGCACCGCCGGAGGTCTCGCCCTTCTCGAGGATCGTGACGTTGGCGCCGGGGACCCCGGCGTCGCGGATGAGGAAGACGGCCGCCGCGAGCCCGGCCAGCCCGCTGCCGACGATGTACGCCTTCGTCTCCTGGGCGTGCCGCGCGGGGCGGGGGCGCGCGAATGCCTCGTAGTTGCCTGCCGTGTGTTCCATGGTCCGTCCTTCCCGACGAGGCCGGACGGCGGTCGTCCGGCCTCGTAATTGAGTGTACTCAATAATGAGTCGACTACAATCGCGGTGTGAGGACTCAGGATTCCATGCGGCACGGGCAAGCGGCGGCGCCGGGCAGGCGCGAGCGGGCGAAGGCGGACAAGCGCGCCCGCATCCTCGCCGCGGCGCTGGCGCTGTTCGAGGAGCGCGGGTTCGAGCGCACGTCGATGAGCGAGGTCGCGCGCGTCGCGGATGTGGCGCAGGGGACCGTCTTCCAGTACGCGGCCACGAAGGCGGAGCTGCTCATGATGGTCGCTGAGCCGCTCTGGGGCGCCCACGAGCAGGCGAACACGGCCCCGCCGCGCTCCGCGCCGGCGGCGGGGGAGACCGCGGCCCAGATCGCGGAGCTGATCTCGCCGTTCGTCGCCGCGATGCGCCGCTGGCCCGAGCCCACGACGTGGGTCGCCCGCGAGATCCTCTTCGGTGCGGATATGCCGCATCGCCGGCGGGTCCTCGACCACGTCGATCGCCTCGAAGAGCAGATCGCCGCGCGCCTGCAGGACGGCCGGGCCGACGCTTCCGGTGCGATCGGAGCGGCGCGGGACGGTGCGACAGGCACTGCTGGCGACGAGCCCGGTGCGGCTGCGGCGGCCGGCGCCCGCCTCATCGTCGCCGGGGTGCTGGCCGAGCTCAACCGCTCCCGGCAGAGACGGATCGACGGCGAGGACGTCGATGTGGTGCTCCGCCGGCTCATCGACCTCGTGGTGGCGGGGGCGGGCGCCGCCCGGTGACCCGGAAGCCGTCCGGGCCGTTCGAGCCGCCGCTGGCACCGGCCGGCGCCGCCGCGATTGCCCACCGCGTGGCCGGCAGGCGCGTGCCCGCCGGGGTCGTGTGGGGCCCACCGTCAGGTCCTCGCCCAGCAGGGCGGGGGCGATGGCGGCATCGGAGAACTCCATTGCCGGAGATGTCGTTGTCCTCGTAGACCCCTGCTGGAGTCCATCCTCTAGCCTTGATGAGCGCCTCGGCGTCCTCCCTGTGGCGGTCCATGCCCAGGCGACGGTTCTCGCGATACTGAGAGATCCGCAGGTAGACGGCGACCCGCCGAGGCTCAGCACTCATGGAGTCAATCTACGTCAAAGGTTATTCGGCTACGGAACGTGGTCGAGTTCCGGTTTAACGTATAGCGTTATTGACGTGTCGCGTTAGGTGTGGCGGCATTTCGTCATGATCAGATCGTTCGCCGACCGGGATACGGAGCGCGTGTGGTTCCGTAAACCTGTCAAGCGACTTGATCCGCGAATCCACAAAGCCGAGAACAGGAAGCTGCATCTTCTGGATGCGGCAACGACGTTACAAGTTCTGCGTGTCCCGCCCGGCAACCGCCTTGAGGCGTTGAAGGGCGACCGGCGGGGACAGTACAGCGTCCGGGTCAATGACCAGTGGAGGATCTGCTTCCGTTGGACGGATGCTGGGCCAGAAGACGTGAAGATCGAGGATTACCACTGAGGAGGCATGATGTCCGAGAAGCTCTACCCACCGATCCATCCTGGTGAGGTCTTGATGGAGGACTTCATCGGAGGATTCGGGATCACACAGCACAAGCTGGCCGTGTCCATTGGAGTACCTCCCCGTCGAATCAATGAGATCGTCCACGGCAAGCGTGCAATAACCGCTGACACTGCACTTCGGCTGGGGCGCTACTTTGGTACGGACCCCCAGTTCTGGCTGAATCTGCAGACTCGTTATGATCTGGAAATTGCCGAGGACCGAGCCGCCGGCCAGATCGCAGAGATTACCCCACTGAAGGTTGCGTGAGCGTGAACGAGTTGGCGGGTCTCCTCCGGTGTGCGGACGACGCAGAGGTGGAGACCGTCTGCCGTTACCAGCCCCGACATATTGAACTCACTCGGGCAGAGGCCGGCTGTCTTCTCTTTGAGGTTGTGCAAACGGGGGATCCGCTTATTTGGTCGGTTGCCGAGAGATTAGCTGATGAGTCAGGGTTTGACGCTCATCAGGCGTGAGTGCGGACGAGCGGCTGGGGACATGCAACTGCTGGAATCAGGCGGGACTACGCCTTCGGGACGAGTGCCAAATAGCTCGACAGTGCCAGAGATTGATTTGTGTCGGAATGTGGTGGAGTTTAGGTTCAATGTGTAACTTCTCGCTGAGCGAAGTGAGATGTATGGTGTCTTCGAGTAGCCGAGGCCGCATACTTGTATGACAGCTACGCCACTGACGACCTGGGTTCGTGGGTTCGTCGCTGAGAAGCAGTGAAGAGGGACAATGGACCAAGTCAATTATGACTATTGGACTACGATCGGGACGGTTGGCGCTGTTGTCGTGGCTCTGGTCGTTGCTCTCTGCCAAGCGACGGTCGCCATTGTTATTTCTGTACGCCGGCGTATTTTTGCACGGAGGAAAGTCGCCTCCTTGGTATCTGCTTGGCTTGAACACAGCTATAGTCCAAGTGCTGATGGAGATTACTATCAGCGATCAGTCTATCTGCATCTCGCAAATGAATCTGATGAGCCAGTTTTTAAAGCTGAAGTTACTTGCGGGATCGAGACTGGTGACGGTGTGATTCGACTCGGACCACTATCCGCACCGAGAGTGATTCCGGTCCTTCCACCGAAGCGAGAATTTGTCTACGACGTGACTATGGGGATGCTGGGTTTTGGTGAATTTGCTCACGATGCTTTCCGAGGGCTCGTAGCGGAGGTGGTTTTCAGCGATCACGAAGGTGGTCGGTGGAGACGGGAATTCGATGGAAAGCTAGAAAAAGTGAAAGGGCCAATCGCAGCAGCGATGATAGAGGCCGAGGATGAATTTTCTCTGGCTCAGGCCGGTCCTGTCGAGAATCCATATAATCCACTTGCAATTGTCTTTGCGTTTACTACAGTTGCGAACGATGAGAGTATTGCTGATCAACAATTTCACGAGTATTTGGTTGACCAAGCAGTTGGGTGGAACGAGACACCCGAAGACGAGTTGTTAGAAATTCGAAAAATACTTAGAACTGCTAACCTAGCGCTGCACGTCTGGTATCCGACGCCTCGCATAGCATACGTTCGTCTCCTCGATGATCGAGATACGCGCTGTGGGGCGCGGGGTGCGACGGTTCTGACGTTGGTGTGGCGCAATGGAGTCGGATGGACATTTTTTGGTATGGGTCCGTATTTACCTTGGAGTATTGGGTTCGAAGCGGGAGAGTTAGAAACTGATCCCCTTGATGGTAGGGAGCATTAATCGCGTTGTAGAGGTTGCTCCGTGTCGGAACTCGGTGGAGTTCCGGTTTAACGTATAGCGGAATACCCCTCTGGAGGAGGAAAGAAGTGAGTTTGCGCAGCCGTGATTCTGCAGTCTGTATTCGGCCGGTGAACGGCGCGAGGGAGTATCCCAGGCTTGTCGAGATCTGGCGGAGCGCTGTAGATGCGACGCACGACTTCTTGGCTCCGGTGCATCGTGACCAGATTCAGTCGCAACTTGAGTCGGACTACCTGCCAGAAGTCGACGTGTACGTGGCAGAGCGTGGCGGTGTGGTCTCGGGGTTCGCAGGTGTCGGAGAGCGCCGACTGGAGATGCTCTTTGTTGACGCCTGTCAGCGAGCCAGCGGGATCGGTTCTGCATTGTTGGAGGCCGTCGTCGCCAGAAACGGTGTGACAACCGTTGACGTCAACGAGCAGAACACGCAGGCCTCCGAGTTCTACCGTCGGCACGGGTTCGTGGTCGTTGGTCGAAGCGAGGCGGACCAGCAGGGTCTTCCGTATCCGTTACTGCACATGGCGTTGTCGGGAGGAGAAGTAACCGGTGATGTGGTGGGGTTCCGTTTCCACGTCTGACACTGAGTTTCGAAGCGCTCCTCGGCGGCTGACATTCGTCCTATCTGCAATGAGCCCTTATAGAATCACGGGGTCCACGTCGGCGGACTGCATCATGTCCATCAGCGACGTAGCGCGAGTGAGTTCCGGTTCTAGCGATTGGGAGTCCTCGCGGGGGACCTATATCACGCGATATCATGGACGAATGAGCACCGTGGTTCGTGAGATCAGGGAATCCGCCGGTCTGAGTCAGGCGGAGTTGGCAACGCGCTCGGGCGTCGCACAGCCGAACATTGCGGCCTATGAGTCGGGGAGCCGACGGGCATCGCCACAGATGATCGAACGGCTGCGTCGCGCAGCCAAACCGTTGCCACATGAGGCGCTTGCCGCGCATGCCCTGACTTCCACAACGTTAGTTACCCTGGCGGGGTGACGGCGTCGCGGATATAGGCGGCAGCCTCGGTGATGGGGTCGGCCGCGGCGATCGTGTGCCCGGCGATCGTCACACTAGTCTCGACGATCG
>NZ_JANIJY010000036.1:0-19540 GCF_024580695.1 Brevibacterium sp. 91QC2O2 | reverse complement strand
ACAAGAGGAGTCACCGCGAAGGGATGCTCGATTATGTTGACTGCCGCCGGGATTTCCGGCCCCGCGAACCCGCTGGGCTGTCCTGGCGACAAGAGAAAACATTACACGACCCGCAACCCGGCCGCAAACCGGCTGAGCATGACGCTGCTCACACTCCCCTGCTCGCCTATTCGCCGTCCACCCCACGCAGGAAGTCGGCGGCGGCCGGTGCCGCGGCCGCGGCACCGAAGCCACCGTCCTCCACCAGGACGGAGAAGGCCAGATCGCCTTGGAAGCCGGCGAACCAGGAGTGCGTGCGCGGCGGATTCTCATCACCGTATTCGGCAGTGCCCGTCTTGCCGTAGACCTTGCCGCCCGGCACATTCTTCAGCTTCGTTCCGGTGCCCGTGGTGACGACCCCGCGCATCATCTCGCGCAACTGCTTGATCTGCCCGGCCGAAAGCTCCTTGCCATCGGCCCCACGCAGCGGACCGGATGCGTTTGCATCCGCGCCGGCCGCATCCGAAGACCCCGCGGATTCCGAACCGGTGGCCCCGGAGGACTCCCCCGCGGCTCCCAGGACCAACTGCGGAGCCACGGACTCGCCGCGCTTGATCGCCGCGGCCAGGGTCGCCACTCCCAAGGGGCTGGCCAGAACCTTGCCCTGCCCGATCATCGAGGCCGCGTGTTCGACCGCATCGTCACCGGTTGGCACGGCAGCGCCGAAGGACGGTACGCCGATCTGCGGATCGGTCATCCCGGTTGACTTCGCGACCTGCGCCAGACCGTCGCCCGGAATCTTCCCCGCCGAGGCGATGAAGGCGGTGTTGCAGGACTGGGCGAAGTCCTCGGCCAGGGTCGCTTTGCCCTGCACGTGGCCGTCGGAGTTCTTGAAGGTCTTGCCCTCGACTGTCGTCGTATCGGGGCAGGCGATCGCGTCGTCCGGGTTCGTCCCGCCGCCCAGCAGCGCGCCCGTGGTGACGATCTTGAACACCGAACCCGGCGCGTACCGGCCGGTCAGCGCCCGGTCGTAGGCTGCAGGGGCCTCGGCCGTCTGCTCGCCGGACTTGTCATCCGCCCTACCGTCGGCGGCCTTCGCCCCGGACTTCCCTGCGGCTTTCTGCGCCTGGGCCGCCGTCGGCACGGCGTTCGCCGCGGCAACCACGTGCCCGCTGCGCGTGTCCAACGCGACGATGGCCACCGCCTTGCCCGTCTTCTTCGCGGCGCGCGCCGCGGCGGCATCCGCCGGGTTCTGCACCCGCAGATCCAGGGTCGTGTGCACGTCCCCGCCATCGGCCCCGCCCAGGGTTCCCACCGTCGTGCCGACCGCACTGGTCCCGCCACCCTGGCTCAGCCGCACTGCGGGCTCGTCTCCGCTCAGGGCCGAGGCCTCGGCGTCCTTGGCGGGCCTGACCGTGACCGTGTAGCCCGGCCGGCCCCGCAGCTGCCCGTCGAAGGTCCGTTGCATCCCGCTCAGGCCGGCCTCATCGCCGGCCCGCAGCGCACCGCCGGATTTCTCGATCTGCTCGGCACTGGCCTGGCCGACCCGGCCCAGCACCGGCCCTGCCAAATCCTTCTCCACGCTCAGCGACCGGGTCGAGGTCCGAAACAGCGTCCCCGGCAGCGGCCGGATGGTCGTCGAGACCCGGTTGTAGTCACCGCGACGCAGCGTGATCACCGACAGGAACTGATCGCCGCGACCGGCCTTGTCCGCATCCTCGATCCGCTTACGCAGAGCCGGCCCATCGATGTCGAGCTCTTTGCCCAGAGTCTCCGTCAGCGACTTCACGTCCTCGACGCGCGAGGGCTGCACACCCACTTCCACGACCTCGGCGTCCTTCGTCAGTGGCTTGTCATCGGCTCCGAAGATCTGTCCGCGCGTCGCCGGCTGCGCCCGGGCGCTGAGCACGGTGTCCTTGCCCAAGGCGGGATACAGGGCGCTCGGCGCGGGAGAGGCCTTCCACCGGCCGCCCCGGCGCACCAGCCCCAGGTCGGTGGAGTAGGTCCAGGTGCCCTTTGCCGAGGTCCCGCTCGACCCGGCACCCGCTGCCCGGGCGGCTGCACCTTGGGCGAGCGCCGCTCGGGTGCCAGGGAGCGCACCGGCTGCGGAGTCGCCCGAGGCCGCGTCCGCGGCGCCGGATGTTCCCTCCGCGCTCGTCCAGGTCCAGGAGAGCAGGGCCGTCGCCCGGTCGCCGGAGCGCTGGACCTTCACCACGCGGACATCTTGTGC
This sequence comes from Brevibacterium sp. 91QC2O2, assembly GCF_024580695.1. NCBI lineage: Bacteria > Bacillati > Actinomycetota > Actinomycetes > Micrococcales > Brevibacteriaceae > Brevibacterium > Brevibacterium sp. 91QC2O2. Next base: position 17,331 of record NZ_JANIJY010000036.1, on the reverse strand, counting down.
GCGCAGGCCCGGGCGCAGGTCCGCGAAGACCGCCGAGGCGGCATCGGCCTGGCCATCTGTGGCGAACAGGGACTGGTCGAAGGAACCGTCCTGAGCTTCGGCGGCGAACTCCTTGGCTACATGTGTCGGATTGAACGAGCTGCCCACCACCGCGATCCCACCGCCGGCGGCCAGGGCCACGACGACGACAGCGCCGCCCAAGATCCACAGCGCCCGGGGAACCCTTCGCCGGGGTCGACCGCCCCTGGCCCGGCGCAGGGCAGCGCGCCCAACCGGCTCCGAGCCTGTGGCCGGGGCCAGACCGTTGACCGGGCCCGAGGCCGGCTCCGGGCCGTTGGATGGATCCGAGTCGTTGGATGGATCCTGTGCTGCCGCGGGCACCGGCGCCCAGGGCTCGGGGAACACGGGGTCCGACGCATAGGGGTCGGAGGACTCGGCCTCCGCGGACTCGGTCTGCGCGAATTCGGGCCTGGGGGACTCGGGTTCCGGGGACTCGGGGATGTTGTCGCCAGTCACACTCATGGCCCCAGCCTAATCCCGACCGCCCCGCGCCAGCAGCGCATAGGCCAGGGGAACCAGCGAGCCGGACATGCAGACCACCCCGACGACGCGCGCGCCGGCACCCACGGCGGCGGTCCCGAAGAGCACGGCTCCGCCGATGAACAGACCGGCGAAGACGATCCCGGCCACTGCGCGGCGGGCCACACGCTCCAGCCCGCGCAGTTCCCGATCCACGCCCGGGGTCTGCACCGCCAGGTCGCCGGCCAAGATGACGCTCACCAGATCGTCGATCCGGCCCGGCAGGCGGACGAACATCCGCACTCCCGCGATGACCCGGTCCACCTGGTCCCGGGCGAAGTTCCCACCCTCCTCGCGCATCAACCGCAGGCCGTAGGGCCGCACCGCATCCCACATGTTGAACTCGTGGTCGAGTTCACTGCACAGTCCCGAGACGATCGAGACGGCGCGGAAGATCAGCAGGAAGTCCTCCGGCAGTTGGAAGGGCAGATCACGCAGCAGATCGCCGAACTCGGAGAAGAATTCGGCGAACTCGCGCTGGTCCTTCCGCTGCAACTGCGCGATGCTCAGGCCGCCGAAGCGTTCGAACAGCTCCGCGAGCGCCCGCTCGATCAGCCGCTTATCGGCACTCGGCAGCAGGACCCCCAACCGGTCCAGGCTGTCGACCAGTTCGCCCGGCCGCTCGCCTGCGAGCGCGATGGCAAAGTCCCGCACGGTGGCGCGCAGGGCCTCGGAGACCTCGCCCATCATGCCGAAGTCGATGAAGGTCAGGGCGAACCCGGGGTCCGGCGCGCCGAGGCCGCCGGTTCCCCCGCCCGCGCCACCGGTTCCACCGGCTTCGCCGCCCACCGTCCCGTCTGCGGTCGGGGTGACGAAAACGTTGCCCGGGTGCGGGTCGGCGTGGAAGAACCGGTGGACGAAGAACTGGTCGAGCATGACCGCGGCGAAGGCATCGGCGACCGCGTGCGGGTCGATCCCGGCGCGACGCAGTGCGGCCACGTCGTTGATCTTGATCGCGGTGACGTCCTCGAGGGTCAGGACCCGGCCGGTGCACAGGGACTGGGCGATCCGCGGCGTCTTCACCCGCGCGTCGGCGCGGAAGGCCGTGCGGAAACGGCGGGCGGCCGAGGCCTCCTGCCGGTAGTCGATCTCCTGCCGGCTGGTCGTGGCGAACTCCGCGATCAGGGCCGGCAGGTCCACCCGGGCGGAGACGGTGGGCAGGCGTCCGACGATACCTGCGACGCGGCGCAGAACCGCCAGGTCGACCTCGACGATGCGCTCGATGCCCGGCCGCTGGACCTTGACCACCACCTGCGACATCCCGTATGCCGCCGCCGGCCCGGGATGCAGCACGGCGCGGTGGGCCTGCCCCAGCGAGGCCGCGGCCAGCGGGCGCGCATCGAAAGCGGCGAACGCGATGGCCGGCGGGGCGCCCAGTTCGGCCTCGATGACGGCTGCGATCCGCTCGGCGGACACTGCGGGCGCTTCGTCCTGCAGGCTGGACAGCTCACCGGTGACCTGGGCCGGCAGCATGTCGAGCCGGGTGGAGAGGAACTGCCCCAGCTTGATCAGCAGACCTCCGTGGGCGGCGGCCAGGCGGTGGAAGCGGCGGGCCGCAGCACTCATCCGGCGCAGCCTGCCGCGAGCGGACAGGCGCCCCAGGCCCAGGCGCGGCAGCACCAGGTCGCACCAGAGGAGAGTCGTCATCAGGCGGACGGCGAAGGCCATGAGCCGCAGGTAGCGGAGGCTCGGGTTCATGGGGCCGAGGCTATCCCCGCTTCCTGATAGGAGTTCCACTACTAGGAGTTCCACTACTTAGCGAAATGTTGATTCTTGGCCGAATTCGCTGGATTTTCGACAGTTCGTCAAGTAGTGGAACTCCGGGGTGAGACGGGTGCCCGATAGAGTTCCACCTATGACCACTCCCGCACAGGCGACCTCGGTACTCGGGGCGCTTCGTAATCCGAAGTTATTGACTCGTGAGGTTCTGGCCGGGCTGGTCGTGGGACTCGCACTCATCCCCGAGGCCATTTCTTTCTCCATCATCGCCGGCGTCGACCCGAAGGTCGGACTGTTCTCCGCCTGCGTGATGGCCGTGGCGATCGCCTTCGTGGGCGGACGGCCCGCGATGATATCCGCGGCCACGGGTGCCGTGGCCCTGGTGATCGCACCGGTGATGCGCGAGCACGGCCTGGACTACCTGATCGCGACGGTGCTGCTGGCCGGCGTCCTGCAGATCGTTCTGGGCGCCTGCGGGGTCGCCAAGCTCATGCGCTTCGTGCCACGCTCGGTGATGACAGGCTTCGTCAACGCCCTGGGCATCATGCTCTTCACCGCCCAGCTGCCCAATCTGATCGGCGTGCCGTGGGCCGTCTATCCCCTGACCGTCCTCGGCATCCTCGTCATCGTGTTCTTCCCCAAGATCACCAAGGCGGTGCCCGCTCCCCTGGTGTCGATCGTCATCGTCACGGCCGTGACCCTGGTGTTCGCGTTCCAGGTGCCCACCGTGGGCGATATGGGCGAGCTGCCGCGCAGCCTGCCGACCCTGTTCATCCCCGATGTGCCGCTGAACTTCGAGACCCTGCGGATCATCGGGCCCTACGCACTGGCGATGGCCCTGGTGGGGCTGATGGAGTCGCTGATGACCGCGACCCTGGTCGACGAGATCACCCATACCGGCTCGAACAAGACCAGGGAGTCCTGCGGCCAGGGCATCGCGAACATCCTCTCTGGCTTCGCCGGCGGCATGGGCGGATGCGCCATGATCGGGCAGACGATGATCAACGTGAAGTCCTCGCACGCCAGGACCCGGATCTCGACCTTCCTGGCCGGTGTCTTCCTGCTGATCCTGGTGGTGGTGTTGGGCGATGTCGTGGGCCGCATCCCGATGGCCGCGCTGGTGGCGGTCATGGTGATGGTCTCCGTCGGCACCTTCGATTGGCGCTCGATCCGCCCCTCGACCCTCAAACGCGCCCGCAAGCGTGAGACCGCGGTCATGGTGGTCACCGTGATCCTGGTGCTGGCCACGCACAACCTGGCCGTCGGCGTGATCGTCGGCAGCCTGCTCAACCTGGTGATCGGCCGGCTCCGAGGCGAACTGGGCGGGGAGCCCCGCTAGCCGTCCCGCTGGACGCCGGGGCCGAGGTCCGCAGACGACAATGCCCGGTCCTTTGACGGGACCGGGCATTGTCTGTGCTTCGGCTGTGCGGGCGCCCCGGCTGACCTGGGTCAGCGGCGCATCCGGCGCGCTCACCTCAGTGGCTGCGGGCCTCCAGCGGATCGGCGTAGTGCACGGGGTGGTTACCGTGGTTGAAGAACACGCGGCGCAGACCCTCGAAGATCCAGGCGATGGCGAACACTACCGCGCCTGCGACGACGACGAGCAGGCCTGCCGCGATGATGGCGACGATGAACGCGATCAGTGCGTACATACTGGGGCTCCATTCCATGGGAGTGGGTGGATATATTGATTCTGCTGCGATTCTACCCCGCGTAGTGGCATCGGCGCACACGCTCCCGCCGCTGCTCTCCACTCGTGGGCCGAGGCCTCAGCTGGGCATGTTCGCGAACCGGCTGCGGGAGCCCTGGAAGGCCACCGTGATGTCCCCGGTCGGACCGTTACGGTGCTTTGCCACCATGATGATGGCCTCGCCGGCGTGCGGGGACTCCGGATCGTACATGTCCTCACGGTGGATCAGCAGGACCATATCGGCGTCCTGCTCGATCGAACCGGATTCGCGCAGGTCGGAGACCATGGGCCGCTTGTCCGTGCGCTGTTCGGAGGAACGGTTGAGCTGCGAGAGCGCGATGACGGGGACCTCGAGCTCCTTGGCCAGCAGCTTGAGCGAACGGGAGAACTCCGAGACCTCCTGCTGGCGCGACTCCACCCGCTTACCCGATGACATCAGCTGCAGGTAGTCGATGACCACCATCTTCAGATCATGCTGCTGTTTGAGCCGGCGGCACTTCGCGCGGATCTCCGCCAGGGCCATATTCGGCGAATCGTCGATGAACAGCGGCGCATCGTTGATCCGGCCCATGGTGTCGGCCAGTTTCGTCCAACCACCCCGCTCATCGTCGAGGTTGCCGCGCCGCAGCGACTGCAGCGGAATGCCGGATTCGGCCGAGAGCAGGCGCATGGTCAGTTCCAGGCGCCCCATCTCCAAGCTGAAGATGACGGTGGCCTGGCCGTGGGCGATCGCCGCCGAGCGCACCATGTCCAGTGCCAGGGTCGACTTGCCGACGCCGGGGCGGGCGGCGATGACGATCATCTGGCCGGGGTGCAGGCCGTTGGTCAGCTCGTCGAATTCGGTGAAGCCCGTGGGCACGCCCGAGGTCTCCCCGTCGTGGTCGCCGGCGCGTTCGATCTCCTCGACCGTGGGCCCCAGGACCTCGGACAGGCGGATGTAGTCCTCTGCGGTTGAACGCTCCGTGACCTGGTAGATCTCCGACTGCGCGCGGTTGACCAGGTCGTCGGTGTCGCCCTCGGCGTCGTAGCCCATCTGCACGATCCGGGTGCCGGCCTCCACCAGGCGGCGCAGCACCGCCTGTTCGCGCACGATGTTCGCGTAGAAGCCCGCGTTCGCCGCGGTCGGCACCGAGGAGATCAGCGTGTGCAGATAGGCCGCACCGCCGATCCGCGCCAGGTCGCCGGTCTTCGACAGCGCATTGGCCACCGTGACGGCATCGGCCGGTTCGCCGCGCGCATAGAGGTCCATGACGACGTCGTAGATCGTCTCGTGCGCCGGCTTGTAGAAGTCGTCGGCGTGCAGGTTCTCGACAACATCGGCGATCGCGTCCTTCGACAGCATCATGCCGCCCAGCACGCTCGCCTCGGCCTCCAGGTCCTGCGGGGGCGTGCGCAGGCCGGCTTCGGCCCTCTGCCAGTTGTCGGTTTCGCTCATGATCATCAAGATTAGTGCACGGAGCCGAGGCCCCGCGCAGCGCCCACACGAGCACACCGCCGGCTGTCCCGCGCCACTGCCGCGCCACGCAGAGCAGGCGATTCAGTCTGGAACCCCTGCGGATTCTCAGACCAAATCGCCTGCCATTCAACCGCCTAGAGCGTGTTGACCGGGCGGCCCAGGGCCGCCATGAGCGACTCGTGCACGACCTCGGACTTCGAGGGATGCGGCAGGATCGCGCGGACGAAGGCGTCGGCGGACATGTCTCCGGCGTGGGACACGGCCAGCATGCCGATCAGCTCCGTCATCCCCTCCCCCACCAGGGTCGCGCCCAGGATCTCATGGGTGTCGCCGTCGATGAGGACTTCGCCGAAGCCCTCGGTCTGGCCCGTGCCCAATGCCCTGCCGTTCTCCGCCAGGCGCACCGGACGCGCCACCACCGGATGGCCTGCTGCGCCGGCCTGCTCACGCGACAGGCCGATGCTGGCGACCTCCGGCGTGGTGTAGGTGCAGCGCGGGACCCAGGAGCGCCAGTCGGCGTCCACCGGTTCCCGGTCGAAACCGGCCAGGGCGTCGACGCAGCGCAGGGCCTCGGCGCTGGCCTTGTGGGCCAGCATCGGACCGCCGGAAACGTCACCGATCGCGTAGAGTCCCCAGACCTTGGTCCGGCAGTACTCATCGGTTTCGATGAACCCACGCCCATCGACGATGCCGAAGGGCTCCAGGCCCAGGCCCGCGCTGTTGGGCGCAACGCCCACGGCCAGCAGGACCTTCTCAGCCGACACCTGTTGTTCGGTGCCGGCCGCGTCCGTATAGTGCACGACCGCGCTGGTCGTCCCGTCCGCGGCCACGTCCGCCACCTCGACGGAGCCCACGCGCACCCCGGCAGCCGCGGTGATGCCGCGGGACCGGAAGTTCTTGGCCACCACATCGGAAGCCTCAGCGGACTCGCCCGGCAGCACATGAGGCAGGGCCTCCAACAGCGTCACCTGCGATCCCAGGTCCGCATACAGGGACGCGAACTCGCTGCCGATCGCACCGGAGCCGATGACGACCAGGGACTCGGGCACGTGGTCGGGCACCAGGGCCTGCCGGTACGTCCAGATGGTCTGTCCGTCCGGTTCGATGCCAGGCAGGCCGCGGGGACCCGCACCGGTGGCCACGATGATGTGGTCGGCGCCCAGCAGACGGGGCTTGCCCCCGCCCACCGCGGCGCCGTCGGCACCGGGGTTCAGCGTGACGCTGACCTGGCCCTTGTCCGCGATCGTCGCCTCGCCCGCAATCACCGTGACTCCGGCCGCGCCCATCAGCGCACCCACCCCACTGGTCAACTGCCCGGAGGTGGAACGCGAATGGGCGACGAGCTTGGCCACGTCGATCGCCGGTGCGGCATCCGTCAGGACGCCGAACTGGGCGGCCGAACGGATGGTGCGGGCGACCTCGGCGCCGTGCAGCAGTGCCTTGGTGGGGATGCAACCCCAGTTCAGGCAGATGCCACCCAGTTCCGCCTTCTCCACCAGGGCCGTTTTCAGGCCCAGGCGGCCGGCCCGCCCGGCGGCCACATAGCCGCCGGGACCGGCGCCGATGACGATGACGTCATAGCGGTCGTCGGGATGAATCTCAGTCATGATTCCCCCTTCAGGCGAAGATCAGCGCGGGCGTTTCGAGGATCGTGCGCAACTGCGCCATGAACCTCGCGGCCAGGGCCCCGTCGATGACGCGGTGGTCGCTCGTCAGGGTCAGCGGCAGGATCGTCGCGGCCACCGGAGCGCCCTGGGCGTCGGGCACGAAGCGCTTGGCGCCGGCGGCCACGGCCAGGATCGCAGCCGAGGGCGGGTTGATGATGGCGTCGAAGGACGACACCCCGAACATGCCCAGATTGCTGATCGTGAACGTCCCGCCCTGGAACTCGTCGGGCTTGAGAGTCCCGGCCTTGGCGCGGGTCGCCAGGTCGCCGGTGACCGCTGAGATGTCCGTGATCGACCGGGTGTCAGCATGCGTGACGATCGGGGTGATGAGCCCCTCGTCGGTCGCCACGGCAACGGCCACGTCCGCATGCGCGAACTGCCGGATCACCTGGGCGGCCGAATCGTACTGCACGTTGACCTCCGGCACCGCGACCAGGGCCTTGGCCACAGCGGCGACGACCAGGTCGTTGACCGAGACCCGCACGTCCAGTCGCGAGTCGTTGATCTCCTTGCGCAGCGCCAACAGCTTGTCGATGTTCGCATCGATGCTCACGCGGAACGCCGGGGAATCCAAGTAGGACTCCTTCAGACGCGTCGCGATGACCTTGCGCATCGCCGACATCGGAACCTCCGTGGCGGGGTTCCCGGCATCGGCGACCGGAGCCGCAGTGCCGGCAGCCGCGGCCGAGGCCTGGGCTGCTGCCGATCCCGTGCCGTGGAGGTGCCAGTCGGCGGCCTCCACGTCGTAGACCGTGACGCGTCCGTGCTTGCCGGTGGGCCGGGCGTCGAGCAGGTTGACGCCCAGTTCGGCGGCGCGGTCGCGCGCTCGTGGGGTCGCCGCGACTGCGCTGTCATCGCGCTTGGCTGCGACCTGTCCGGTCCGCGGCAGGTCGTTGCCGAAGGGCAGCGACCCACCGGCTGCGGTGACGGCGTCCTGCAGGTCCGTGACCGTGACCCGGCCGCCGCGGCCGGTGGCCTCGACCTTGGACAGGTCGATGCCGTGCTTTTCGGCCAGGTCCGCTGCGTGCGGGGTGGCCGGCGCGTTCGGATCGAAGGTGCCCTTGAGTGCCGCCGGGACGGTGACCGCTCCTGGCTTGGGCGCCGCGGGTGCTGCGGCCGGAGCCGCAGGGGCCGAGGCCACCGGTGCGGCAGCGGGCGCCGCTGCCGGGGTAGCCGCGGGTGCGGCCGATGCGGCTGGGGCCTCGGCTACGGCGGGAGCGGCGTAGCCGGCGATGGCCTCGTCGATCTCACTGTCCGGGGTGCCGGCCGGAGCCACCACCGCGACCAGGGAGCCCACCGGCAGGGTCGAGCCGAGCTCCATCACCTGGCGGGCCAAGACGCCGTCGCCCGGGGCCTCGAGCTCACCGGAGATCTTGCTGGATTCCAGGGTTGCGATGGGGGTTCCCTCGGTGACCTCCTGGCCGGCGTCGACCAGCCATTCGGTGAGGGTTCCCTCCTCCATCGTCATGCCCCATTTCGGGACTTCCAGTGCGTGGATGGACATATCAGGCCTCCACAACGGCGCGGATTGCGGCTTCGATCTTCGCCGGTCCCGGGATCCACTCCTGCTCCAGGGAATGCGCGAAGGGCACGGGGGAATGCGGCGGGGTGACCAGCTGGACCGGGGCCTTGAGCGAATCGAAGGCCTTGGATGCGGCGAGCGCTGCGATGTCGTGGGCGAAGCCGCAGCGGGCCGCGGATTCGTCGACGACGACCAGGCGGCCGGTGGCGGCGACGGATTCCAGGATCCCGTCCTCGTCCAGCGGGCTGGTGGTCCGCGGGTCGACGACCTCGACGCTGATGCCCTCGGCGGCCAGTTTGTCGGCCACGCCGTTGGCGAAGTTCACGCAGTTGGCCAGGGCCACGACGGTCACGTCTGTGCCGCGCCGCGGGTAGGCGGCCACGCCCAGCGGGATCGTGTAGGACTCGTCGGGCACCTCGGTCTTCATGTCGTACATGGCCTTGTGCTCGCAGAAGATGACGGGGTCGTCATCGCGGATGCTCTCCAGCAGCAGGCCGCGGGCATCGTAGGCGTTGGACGGAACGACGACCTTCATGCCGGCCGTGGAGGTGAACAGGTGGTAGGGCGAGGCCGAATGCTGGGCGGCCGCACCCACGCCCGCGCCGATGATGCCGCGCATCACCATGGGGGTGGTCGCCTTGCCGCCGAACATGTAGCGGAACTTCGATGCCTGGTTCCAGATCTCGTCGTAGCAGACACCGAAGAAGTCCATGAACATCAGTTCGGCCACCGGGCGCAGACCGGTGACGGCCGAACCCGCCGCCATGCCGATGATCGCCGACTCCGTGATCGGGCAGTCGATGACGCGGTCATCGCCGAACTCCGTCCACAGGCCCTGGGTCACGCCGAACACACCGCCGAAGGCCTCGACGGTGGGGTCGGGGTTCGACCCGCCCTTGCCGCCACGCAGGTCCTCGCCCATCAACACGACGTCCTTGTCTTCGCGCATCGCATCGGCCATTGCGGCCCGGATCGCCTCGCGGAAGCTCATTGCAGTCATTTTTCACTCACTTCGCTGTGGTTTGGATTGCCGGGTTGGGGACTCAGTAGGACAGGTAGACGTCGGTGTCGACTTCGGACGGGTCCGGTTCGGCAGCCGCCCTGGCATCCGCCACCGCCTGGTCGACCAGGTCGATGTTGGACGCGTCGATCTCATCGAGTTCAGCCGCGTCCACGGTGCCCGCGGCCTTGTCGCGGAAGATCTGCAGCGGATCCTTCGACGCCTTCTGCGCGGCCAGCTGCTCCTGGGTGCGGATCAGGCCGGGGTCGCCCTCGAAGTGTCCGTAGAAGCGGATGGCCGATGCCTCGATGGCCGACGGGCCGCCACCGGCGCGGGCCCGGCCCACGGCTTCGCCCGCGGCGGCGTACATATCGAAGAAGTCCGAACCGTCGACGCTGAGCACCGGCAGGCCGAAGCCCTCCGCACGGGCGGCGATCGACTTGGCGCCGATCGAGAAGTCCGCGCCGGTGGCCTCGCCGATGCCGTTGTTCTCGAAGACGAACACGATGGGCAGCTGCAGTGCCACCGCCATGTTCATGGCCTCGAAGGTGGTGCCCTGGTTGGAGCCGCCGTCGCCGGTGAAGGACACCGCGACGTTTCCCTCACCGCGGTACTTCGCGGTCAGGGCCGCGCCGATGGTCAGGGGCGGGCCACCGCCCACGATGCCGTTGGCACCGAGCATGCCCACGGACAGGTCCGCGATGTGCATGGACCCGCCCTTGCCGTGGCACAGGCCGTCGGCGCGGCCGAAGATCTCGAACATCATCGAGCGGACGTCACTGCCCTTGGCGATACAGTGTCCGTGTCCGCGGTGGGTGGAGGCGATCTTGTCCGCCGGCGTCAGGTGTTCGCAGATGCCGGTTGCGATGGCCTCTTCACCCGCGTACAGGTGGATGAAGCCGGGGATGTCGCCGGTTGTGTTCTCCTTGTGGAGCCGGTCCTCGAAGGCGCGGATCTTCGACATCTTGTCGTACGCGCCCAGCAGCTGCTCGCGGCTGAGATCGGTCATTTCGGTCCCTCACTTCCTCGTGTGGTCAAGGGTTGGGATCACCGTACGCGTGAGCACTGACACAGCACCAGCAACAGAATGTTTCGTGTGCTGAGATTCCCGTGTTCACTGGGGAAGAGGGCCTTTGCAACGCATTGCAACGCTGTTATCGTCCTCTACATAAGGTAGACATCACATACGGATTCACATGTGGAGGACGACGGGAGGACGAGGCCGCGGCGGGGCCCGCACCGACCGCCCGGGTTCGTTTCCGATCCGATACCGCCAGGCGCGGAAGGCACAGCGATGAGGCAGACGCCACAACCCGAGTACGCACTACCCTTCGACGAGGACCCCAGCGAGTACGCCCGTGTGCTGGCCGAGGTCCACCAGGCGATCCGCTGCGGCGGCAGGCCCCCGGCCAAACCCCGTCCGGTGATCGACAGGTCGTGGAAGCGGATGCTGCGCGGCGGGGTGCCGGTCGACCACCGCGACCCCAGGATCGACGAGTCCCGCGTCGCCCAGGACAGGGCGAGGCTACTGACCAGCTATGGGGACGCCTCGGCCACGGTACTGGCCCAGGTGGACGCGGCGCTGGCACCGGCTCTGTCCGATTCGCGGCTGATCGGCGTGGTGTCCACTCCGGATTCCCGGATCATCCACCGGATCGGGGACAGACCGGCCCTGGGCAGCGCCGATTCCCTGGGTTTCGTCGAGGGCGCGGATTGGGCGGAGCAGTCCGTGGGCACCAATGCGATCGGGGTGGCGGCGCTGATGGGCGGGCCGGTGCAGATCCTGGGCCCGGAGCACTGGTGTTCCAGTCACCATGGATGGAGCTGCTCCGCAGCGCCCGTGCGCGATCCCGCGACAGGGCAGATCCTGGCCATCATCGATGTGTCCGGACCCGTGGCCACCGCCCATCCGGCGATCCTGGGGATGGTGCAGGCGCTGACCGGGCAGATCGAGTTCATGTTGCGCGACGCCCACCACCGCAGGCTGGCCAAGCTGCGGGCGGCGGGCCCGCGCCGTGGCGGTTTCACCCCGCTGTCGGGTTTGGGCGCGGGCGGCTCCATGAGCGCCGGCGGCGCCGCGGGGTCCGGACGATGGGTGCTGTGCGATCCGTGCGGCTGGGTCGCCGATTCCTCCGGTGTCGAGGTCGGTGAACAGTTGAACCTGGGCGTGGGCCTGGTAACGGGGCGGACCGTGCTGCGCGGCCTGGGGGCAGTCGAGGTCCACCGCAGCGGCGCCGGGGTTCTGGTCGTCCCGCTGGAGCACGGGCAGCCGACCGCCGAGTACGCTCTGGACTTCTCCGCGGGCGCCCTGACGGTGACGGCCGCCGGCGAGGCCATCACCCAGTCGGTCTGTCCCCGGCACGCGGAACTGTTGCGCGCCCTACGGGATTCCACCGTGCCCTTGAAGGCCGAGGCCCTGTCCGAGCAGGTGTGGGGCGGCACCGTGACGCCGGTGACCGTGCGCGCGGAGATCAGCCGGCTGCGCAAGCGCTTCCCCGATTTGGTCTCGGGCTCCCCCTACCACCTGTTGGCCGACCTCAGCATGGTTGGCTGAAACGACCCCGGCTGGGGGCACACTCCGACTGAAACGGCCCGGCCGGGCGACGTTTCGCCGGGCCACCGTAGTCACATCTCAGCCCGGGTCAGCGTCGGGTAGTCGATGTAGCCGTGTGCGCCACCGGTGTAGAGGGTCGACGGGTCGAGGTCATTCAGTGGCGCACCCGTGCGCAGACGCTCCACGATGTCCGGATTCGCCAGCGCGAACCGGCCCAGCGGGGCGATATCGGCCAGTCCCCTGTCGATATCGGTAGCGATCCCCTCGCGCTCGCGCCCGTAGCGGACGACGAGCACCGCGCTCGGCCACACCCGGCGGAACGAGGCCAGGAGTTCATCGTCGCCCAGGTGGTGCACGTGCAGGTAGGCGAGGCCCAACTGTGCGAGCTCGCCGACGAGGTAGCCGTATTGGGCGCGCACGGCCTCGGCCCCACCTTCGTCGAGTCCCCCGAGCGGGAACCCAGGAGAAATGCGGATGCCGGTACGGTCGGCCCCGATCTCATCGGCAACCGCTCGGGCGACCTCGATGGACAGCCGGGCCCGGTTCTCAATCGACCCACCGTATTCGTCGGTGCGCTGGTTCGCATTGGGCGCCAGGAACTGGTGTAGCAGGTAGCCATTCGCCGCATGGACTTCCACCCCATCGGCTCCCGCGGCGATCGCGGACGCCGCCGCGTGCCGGAACTCGCCGATCACATCCTGGATTTCCGCCGCCGACAGCTCACGCGGGACCGGCGTCCGCTTCGGGCCCCTGGCGGTGTACATCTCCTGTTCGGCCGATATCGCCGAGGGCGCGACCGGCCGGCGGTGGTGCGGCGTGTTGTCCGGGTGCGACATGCGCCCGACGTGCATCAGCTGGATGAACAGACGGCCACCCTTCTCATGGACCGCACCGGCGACTGTGCTCCAGCCGGCGATGTGTTCCGGCGTGTAGATGCCGGGGGTGTTCATATACCCCTGCCCGTCGGCCGACGGCTGGGTGCCCTCGGTGATGAGCAGGCCCAGCGAGGCGCGCTGTCCGTAGTACTCGGCGGCGAGCGCGCCCGGCGTTCCGTCGGGATTCGCCCGGTTGCGGGTCATGGGCGCCATTGCCAGGCGGTGTGCGAGCTCAATGCGGCCCAGGGTGAAGGGCTGCCAGAGGTTTTCGAGATCGGTCATGGTGGGTGTCTCTCCTTGAGTTCGACGGTGTGTTGTGTGATTTGCGGGCTGGGCTCAGGGCCCGGATGCTGGGCTCAGGACCCCGGCTTCCGGGTTCGGATGAGGATCCGCATCACGATCAGCAGCGCGCCGAGGGCCGTGAGCCCCGCGGCCACGAATACCGCGGTGCTCCAGCCGCTCACGATGTCCTGGGTCGTGGCCGTCGCGATGATTGTGAACAGGGTGATGCCGCAGGCGGCCCCCAGATAGCGGGCGGTGTTGTTCGCACCGCTGCCCGTGGCCGCATGGTCGGCTGGCACGCTGGCCACGGCCTCCCGCCCCAGGGTGGAGTTGAGAAGGCCACTCGTGATGCCGACGAGAACCATCGGCAGGATCAAGCGCGGCACGGATCCGGCGCCCACCCCGGTCAGCATGGCCCCGGCCGTCAGCGCCAACAGGACGGCGACCGGCCACGGTCCTTCCAAGGGGAAGGGGAGCCAGCGCACGGCGACCGCGGTGAAGGTGCTCGTGATCGCCCACACCAGCGGCGGCAGGCTTGCCAGTTGGAGCGAGGCTCCGAATCCCGATTGGGCGACAGTCGGGAGGAAAGACGTCATCCCAATGGTCCCGACTCCCACGGTCAGCGCGCCGATGGTGGCGGACAGGAAGCGGGGATCGCGTAGCAGGCCCGGTTCGAGGAGCGGGTGGCGCACCCGCTCCTCGACGATTCCCAGGGCGGCGAGGACGCCCAGGGCGGACAGCGCGAGGACGATGAACGATACGGTGACCCCGTGGCGCAGTTGGGTGATGGCGGCCACCAGGAGCACGATGCCGACGACCAGCAGTGACAGGCCGGGGACGTCGATGGGGCGCACCTTCGCGGCGCGCGAGGCGGGCAGTGTCACGCGTGTGCCTGCGAGCAGGATTGCGCCGGCCAGCGCCGTCACCACGTAGTTCGACCGCCAGCCGACGCCGAGGTCCAGGAGCATTGCCAGGAGGGAACCGCCTGCGATGCCGGCTCCGATGCTGGCTCCCCAGATCGATGTGGCGTGCGCCCGCTGGGCTCCTGCGGCGTAGGAGTGGGCCAGAACGGCCAGGCCGCAGGCGATCACGGCGGCGCCGCCGAATCCCTGCAGGATGCGCGCACCGATCAGAATCCCCGGGTTCCACGCCACGGCGCACCCCAGCGCGCCGACTGCGATGGCCGACAGGCCGGCAGCGTAAACGCCGCGGCGCCCGAATCGGTCGCCCAGCAGGCCCGTGGCGAGCAGGCCGCCGGCCAGTCCCACGCTCATTGCGCTCAGTATCCAGGCCCGGGCCGATGTCCCGGCTCCGAGGTCCCCGGCGGTAGACGGCAACGTCGCCATCGGCGTCACATAGGTCACCAGCACCAGGGCCGTTCCCAAGGCGATGGGGAGCAGGGGCCTCTCGGTCCAGTTTGGTTTGATTCTCAAACTCATGGGGGTAGCATACCAGCCATGGCAACGATTGTTCCGCTCTCCGACCTGCCGGGTCGCCCCTGTCCGATCGCGGCCTCTTTGGAGCTCGTCGGCGAACGATGGGCCCTGTTGGTCATCCGCGAGATCGCCATGGACAATCACCGCTTCTCCGAGATCGTGCGCGGCACCGGCGCTCCCCGCGACCGGATTGCCGCCCGGCTCAAGACTTTGGAGTCCGAGGGCATCGTCATGCGCCGCAAGTGCCCGGATTCGCAGCGCCACACCTATCATCTAACCGAGGCGGGGGCGGACCTGATCCCCGTGCTCAACGCACTCCTGGAGTGGGGCCAGCACCATGCGGTGGCCCCCGACGACCCCAAGCGGAAGGAACAGTATCCCCCGCTTGCCGAACCGGTGACTGAGCTCAACCCATAGCCCGCATACCGCACACATACGAGGCACATATACAACGCACATACGAAAACGGCCCCGCTCCCATCAAGACGATGGGAGCGGAGCCGAGACCCGGTCAACCGGGCCGATAGCGCTGACAGCGCGCGGATCGAGCCAGGTGCGGATCGATCAGGCCAGAGCCGGATCAGGCCAGTGCGGCCAGCTTCTCCTTGACCTGGGCCGCGGACGGATTCGTCTGCGTGGTGCCGTCGATGTAGAGCAGCGTGGGCACGGTCTGGTTACCACCATTGGCGGTCTCCACGACCTTGGCGCCATTGGCGATGTCCTCGATGTTGACCTCGTTGATCTCGATACCGGCCTGGGCCAGCTGCGGCTTCAGGCGCTTGCAGTACCCGCACCAGCTGGTGGTGAACATCGTGACCTTGCCGGCCTCCGGCAGGAATTCCTCAACCTCAGTGCTCATCGGCACCCTCCTTCATCTGGATGATCTTTCGACATCAAGCCGTCACCGGCACAACCGCGCGGCGGCACCGGCTATTCCCCGCGCAGCCTATTTCCACCACCGCCTGCCCCGACGCCGGTACCCCGGCTCGGACCGCGCCGGCGGCCCCGCGTTCCACGTGGAACGCGGCACCTCAGCCCTGTGCGGCCTCGACACAGCCCTGTGCGACCTCGGCGCGCAGGCGCTGGGTGGCCAGGTGTGCGAGCACCGCGGCCTGGTCGCCCAGCACAGAATCATCGAAGACGACGTAGGGCGAATGATTGTCCGCCTGCTTGTCTTCGGGCACATCGGCGCGTTTGGCGCCCAGCATCATGTACGTGCCGGGCACTTCGTCCAGCACATAACTGAAGTCCTCGCTGGGCATCACCGGGTCGGCCAGGGTGCGCATCCGCGCCTCACCCAGCAAGCCGCGCACCTGGTCCATCGCCCAAACCGTCTCGGCCTCGTCGTTGACCGTCACGGGGTACTTCACCTGGAAGTCCACCTTGGCCGTGCACCCGTGGGCGGCGGCGATTCCGGCGGCCAGGCGGTCGACCTCGGTCTGCATGGTGGCCAGGGCCTCGGCGGAGAACACGCGGATCGTCGCACCCAGCGTGGCCGAGGCCGGGATGACGTTGACCGCGTCCCCTGCGGACAACTGCGTGACCGACATGACCACGGGGTCGAAGACGTCGAAGCGGCGCGAGACCATGTTCTGCAGCGCCAGCACCAGCTCCGCCAGTGCGGGCACCGGGTCGCGGGACTCATACGGCTTGGACCCGTGGCCGCCGGCGCCGTTGATGGTCACGTGCAGGATGTTCGAGCCCGACTGCAGGATGCCAGGCTTGGTGTGCAGGATCCCGGCCTCGCGGACCTCGACGTGGACGCCGAAGGCCGCGACCACCCGCGGGCCCGCTGCCTCCAGCACGCCCTCCTCGATCATGATCGGGGCGCCGCCGGGATCCTCCTCCCCCGGCTGGAACATGAAGACGACGTCGCCGGGCAGCTGGTCGCGGTGCGCGGCCAGCAACCGGGCCGCACCCACCAGGCCCGAGGTGTGCAGGTCGTGACCGCACGCGTGCATGTTTCCGTTGAGCGACTTGAAGGGCTCATCGGTCAGCTCGGTGACCGGCAGGCCATCCATGTCCCCGCGCAACAGCACGGCCGGCGCGGTGGCGGTAGCGGCCTCGGCGGCCGAGGCCCCTGCCGCACTGTCCGCGGGCCGATCCGGGTGGGTGCCGCGCAGCACCGCGGTCACGGAACTCAGCCCTTTGCCCAGAGTGATCTCCAGGCCCGCGGATTCGCGCAGGGGCTCCAGGGCCTCGAGCACCTTGGCCTGAGTGCCGGGCAGGTCCAGGCCCGTCTCCGGCTCGGCGTGAAGCCTACGGCGCAGGTCCTGGAGTTCGGGCAGCAGGGCCGCGGCCTCGGCCACGTAGTCGACGGTCATCTGCGGGTCCTTTCGGTTGAACGGCGGTATCTGAGTCGTTGAGCAGTCACTTTGGTCCGATGCCCCTTCGATTTGCAGTCACTTTGGTCCGAGAATTCGCCGGCGGTCTCAAGGTGCTAGTGCAACACCCTTCCCAGGAGGGGCGTATGCCATACATCGCAGTGAACTACTCGAACCAGGAATGGTCCGAGGTGCTTAACGAGATCGTTCGGGGAATTCCTGTCGCC
>NZ_JANIJY010000035.1:0-22721 GCF_024580695.1 Brevibacterium sp. 91QC2O2 | reverse complement strand
GGAAGACTCGAGCACCTCCGAGGCTCCGCCCTCGGCTTCCGGAACCTGACCAACTACGTTGCACGCAGCCTCCTGGAAGCAGGGGGATTCAGACCCCAACTACACTCCCAAATCGGATGAGCCCCTTTTCGGTGCTACTCGCGAGTCGGGTGCCCCTCTCGGGTTGGGTGCCCGCGCCTTTTCGGTGGTACCACTTGCGTTGCGTGGCACCGTATGCGCGCGCATCTGCTGCCACTGAGCGCAAGTGGTACCACCCGCGCACCTGCGCAGCTTAGGACGGTGTCGCGGTGCTCAGGCCTGGCGGGATACGAAGGTGACGATCGTGTCGAAGGCGGCACGGGCCTCGGGCACGGCGAGCAGGGGGTAGACGTGGACCAACCCGCGGCCCACCTGGAGTTCGCAGCGGGTGCCGCTGGCCTCCAGCCGCGCCGCGACGTCGAGCACCTGGCCGTGGAGCACGTCCCGGGAACCGGAGAAGATGAGTGTGGGCGGAAGATCCGAGAGGTCGGCGTAGGCCGGGCTGATCCGTGGATCGGCGGGGTCCTCGGACCCGGCCCACAGGCGCCCCGTGAAGCGCAGATTCGTGGCGTTGAGCCAGGGGTCGTCGGCTGCGGCGTAATCCTCATCGCCGGCCGGCATCGTCAGGTCGACCCAGGGGGAGAACAGCACGATGCCCGGCAGATCGGTCACGCCGTGCTCATGGCGCAGCTCGGCTGCCAGGGCCAGGGCCAGCCCGCCGCCGGCCGAGTCGCCCATCAGGATGGGACGGGGCCCCGGCATGTCGAGGATCAACTGCAGTAGCTGTTCGTGTGAGTCGTGCCAGGTGTGTTCCGGGGCCAGGGGATAGAGCGGCACGATGATCTGCGCTCCGGTTGCCTGGGCCAGACGGGCGGCGAAGGTCCAGTGCTGGGGACGGATCTGGCGGACGTACGCGCCGCCGTGCAGATAGACGATCGGCGGGGTCTGCGCCTCGGGTCCGTTGGCTGGGTGCACGGTGTAGACGGGGAAGCCCAGCCGGCCGACCTCGCGGGTGATCCGCGCGGACAGGTGGGGCGGTGGGCCCGGCTGGTCGCGCTGACGATCTGCCAGAGCCGACTGAGCCGCCTGCTCGACACTGTCGAACGTGTCCTCCTGAAGGTACAGGCGGGTCAGCTGGATGTACATGTCATGTCTGAATGACGGCATTTCTTCCCTCTACGAGTGGCGGCCGGCCGGTGTTGGGCCGTGCGGCCCGCAGCTGTGCATATGAAGTGTTCGGATGAATCGGGTTCAGCTGGCGCTGTCTGCGCCCGGGTCGCCACCGGGATTCGCGCAGTGGGCTGCTCCGCCTGGAATCCCCGCGCCGAGGTCCCCGGCCAGTCGGCGGGCCAGTTCGTCGAGCACTCGCTCGGGTTCGGCCAGACAGACGTCCGGAGCCGCGATGTCCGTCATCCGGTAGATACCGCGCAGAGCCGGATGGGCTCCGGCGTCCAGGTCCGAACGGCCGGCCACCACGAGGGCCGGGACTCCGGCGGCCGCGGCCTCGTCGAGCACTGCGCCCGGTCCCTTGCCGTCCAGACTCTGGGAGTCGAAGGAGCCCTCGCCGGTGATGACCAGATCCGCCCTGGCCAGGGCGGCGGCGAAGCCCACGAGCTCCATCACGTAGTCGGCGCCGGGTTGTAGCCGTGCGCCCAGCCCGGCCAGCGCGCCGAATCCGGTGCCCCCTGCGGCACCTGCGCCCGGCACCCGCGCGAATCGGTCCTGTGGGTCGAGCAGCCGGCCCAGATCGGCCAGCTGGGCCTCGAGGTCTGTGACGGTGGCAGGGTCGGCGCCCTTCTGCGGGCCGAAGATCGCAGCGGCGCCGTTGGGCCCCAGCAGTGGATTGACGACGTCCGAGGCCACGATCACGTCGACCCCGGCCAGCCGGGGGTCGAGCCCCGGCAGGCGGGGGACGGCCCCTGGGCCGTCCGCGACCGGGCCCGCGGGCTCCCCGGTCCAGCCGAGGGCTTCGAGCATGCCGCGTCCGCCATCGGTGGTGGCCGAGCCCCCCACTCCCAAGACGATCGTGTCCGCGCCTGCGTCCAGGGCCCGGGCGATGAGCTCGCCGGTGCCGCGGGTGGTGGCCGCCGTTGCGGTGTGCGGGTTCGGCCCCGCGGGCAGCAGGGCCAGGCCCGAGGCCGTGGCGAGTTCGATGATCGCCGTGCGGCCGGTGGGTACTCCGTCCGAGAGCGCCCAGGTCGCACTGACGGGGGTGCCGAGGGGCCCGGTGACCGTGTCCTGTACTGAGGTGAAGCCGTGGGCGATGGCCGCCGCGACCGTGCCGTCGCCGCCGTCGGCGATCGGAACGGATTCGACGACGATGGGATCGCTTGAATCATCGGATGACTGTGGGCCCGAGGCCAGGAGTGTGCGCGCCAGAATATGGGCCACCTGTGCCGCGGTGAGAGTGCCCTTGAACTTGTCCGGGGCCAGGAGGATGCGCATGGTTGAATTCTACGGGCTGTGGCTGTGATCTAGATCAACGGGGGTGGAAAAAACAGCGGGGAGCCGCGGGTCCGCACGCGCAGCCGGGAAGATAAAAACCATGACGGCCACACGTTGTTTCAGTCTGACCGCCACGGCACCCTCAGATTAAGCCGCCCGCGAAACAGTCTGCCAGCAAAGGCCGCCTAACCTTGCAGATAATTTTCCAGATATATTGCACGCTGCGCGCAGCGGATCACACCCGCGCGGCTCACAGCATCCCGCTCGGTTCTCCGAGCGTCGCATTCCCCGCCGCTTACTCCACGATGGTCCGCTGGGCGCGGGCCTGGCGGGCGGCATGGGACCGGATCGTCGGGTCGAAGCGCCGGTTGAACAGCAGTGCCAGGACCACGCTGACGGTGGTGCCCACGGCCGGCACCAGGTAGGCGGCGTGTGCCCCGGAAGCGTCGATCAGGATGCCGGCGACCGAGGTTCCGGCGGCGACCCCGAAGCCCATCGAGGTGCTGGCCCAGGCCAGGGCCTCGGTCAGGCGGCGCGGCGGGGCCAGCTCCTGGATGATCTGCTGGCCGATGATGAGCGAGGGGGAAACCGTGAAGCCCATGACGAACAGCAGGATGCACAGCACGGGCAGGTTGTCGGTGAACTGCAGCAGCCAGGTGCCGACGCACAACAGCGCCAGCAGGGGCACATAGCGGGTCCGCGGCTGGGACTTCCAGACCATGGTCCCGTAGATCGCACCGGAGATCAGCGAACCGCCGGCGTAGATGCCCAGCGCGATGCCGGAGATCTCCTTGAGCCCGCGTTCCTCGGCGAAGGCCACGGTGGCCACATCGGTGGCACCGAAGTTCGCGCCCAGGAACAGCTCGATGAGCACGACGATGAAGATGCCGGAGTTCGACAGCACCTTGCCCTTGGCGTCGGTGGGCGCTTTGGGGGAGGGTTCGGGTTCCGTGGACTTCTGCGCGTAGAACAGGATCGAGCCGATCGTCAGCGCGATCATCGCAATGAGCAGTCCGGCCGGCGGGAACACCGCGGTGGCCAGGGCCGTGACGATGACGGGGCCGGAGACGAACAGGATCTCGTCGGCCACGGCCTCCCAGGAGAAGGCGGTGTTCAACTGTCCGGGTGTCTGTGCGGCGTAGGCCCAGCGGGCGCGCACCAGGGCGCCGACGCTGCCCATGGTGGCACCTGCCGCACCGGCGCACAGGAAGGTCAGGCCGACCCACAGGTTCGACGGGACCACCAGCATCAGCGCGACCAGCGCCACCAGGTGGACCACTACCAGGGGCACCATGACCTTCGCCTGGCCGCGCCGGTCGATCTGTTTGGCGACGATGGGGTTGGCGATGGCCTGGACGATCATGAACACCGCGGTGACGGAGCCGGCCATCCCGTAGGAGCCCGTGGTGCCCTGGATGTAGAGCACGATGCCCAGCCCCAGCACGGCGATCGGGAAGCGCGCCAACAGTCCGGACAGGGAGAAGCGCAGGGCGCCGGGCAGTGCGAAGATCTCCTTGTACGGGCCCAGCAGGGACCCCTTCCGCCCCGACTCGTCTTTCGCCATCTGCGCTGACCTCCCCGATTCTCAATGCCGGCCGTCGCCGGTGGATAACTCGCCTGCACCAAACCAGCCCCGGCGCCAGAGCGCCGGGGCTGATTCACAATATGCACAGCCAGCCTATCCGATCGTAAGGTCGCCGCGGTAGAGCCGGGCGTCACACGGGGACTCGTTACCCGATGACGCCGTCGACTAGGTGCTGTGCCTGTTCCTGCACCTGTGCCAGGTGGTCCGCGCCGGTGAAGGACTCGGCGTAGATCTTGTAGACATCCTCGGTCCCCGACGGGCGCGCGGCGAACCACGCATTGTCGGTGACGACCTTGACGCCGCCCAGATCCGCGCCATTGCCCGGGGCCTGCGACACGACGGCCCGGATCTTCTCCCCGGCCAGGGTGTCCGCGGTGACCTGTTCGGGGGTGATCGCCTTGAGCTTGGCCTTCTGCGCCTTGGATGCGGGGGCGTCCTTGCGGGCGTAGACGCTCGAACCGAGTTCGGCCTCCAGCTCCGTGAAGCGCTGCGAGGGCGTCTTGCCGGTGGTCGCGATGATCTCGGCGGCCAGCAGGTCCAGCAGGATGCCGTCCTTGTCCGTCGTCCACACGCCGCCGTCCCTGGTCAGGAAGCTGGCGCCGGCGGATTCCTCGCCGCCGAACAGCAGTCCGCCGGTCGACAGGCCGTCGACGAACCATTTGAAGCCGACGGGGACCTCGTACAGTTTGCGCCCGCGCGCGGCGACCAGCCGGTCGATGATCGACGAGGACACGACTGTCTTGCCGACCGCGGCGCCGGCCGCCGCACCCGCGTCCCAGCCGGGCCGGTGGGTCAGCAGGTAGTCGATCGCCACTGCCAGGTAGTGATTGGGATTCATCAGCCCCGCGTCGGGGGTGACGATGCCGTGGCGGTCGGAGTCCGCGTCATTGCCCGTGGCCAGATCGTAGGAGTCGCGGTTGGACACCAGATTGGCCATCGAGAACGGGCTCGAGCAGTCCATCCGGATCTTGCCGTCCCAGTCCAGCGGCATGAACGAGAAGGTCGGGTCGACCTCTGGATTGACCACGTCGATGTCCAGGCCCAGGCGCTCGGCGATCGCGACCCAGTAGTCCACGCTCGCCCCGCCCATCGGGTCGGCGCCGATGCGCACCCCGGACGCGGCGATCGCGTCCACGTCGATGGCCCGGTGCAGGTCGTCGACGTAGTTCGCCGTGTAGTCGAAGTTCGTCGTGTTCTCCAGGTGGAAGGCGCGCTGGAACAGCTGCCGCGGGATCTTCTCCCAGCCGTCTTCGAGCAGCGCGTTCGCCCGGTCCTCGATCCACTTCGTGACCGAGGTGTCCGCCGGCCCGCCGTGGGGCGGGTTGTACTTGAAGCCGCCGTCGGCCGGCGGATTGTGGCTGGGCGTGATGACGATGCCGTCGGCCAGGCCCTGGCTGGTGCCGCGGGTCGCATTGTGGCGGATGATCGCGTGGCTGAGCACGGGGGTGGGCGTGTAGCCGTCCCGGTCGTCGATCATGATCGGCACGCCGGCCGCGGCCAGCACCTCGAGCGCGGTGAGGAACGCCGGTTCGCTCAGCGCGTGGGTGTCGCGGGCCAGGAACAACGGGCCGGTGTAGCCCTGCTGTTTTCGGTAGTCGACGATCGCCGCGGTCATCACGGCGATGTGGGCCTCGTTGAAACTGGCGGAGAAGCTGGAGCCGCGGTGGCCCGAGGTCCCGAACGAGATCCGCTGGGTCGATTCCCTGGGGTCCGGCACGATGTCGTGGTAGGCGTCGAGCAGCGCCTCAACGTCGACCAGATCGGACTCCAGGGGCAGCAGACCCGCGCGCACGGGCGCTTCGCCCGCCCCGTCCGTCCGGCCGGCGGTGGTGGATTCGCTCATCACATCACCCAGGGTTCGGCGTCGCCGTCGGAGACGATCGGTTTACCGTTGTCCAGGTTCCACGCGCCCATTCCACCGTTGACATTCACCGCGTCGAAGCCGTTCTGGTTGAGCCATGCGGTGGCCTGCCGGGACCGGCCGCCGGAGCGGCAGATGACGTAGACGTCCTCATCCATCGGGACCTCGCCGTAGCGCGCGGGCAGGTCGCCCAGCGGGATGTGCTGGGCGCCGTCGATATGGCCGGCGGTCCATTCATCGTCTTCGCGCACATCGAGGATGTTGGCGCCGTCTGGGATCTCGCCTACGGGAACACTGGGAATATCCATGCCCTCTACCCTAGGACGTGTGTCAGGAGACCTCCAGGGGTGTCCGCTGGATGGTCGGTTTCGTCCGGTCGGGCCGGCGGTTCACGCCCAATCGGCGTTCGACAGCGACAGCTCTGCGGCCATGTCGTGCAGGAAGCCGATGACGGTTTCACGTTCATCGGGCGTGAGCCCGAGCACGGCATTCAGGCGCCTGGCATGTTGCCGTCCGATGGTCTGCTTGGCAAGGTTCTCCGTTGCGGGGGTGACCTCGATTGCGAATGCGCGCCGGTCCACCGGATGCACGCGGCGGACCACGTGGCCTCCCCGTTCAAGGCGATTCAACAGTTTCGTCGTCGAAGCCGCTGAGATCTCGAGGTGCGTTGCGATCATCCCCGGGGTCACGATCTGTCCGATTCGCTTGGCGGCGATCAGATAGTGCACGGCGCGCATGTCCTGGGCACTGAGCTTCATGTACTTCTCGGAGGCTTCGAGGACTACCCGTTCAGCGGTTCGCAGTTCGGCCAGTGCCCGCATCAGCCTGTCGACCTGCGAACTTTCGGCAGCGGCGCGCCCGATCGGCCCGGCGTCGTGTGTAGCCGGGTCGATCGGCCGCGGGCGGTAAAGGGCTTTGGCAACGGGATCCTCGTGATCCCTGCTCGCGGTGCCTGTCATGCTCTTCATGGTACGCACGTTCCTCTTGCTCCGGATGTACGTCCGCAAGCGCTTGGGAGTCAGAGGGAGAAGGTCTCCGAGGAGCCCTCCGGCCGATGACCGCCCATCCGGGATTTGACCAGTTCGACCAGGCTGCGAATCCTGCCGCCCTCGGTTCCCCAGTACTGCGCGGACTCGCTCTTCACGTGGATCAGCCCCAGGTCAGGGTCCGCCAATCCGCCCTCGAACCATTCGGCTGCGCGGTCATTCCACAGCTCGGCGATCTTCGCCGAATCGTCGACGAATGAAAGAACGCCGGAAACCGACACCCAGGTACCCGCCTGCGCTACGGCGATGTTGACCGCGGGCGCCTGCCGCAGCGCCTCGGTTTGGTCTGCCGATAGTGAGATGAAAAACCATATGTCACATGCATCGGTCACTTCCTGGGCAACCATGGGATGCGACACCAGGGCGCCGTCGGGCCGCGTCGTCGTCAGCATGACCCACGGGGCCTTGCGCACTGCCGTCACTATGTCGTGTGCGGTGATCTCTGTCATTTAGTTCTCCTCTATTCTCTATTCGGACAAGTCTCTGTTCCGACTGTTTCTCGTATGCCGACCTCGTGTGCCGACCGATGGGGTTTCAGGGGGCGAGGCCGGCCACGGCGGGCTTGAATCCTGCTCTTTTGTTCTCGCAGCAACCCGGCCTGCACACGTCGAACCAGGGTCCGAGCGCGGTCACCGCCGGTCGTCGGTCCGGCTCCAGGGCGAACATCCTCTCCTCGATCAGGTCGACGATTCCCGCGACGAACCCCGGGGCCGCTCCCGGGGTGGCCGTGCGGACCGCCCGTACTCCGCAGGCCGCGGCGGCTTCCCTCGCCTCGGTGTCCAGGTCCCACATGACCTCCATATGGTCGCTGACGAATCCGATCGGACAGATCGCGATGGCCGAAACCGATTCTGCGGGCAGTTCGGCGATACGGTCGCAGATATCCGGCTCGAGCCAGGGCTGCGAGGCCGGGCCGGAGCGGGATTGGAAGACGAGCTCCCAGGCGATTTCGGACAGCCGCGGATCTTTGTCCACGACATTGGCCATCACGGCTGCTGCGACGGCTCGATGCTGGGCCCCATAGGCGCCCTCCGGCCCGAATTCGCGGTCCCGCGGACCCGAACACAGGGCATCCGCCGTTGGAATCGAGTGCGTTGTGAACAGGACGCGGATAGAGGTAGCGTCCAGACCGTCTGCCAGGAAATCGCGCAGAGTCCGGCACAGGTCCTGTGCGAAGGCTTCGACGAATGCCGGGTGGTCGAAGAACTGGCGGATCTTATCGATGCTGATCGTATCGTCCAGGCCCGTTTCCTCGAGCGCCATGGCGAAATCCTCCCGATACTGCCGGCAGCTCGAAAACGAGCTGTACGCGCTTGTCGCGAAGGCAAGGAGGCGTGTGTGGCCGGCTTCGGCGGCCTGCCTAAGCGCATCCGATAGATAGGGCTCCCAGTTGCGGTTGCCCCAGTACACCGGCAAATCGATTCCGCGTTGTGCCAGCTCGGCCTCCAAGGCTGCGCGCAGCCGACGATTCTGTTCGTTGATGGGGCTGATTCCTCCGAAGTGGCGGTAGTGGCGGGCCACGACCTCCAGCCGCTCGTCCGGGATGCCCCTGCCCCGTGTGACGTTGCGCAGGAACGGAATGACATCGTCCTGTCCTTCCGGCCCTCCGAATCCCGCAAGCAGCAGGCCGTCGTATCGCTGGGGCGTCGATGCGTACGCGGCACCGTCGGAGCTGGCCGGAGACGCGTTGGAGACTAGTGAAATCACCTGGGGTCCTCTCGAAAAGTATTTAACTAAATGTTACTATAGCATTAAAGATAAGAAAAAATGTCAGTGATGGGGGGGTAGGGCGATGCGCAAAGTAGTCGTATCGGGTTCATCGGGTCTCATCGGCACCGAGCTGTGCCGGGCACTGGAGGGGCGCGGTGTCGACGTTCTCCGCCTGGTCAGACGCCCCGCGCGCGGCCCCGGGGAGTACCACTGGCATCCGGGGACCGCCGAACTCGATCCAGCCGTCCTGGCCGATGCCGAGGCCGTGGTCAACCTGTCCGGCGCGAGCATCGGCCGTGTCCCCTGGACTCGGAGTTATCGCCGTGAACTCGTCCAATCGCGGGTGCAGCCGGTCCGCGCCCTGGTCCGGGCGCTCGCCGCCCTGGGTGAGGGCGCCCCACACCTGGTCTCGGCCTCGGCCGTCGGCTACTACGGCGATCGCCCCGCCGAGTATCTCCCGGAGTCCGCCGGGCCGGGCCGGACCTTCCTCGCCGGGCTGTGCCAGCGCTGGGAAGCCGAGGCGAATGTGCTGCGGACAGGCGTCTCCCTCCTGCGAACCGCTCCCGTGCTGCATCCGCAGGCCCTGCTCAAGCCCCTCGTCCCGCTTGCGCGGTTCGGATTGCTGGGCCCGCTGGGCTCCGGGGAACAGCATTGGCCGTGGATTTCCCTGCCGGACGAGGTCGCGGCGATCCTGCACATTCTGGACAGGCGACTGCTCGGACCGGTCAACCTGGCAGGTCCCAGCAGCCCCACGGCGAATCAGCTCTGTCGCGCTCTGGCGCACCGGCTGCATAGGCCCTTCGCCCTGCCAGCGCCCGCTTGGGCACTGCGTGCCGTACTCGGTTCCGAGGCCGCCGACGGACTCCTACTGCCCGATGCCCACGTGCTCCCCGCAGTCCTCCTGGAGACGGGATTCAAGTTCACCCACCCCACCGCTCAAGCGGCTATGGACTCTGTGCTGAACCGCTGAGCGCGCCGCTTCCGTGCGTCAGTGGGGCAGTGAGCGGTACGCCTCGAGTGCTCTGGCCCGGGATTCCCGAAGGTCGACTAGCGGTGTGAGTGCCGCACTGTCCGGAGCCCACCGGTTGGTGTAGTGCCCCTCGGGGTCGAACCTGCGCTGTTGGAGTTCGGGATTGAAAATGCGGAAATAGGGTGCCGCATCGGCCCCACAACCGGCCACCCATTGCCAGTTGAACGGGTTGCTGGCACCGTCGGCGTCCACGAGGGTATCCCAGAACCATGCTTCGCCGATGTGCCAGTCGAACAGCAGATTCTTCGTCAGCAGGGACGCGGCGATCATCCGCACTCGGTTGTGCATGAAACCGGTCTGCCACAGTTCCCGCATGCCGGCGTCGACGATGCCGAACCCGGTCCGTCCGCGCTGCCATGCCCTGAGTTCGCCCGTATCCACTTCCGGGCCCATCCGCCACGGGAACCGATCGAACCTGTCGTCGAGGTTGGCGCCGGCCAGCGACCCCGCATGATATTCGGTGTGCTTGGCGAACTCGCGCCAGCCGAGCTCGGACAGGAACGCACCCGGATCGCCGGCGGCCTCGAGGGCCTTATGCCATACCGTGCGGGGACTCAGCTCGCCCCAGCGCAAGTGTGGCGAGAGTTCCGAGCCTGCGCTGCGGGCGGGAAAATCGCGGTCCGCGTAGTCCGTTAGCCGATTCGACAGGAAGCTGCGCAGGTGTTCCTGCGCTGCGGCCTCGCCCGGTGACCAGCGTTTCGCGAGCCCTGCGGCCCAGTCCGGGGCGTGCGGCATCAGTCCCCAGTCGTCCAGCTGTTCGCTGCCGGGCTGTGCGGGTGCGGCCGTGAGTGAGTGCGGGGCGGGCAGGGGGCGTGCCGGTGCCCGGCCGGCGGTCGCGGCCTTCCAGAAGGCGGAGTAGACCCGGTAGGACGTGCCCTGCCGTGTTTTGACCGTCCACGGCTCGAACAGCAGGTCTCCGGGGAATGACCTGGCGTCGCGCCCGGCTTCGCACAGTTCCGCCTTGATCAGGGCATCTGTCTGCCGCGCGGGTCCATACCGGCGGTTCCACCGGATCCGCTTCGCCCCACATTCCCGGGCCACCTCCGGGACGACGACCGCAGCGGGCCCCCGGCGCAGGATGAGCGGGACACCCAGGTTACCGAGGTCATGGCTCAGCGCTCTCAGGGAATGGTTCAGCCACCACCTGGCGGCGCCGCCGAGTGGCCGGACGTGCTCGGACTCCTCGTCGAGCACATACAGGGCAACGGTATCCTCGCTCTCACTCGCCGCTGCGTGCAGAGCCGGATGGTCGGTTAAGCGCAGATCATCGCGAAACCATATGAGTGTGGTCATCTCATGACACTAGCAAGCCGGGGTGCCGGGTACCCGAGCCGAGGGCACGCGCCGGCGCACTCGGGGCTGGCACTGGGGCTTCAACCCCTCACATATGGCCGGTCTCGGCCAGGTTGACGTGCCAGGACAGGGCCTCGGCCAGGATGTGCGGTTCGTGCTGGGCGTGCGGGTTAGCGGCGATCGCGCGGTCCAGGTAGTCCAGCAGCCGGTCCTGGTAGTCGGGGTGGGCGCATTCGCGGATGATCCGCCTGGCGCGCTGCACCGGCGAGGTCCCGCGCAGATCGGCGATGCCGCGTTCGGTCACGAGCACGTGGACATCGTGTTCGGTGTGGTCGACGTGGCTGGCGAAGGGCACGATGGAGGACACCGCGCCGCGCTTGGCGGTCGACGACGATACGAAGAAGTTCAGGAATCCGTTGCGGGCGAAGTCGCCGGACCCGCCGATCCCATTCATCATCTTCGACCCGGAGACATTGGTGGAGTTCACATGGCCGTAGATGTCGGACTCCAGCATGCCGTTGATCGCGATCACTCCCAGCCGCCGGATGGTCTCCGGGTGGTTGGAGATCTCCTGCGGACGCAGCAGCACGCGGCCCTTGTAATTGGCGATATCGGCGTGGAAGCGTTCGGCGCGTTCGCGCGAGAGGCTGAAGCCGGTGGCGGACACGGAATCGATCTTGCCCGATTCCACCAGGTCCAACAGTCCGTCCTGGATCACCTCGGTGAAGGAGGTCAGGTGTTCGAACTCGGAGTCGCCCAGCCCGGCCAGCACCGCATTGGCGACATTGCCCACGCCCGACTGGATGGGCAGCAGTGATGTGGGCATCCGGCCGGCGCGGACCTCGTGGCGCAGGAAGTCGATGAGGTGCCCGGCGATCGCCTCCGAGTTCGCGTCCACGGGGCTGAACGCGTTGTCGCGGTCGGGGGCGTTCGTTTTGACGACCGCCACGACCTTGTCGGGGTCTACCCGCAGGTATGGATCCCCGATGCGCTGGTTCGGTTCGAGCAGCTGGATCGGATTGCGGTGCGGGGGCACGCGGGTGCCGTAGTAGACGTCGTGGAAGCCCTCCCAGTGTTCGGGCTGCCATTCGTTGACCTCGAGGATGACCCTGTCGGCCAGATCCAGCCAGGTCTTGTTGTTGCCGACGGAGGAACCGGGGACCAACAGCCCGTTGGGCAGGATGGCGGAGACCTCGACCACGGCCACGTCCAGCTTGCCGTAGTGGCCGAACCACACCTGCTGGGCCAGATGGCTCAGGTGCACGTCGTTGTATTCGACCCGGCCGTCGTTGATCGCCTTGCGCATGGTCGGATCGCCCATGAAGGGCGCGCGCAGGTGCACGCCGTCGACCTCGGCCAGCACGCCGTCGAGTTCCGGAGCGGTCGAGGCGCCGGTGAACAGGCCGATCGAAAAGTCCTGGCCGGTCTCGTGGGCGGCGCGGATCCGCTTGGCCAGGGCGCTGGGCACGGCCTTGGGATAGCCGGAGCCGGTGAAGCCGGACATGCCGACATTGTCACCCGGGTGGATGTACTGGGCGGCGGTTTCCGCGGTTGTGACCTTCTGAGCGAGCTGGGGACAGGTAATGCGGGGCATAACTTACGAGTCTACGCATCCTGCGGGGGCCATCCCCCTTAGGTGAACCTGTCCCCAGCCAGCCGGGGAGGGGTCTGCTTACCGCCTATTTACCGGTCCAGCGCGGGGCGCGCTTCTCGGCGAAGGCGGTTGCGCCCTCCTTGGCATCGGCGGAGTCGAAGACGTCGTCGATCAGTTCCTGCTGGCGGGCATAGCGTTCCGCGGCCGGCCATTCGGGGGCGGCCACCGCGACCTCCTTGGACCTGCGCACGGCCAGCGGGCCGTTGGCGTTGATGCGGGCGGCCAGCTCCAGGGCACCGTCCAGCGCGGTTCCGGCGGGCACCACGCGGCCCACGATCCCGTTGGCCTGCATGAACTGTGCATCGTAGAAGTCGCCGGTCAGGATCATCTCGAGGGCCACCGCGCGGTGCGTGCGCAGGGGCAGGGCGACCAGGCCGCCGGCGGCCGCGGCCAGGCCGCGCTTGACCTCCGGCAGACCGAACTTGGCGTTATCGGCCGCGACGATCAGATCGCAGGCCAGTGCCGTCTCGAAGCCGCCGGCCACGGCGTAGCCCTCGACGGCGGCGATGATCGGCTTGGCCGGCGGGGCCTGGGTCAGCCCCAGGAAGCCGCGCCCGGGGATGCTGGGGGTCTCCCCGCCGACGAATCCCTTGAGGTCCATGCCGGAGCAGAAGGTGCCGCCGGCGCCGGTGAGCACAGCGACCCGCAGATCGTCGTTCTCATTGAACTCGTCGAGTGCGGCCGCCATCGCCTTGGCCATTGCGGCATTGGCGGCGTTCTTGGCCTGCGGCCGGTTGAGCGTGATGATGAAGACGCCCGCGCGGTTCTCGGTGAGGACCGGCGCATCGGTCTGCTGGTCTGGCTGTGACATGGTGACTCCTTCGTCGTGTTCGTCGTTGTCGTGGATCGGTTGGGCCCGGGCGCCCCCCGGCCGCCCTCTGGCAGCCTTCCGGCCGCCGTGTGCCGCTGGGACTAGTCGGCGTCCTCGGCGTCGGGCAGTTCGAGGGAGAAGTAGTACTCGCCGCGCTCCTCGGCCTGGGTGAAGCCGACCAGGCGCAGGGCGTAGCCCACGTACGAGACTTCCAGGTCGTGCGCGTCAAGGGCGCCGCCGGACTGGTACCACAGCGGGATCGCATTGCACATGGCCAGAATGGACCGGGCGGCCAGCACGGAGTTCTCCGTGGCGAACACCCCGGCGGCATTGCCGCGGTCGACGATGTCGATCATCAGCTGGCGGGCATCGCGCTGGAGCTGGTGGACGGATTCGAAGTGGTCCGCGTCCAGGGAGTCCGCGTCGCGGATGACCACGCGGCTGACCTCGGTGTGGGTGACCCGGTAGTTGACCAGATAGCGCACGGCCGATGCCAGCTGCAGGCCCGCGTCATCGCCGCAGGCGTCCAGTACCGTGCCCATCGTGGAGATGTAGCTGCGGTAGGCGTGGGACACGACTTCGTGCAGCACGTCCTGCTTGGACTTGAAGTAGTAGTACAGCGCGGACAGGCTCAGATCGGCCTCTTGCGCGATGTCGCGGATGCTCGCCCCGTCGTAGCCCTTGCGAGCGAAGGTGTCGCGTGCTGCGAGCAGGATGGCCTCGCGTCCATTACCGGTCTTCACTGTGTCTCCTTATCGGGGCCCGGATCCGAGCCCAACCAGTCTAGGACAGCAGCACCGTCGGCACCCAATGCCGGAGGCTCTTTGAAGTAGAAGGTCGGTGTCGCCGAGAATCGCAGGGGACCGGCGATGGTGGGCACACCAGTGGGCGCGGCCTCGGGCAGCTGGACGGGGTCGAGGCCCAATCCGCGGACCGAGGCCAGGCCGCCTGCCACGTCCTGGACCGGCGAGCATGGGATGCCGACCTGGCGCAGCCGGGCGAACCAGCCGGCCGTAGTGTCCTCGGCCAGCGCCGCGACCAGCACGGGTTCGAGCTCACGGCGGTTGAGGTTGCGCTTCTCGGCGGTGTCGAAGCGCGGATCGTGTGCGGTGTCCGGAATGCCGAGCACATCGCACAGCCGCGAGAACTGGCCGTTGTTGGCGGCGACCACGATGAGTTCGCCGTCGGCGGTGGGCAGTGCGTGGTACGGGTAGATCGTCGCGTGCTCACGACCCTGCCTGGTGGGCAGGAAGTCGGTGGTGGCAACGGCCTGGTACTGATTGATCATGGAGAAGACCGCGGAGGACAGCAGGTTGATGTCGATCTTCTGCCCCTGGCCGGTCCGATCGCGGTGGCGCAGTGCCGCCAGGATGCCGTTGGCGGTCATCATGCCGGTGGTGATGTCGAAAATGGACACCCCGGAACGGGTGGGGTCGCCGTCGGCCTCCCCGCACATGCTCATGAAGCCGCTCATGCCCTGGACCAGCACGTCGTAGCCGGGCAGGCCCGCGCCTCCGTCGGGACCGGGCTCGGTGCCGAAGCCGGTGATGTGGGCGTAGACCAGGGAGTCTCCCACCAGGGTGCGCACTGATTCGTAGTCCAGGCCGAAGCGGTCGATCGAACCGGGCTTGAAGTTGTGGATGAAGACGTCCGCGCGGGCCGCGATCCGTTTGGCGGTGTGGAGGTCCGCCGGATCGGCCAGGTCCAGCACGATCGAGTTCTTATTGCGGTTGACTGCTTGGAAGTAGCTGGCCTCGTCGCGATATGCCGGGGGCCGCCAGGCCCGCGAATCGTCGCCGGCCGGGCCCTCGACCTTGATGACGGTGGCGCCCAGATCGGCCAGGATCATAGTGGCCAGGGGGCCGGCGAGGACGCGGGAGAAATCGGCGATCACCACGTCTTCGAGGATTCCCGGGCCGGCCGGGCGGCGCAGGCCCATGGTGTTTTCGTCCTGTGCGACCTTCTGTGCATCCTCGTCGAGCACCGGTCCTCCTCTTCCCATCTTCCCTTAACGTACGTTCGGTCTTTTCAGTC
The DNA here is from genome assembly GCF_024580695.1 of Brevibacterium sp. 91QC2O2. NCBI lineage: Bacteria > Bacillati > Actinomycetota > Actinomycetes > Micrococcales > Brevibacteriaceae > Brevibacterium > Brevibacterium sp. 91QC2O2. The sequence continues at coordinate 7,234 of NZ_JANIJY010000035.1, read as the reverse complement.
TTGCACATTTCCGCCGCGAATGGGTGCGCCGTTCAGGGGAGGGACAGGCGGTGCCCGCATATTCGGCGGCAGGGGCGTGCTGTGCCCCGGCTGGTTGACAGGTACGATGGCCCCTCGTAACTTTAATAGCGTCGAACAAACGTTCACTTTTCTTGGAAGGGGTCGAAGATGACCGCTGCGCACATTCCGGCCGGGATCGACGCCGATCGCCTGGGCCGCTGGATCGCCGATCGTTTCGGCGTCACCGAGGTGCAATACCGGGCACTGTCGGTGGGCCGGTCGAATCTGACATTCCAGCTGCTGGTCGACGGCGAACCCTGCTGGGTGCTGCGCCGGCCCCCGCTGGGCCACAAGGGCGGATCCGCCCACAATGTGATGCGCGAGGGCCGCATCATGCACGCCCTGGGCCCCACGGATGTGCCCACGGTCAACGTCCTCGACCTGGTCGACGACCCGGAGGTGCTGGAAGTCCCCTTCGTCTTCATGGACTACTGCGCGGGGCATTCGCTCAACGAGCCGGCGGACCTCGAGCGCATTCCGCGGGAGGACCGGCATGCCGCCGGGCTGCGGATGATGGACGTGCTGGCCCGGATCCACAAGGTCGACATCGACGAGGTGGGGCTGGGCGATCTGCGCCGCCCCGGCACTCTGACCGAACGGCAGTTGCGCCGCTGGCTGGGGCAGTTCAACGAGATGACGACCAGGGAGATCCCGGAGATCCAACGGGTCCACGACATGCTGGTCGAACAGGCCCCACCGGAGGCCGTTACGGGCCTGGTCCACGGCGACTACAAGCCGAACAACCTGATCTGGTCCGATGCCGGCGAGATCCGCGCGGTGGTCGACTGGGAGCTGTCGCTGACCGGCGAGGTCGAGGCCGATCTGGGCTATGTGATGGCGATGTTGAATAGCAAGGAGACATTGCGCAGCGCCTGGGTGCCGCAGGTCTCCGATGGTTTCCCGACGCGCGAGGAGATGATCGCGCACTACGAATCCATCGCCGGGTTCCAGGCACACAACGTCGCCTACTTCGAGGCCTTCGCGCTGTGGAAGTTCGCCTGCATCCGCGAGGGCGTCTACACCCGCCTGCTGCGCGGGCAGATGGGCGATCTGGACGTCGACGTCGAGGGTGCCGGCAGGGGAGTGGACACGCTGGCCCAGGAGGCCGAGGCGATCCTGCTGGCGAATCGCTGAAGCGGGCCGAGCCTGGCCGGCCGGCCAGGCCTGGCAGAGTGCCAAGGGGTGCCCCGGGCGACGGGGTGCCCGGGCCCTCCCGCCTCGGCATCGTGTGAAGTGCCTCATACTCAGGGGTGCGGCGGGAATCAATCCCACGGGTTGCGGGTTGTACCCGATTGATTGAATGATCAACCATATGATCATTCAACAGGGCTCTCGCCCTGTTAGCCCTACCCGCGCACGATCACCCTTGGGAGAACACAACACATGCTCAATGTCGCCATCATCGCAGGAACCAGCCGTCCGGGAGCCCTCAACGGCCAGGTCGTCGACTGGGTCGCGGCCCGTACCAATGAGAACGAGGACCTCAACGCCACGGTCATGGACTTCTCGGCTTTCGATCTGCCCCTGCTCGACGAGGCCATCCCTGGCGGTGCCCACCAGTACCAGAACGAGCACACCAAGGCCTGGGGTGCAGAGCTGGACAAGTATGACGCCTACATCGTCGTCACCCCCGAATACAATCACTCGTTCTCCGGCTCGCTGAAGAACGCCCTGGACTTCGTGTCCATCGAGTTCAACAACAAGGTCGTGGCCTTCGTCAGCTACGGCGCCGACAAGGGAGTGCGCGCCACCGAGGCCCTGCGCCTGGTGTTCGCCAACTACCGCACAGCCGCGATCCGCGGTGCCGGCGCGTTCTCCATCTTCACCGATGTCAAGGACGGCAAGTTCGCCCCCGAGGAGGTCTCCTCGCAGACCATGGGGCCGCTGCTGGAGGACCTGCGGGCATGGGGCGAGGCCTTCAAGGCGATGCGCCAGGCCTGAGCCGCATGCTCTGAGCCCCGGCTTGGAGCCCTGGGCTTGGAGTCCAGTGGCCGGGATGCGTCCGGCGAACAGTGATTTCCGCTGTTCGCCGGACGCATCCCGGCCATTCGACGTTGTGGGCACGAATTGTGGGCACGGGATTGTGCGAAATATTGTACGAAACGGTGAAACCCGAAATCGGATTCGCCGTTGTGTATAGGGAAAGTGAATCGGTCCGCCAATAGAGTGAGCTGGCAACGGGATGCACCCCCATAGCGCCCGTCATGAGCCCCCGCCGTGAAAGGACCACTCTTGTCCGTGCCGTCGACTCCGGCCCATCCATACATCCCCAACTCAGCAGCGGGCGTCAAACGGGAGATGCTCGACGCCATCGGCGTCGACTCGGTCGAGGACCTGCTCTCCGTCATCCCGGAGAAGCTGCGGCTGGACCGTGATCTGGACCTGCCGCCGGCGCTGGTCGCCGAAAGCGATCTGGACCGGCACATGACCCGGGTGCTGGGCGCCAACCGGCCGGCCGCCGATGCGATCTCCTTCCTGGGATCGGGGACCTACCACCACTACGTTCCCGCCGTCTGCTCCGAGGTGAATTCCCGAGCCGAGTTCCTCACCGCCTATGCGGGGGAGGCGTACGAGGACCACGGCAAGTGGCAGGCGATCTTCGAGTACACCTCGCTCATGGCGGACCTGCTGGAGATGGACGTCGTCAACGTCCCCACGTACGACGGCTACCAGGCGCTTGCGACGGCCCTGCGGATGGCCGTGCGCATCACGGGCCGCTCCCGCGTCCTCGTCCCCGCAACCCTTGAAGCGGCCAAGCGGGAGCGGATCGACGCGTTCCTCGCCGGCGTCGCCCAGCCGGTGACCGTACCGTGCGACCCGGAAAGCGGCACGCTCGACACCGGCTTCATCACCGCACAGCTCGACGACACCGTCGCCGCAGTGCTCGTCGAAACGCCCAATTACCGTGGCTGCATCGAAACGGACGCGCCGGACATCGCGCGCAGCGCGCACGCCGCGGGCGCACTGCTCGTCTGCGCGACGGACCCGATCAGCCTGGGCTATCTGCCCGCGCCGGCGAGCTGGGGTGCCGACATCGTGTGCGGTGACATCCAATCGCTGGGCCTGGGGATGCACTTCGGCGGGGCGAACGGCGGCTTCATCGCCACCCACGACGATGAGCGCTTCGTCTACGAATTCCCGTCGCGGCTCTTCGGCCTGGCGTCCACGCGCGTGGACGGCGAGCTCGGCTTCGTCGACGTCGCCTATGAGCGGACCAGCCTGGCCATGCGCGATCAGGGAGTGGAATGGGTCGGCACGGCGGCCGCGCTGTGGGGCATCACCGCCGCGGTCTATCTGGCGCAGCTGGGCCCTGCGGGCATGGCGGAACTGGGCCGGACGATCGCGGCCAACACCCGGTTCGCGATCACCCGGATCGAGCAGGTCCCCGGCGTCCGCGTCGTGGACGCCGGGCATCCGCACTGGCGCGAATTCCTCATCGAATACGCCGGCCACGATGCGGTCGAGGTCAACGCCGCGCTGCTGGCCGCGGGCATCCACGGCGGCGCCCCCGCCCCCGAGGTCTTCGGCCCCGCAGCGGCAGAGAATCAGGCGGTGTTCTGCGTGACCGAGCAGACGACGGCCGACGACCTCGCGGCGCTGACCGACATCCTCCGCTGAAGCCCCGCGGCGCAGACGAAAGGCACACCATGACCGTTGCGAACCGCAGCACCACCGCTTCCCCCGACCGGGCTGCGGCGGCAGTGCCCGCGCAGACCCCGTTCAACCCCGTCAAGACGCAGCCGCGGCAGTACCACGCCCCGCGCTGGGACGAACCGCTGATCCACCAGCTCTCGACGCCCGGAGCGCGCGGCATGCTTGTGCCGGCGCCGCTGCAGGAACTGCCGGAGGACGCCCCGGAGGCCCGGATCGGCAGGGATACGCGGGTGGAGCTGCCCGAAATCGGGCAGGCACAGGTCCTCCGTCACTTTCTGCGGCTGTCGCAGGAGACCCTGGGCGCCAACCTCAACGTCGACATCGGGCAGGGCACCTGCACGATGAAGTACAGCCCCAAGATCAACGAGCGCTTCGCAGCTGCGCCGCAAAGCGCGGGCGCCCACCCCCGGCAGGCAGTGGAGACGGTGCAGGGGACCCTGCGGATCCTCAAGGAACTGCAGGACTACCTGGCCGAGGTCTCCGGAATGGACGCCATCAGCCTGCAGGCCGGGTCGGGGTCGGCCGCGATCTTCGGCAATGTGTCGATCGTGCGCGCCTACCACCGCGAGCGTGGTGAGGCCGACGTCCGCGACGAGGTGATCACGACCATCTACAGCCATCCCTCGAACGCCGCGACCGCCCGCACCATGGGCTACAAGGTCATCACGCTGTACCCGGACGGCAATGGCTTCCCCGACCTCGAGGCGCTGCGCGCAGCGGTTTCGGAGCGGACGGCCGCGCTGTTCATCACGAATCCCGAGGACACGGGCATCTTCAATCCGCGCATCACCGACTACGTCGACGCGGTTCACGAGGTGGGCGGACTGTGCGTGTACGACCAGGCCAATGCGAACGGCCTGCTGGGCATCGCGCGGGCCAGGGAGGCCGGCTTCGACCTGTGCCACTTCAACCTCCACAAGACCTTCTCCACGCCGCACGCCTGCGGTGGGCCCGCGGCCGGCGCGATCGGCGCGCGCAGTGCCCTGGCGCCCTATCTGCCAGGCCGCCGCGTGGTTGCGGAGGGGACGGGGTACCGGTTCGCGCAGCGGGACCCGCGCGCGATCGCCGACATCCGGCCGGGCCACGGGGTGATCCCGAACCTGATCCGCGCCTATGCCTGGATCCGGGCCCTGGGTGGTACCGGCCTGCGCGAGGTCTCGGATATCGCCGTGCTCAACAACAACTATCTGCTCGCGCGGATACTCGAGATCCCCGGCCTGGAGGTGCCGTATGCCAAGGGTAAGCACCGTCTGGAGCAGGTCCGCTACAGTTGGCAGCCGCTGGCCGACGACACCGGCGTGAGCTCGGGCGAGCTGGGCGCCGCCATGGCCGACCACGGGTTCCACTACTGGACCAGCCATCACCCCTACATCGTGCCCGAACCGCTGACTCTGGAGCCCACGGAGTCGTACGCCAAGGCGGAGATCGACGAATACGTCGACGCGCTGCGCGATATCGCGGCCCTGGCCCGGGTGGATCCGGACGAGGTGAGAACGGCGCCCCACCGTTCCAGCATCCACACGGTCGACCAGAACGCGACCACGGATCCCGACACCTGGGTGACATCGTGGCGGGCGTACCAGCGCAAGTACGAGGGCAGGTCGTTTCCTGTGTCGGAGCGGTGGACTCCCGCCGCCGACCTGCCGGTGCCCGAACGCGCGCCCAAAGCACACCACCGGTGAGCCGGCCGTTGCGGCTGGCCCTGGTCATCAACCCGGTCGCCGGCATCGGCGGTGCGGCCGGGCTGGCCGGCAGTGACGGCGCGGCCATCCAGTATCTGGCCGCCGCCCGCGGATTCCGCTCGCAGGCGGCCGAGCGCGCGCGCCGTTTCCTCGCGGGCCTGGCCGCGGCCCGGGTCGTCGTCACCGGCGCCGGGGAGCTCGGCGGCGCCGCGCTGGCCACCTCGCCCGTCAGCTCGGCGGACGCCGAGGTCGTTGCCCGGCAGGACCCGGACGGACACACCACGTCCGCCGATACCCGCGCGGTGGTCGAACGCGCACTGGAGCGGGCCGTGGACCTCATCGTCTTCGTCGGCGGAGACGGCACGGCCCGCGATGTGCTCGACGCGGTCGAGGCCGCGGGTGGCACCGCCGCGGGACTGACCACATGTGCAGCCGCAGGTGCGGCGGGGCGAACCGCCGTGCTGGGCATCCCCTCGGGGGTCAAGATGCACTCCGCCGTATTCGCCCGGTCCCCGGCCACGGCCGCCGCCCTCGTCGAGGGCTGGGATCCGGCCGGAGACGGCACCAGGCCCGGCGACGTCGCCGACATCGACGAGGCGGCGCGCCGGGCCGGGACCGTTTCGGCGCGCCTGTACGGAGTGCTGCCGGTGCCCGACCGGCCGTTGCAACTGCAGGGCGGAAAGATCGGCACAGCCGGGCCCACCGCAGGCTCCCACTGGGGGCTGGCCCGCGAACTGCAGCTCGAACTCGATCCGGCGAAGGCCTGGATCTTCGGACCGGGCTCCACCGTGCGCGGTGCCGCAGCCGAACTCGATGCGGACTACGGCCTGGGCGATCTCAGCCTGCTGGGCGTGGACGTATCGGTGCCCGGCGCGGGCCGGCGGAGGCTGTGGCGCGATTGCGATGCGAGAACGCTCGAGCGGCTCGTGGCCGAGCAGGCGGTCCAGCTCGTGCTCTCCCCGATCGGCGGTCAGGGCTTCCTGCTGGGCAGGGGGAACCAACAGCTGCGGCCCGAACTGCTCGAACGCCTGGCCCCGGCGGACTTCATCGTGATCGCCACGCCCGCCAAGCTGGGCGAACTGCGCGGTGGACCGCTCTACATCGACAGCGGATCGGATCGGGTCGATCGCAGGTTTGCCGGTTATCTGCGGGTCCACACTGGCCCGCACGAAACGGCGATGGTCCGCATCATGGCGGCGTGAGGTCTCGGCCCGCCAGCGGAACGGCCCTCCCCGAGCGCCAGTAGACTGGGTGCCGTCGGCGTGCAGCGGGAGAAGCGGGTGATGGCATGTTGCGACTGTCGCGCCTGGCAGGCGAACCCACGCTCGGTCTGGAGATCCTCGTGGCCGTGGGCGATCCGGAGATCGTCTGGGCGCATGTCAGCGAACTGAGCGACCCGGCCCCGTGGCTGACCGGGGGAGAGTTCCTGCTGACCACCGGCCTCGGCCTGTTCCGCGAGCGCGCAGCGACGCTCGAGTTCTGCCGCCGGCTGGTGACGGCACAGGTCTCGGCGCTGGGGCTGAGCACGGGTCCCTCGCTGCCGCATTCGTAATTCCCCGAAGTCCTGATCGAGGCCGCCCGGGCCACGGGGCTTTCGCTGGCCGCCGTCCCGGAGCTGACCCCGCTGCAGTCGATCGTGCGGATGGTCTCCCATTCGCTCAACGAGGAGGAGACCCTGCCACTGCGCCGTGCGCTCGCCGCGCAGCGTCGCCTAGCCTGGGTTTTTCATGGTGTGGGGTGTCCGGGGTGTGGATGAATAGGTGAAGGTGACCTCTGACCTGGGAAAATAGGACTTGTCTAGAGTTCAATTCCCGCAGAAGAAAGATCACCTTCGAAGT
>NZ_JANIJY010000034.1:0-23106 GCF_024580695.1 Brevibacterium sp. 91QC2O2 | reverse complement strand
CGAAGGCCTTGTGGTGAGGAATCGGTTTCTAGACAATTCCCATTCTCACCGCGGGGCCTTCTTCACACCCCCTACGACACACCTACCCCTGTCGGATAATTCTCTACACCCTCAATCCGGAAGAGCCGGAAGACGCTAGAATGGCGTACGCCCGCGGAGCGGATGCGGGAGGTCCTTGAGGCCTGAGCACACCGGTGTTGCAACCACCCCCTGAAACCGCCCGTCCGGCCCAATCTGAAACAAACGGCCCAAAGATGCCTACCCCTCGATCTCCTTGATCCCCAGTTCGATGATGTCCATGGCGCGGACCAGGGTCGCCATGTCCGCGGCGAAGGACAGGCGCAGGTGGCCTTCGCCGGATGGCCCGTATTCCGCACCGGCCCGCAGCGCCACCCCGCGTTCTCCCAGCCGGGCCAGCATCGTGGTGCTGGGCAGGTCCTGCGGATAGGCGAACAGTGTGTAGAAGGCACCCTGCGGTTTGACGTGCGTGACGCCCGGCATGTCGTCCAGGCGCTCCGAGACGTAGTCGCGGCGGTGCCGGAAGGTCGCCACCATGTCCGCATAGCCCGCCTCGCCCAGATCCAGCGCGGCGATCGCGGCGCGCTGGCCCGCGGTGGACACGCTGCCGTTCATCAGCCGGTGCATCCGCTGGACCACCTGCGTGACCCCCGGTGGGGTGATGGCGTAGCCAAGCCGCCACCCGGTCATCGCATAGGACTTGGAGAAGGTCTGGACCAGCATAGTGCGCTCGGCCAGCCCCGGCACGTCAAGCGCAGAGGTGAACTCGCCTTCGAACACGAAGTTCTCATAGGCCTCGTCGGCCAGGAGCAGGGTGTCCGTGCCGGCCAGCATGTCCGCCACCGCCTCCAGGTCCGCCCGGGAGCACACGGCACCCGTCGGATTGCCCGGATTGCACAGGACCAGCAGCCGGGCCCCCGGCAGGACCGTGCGCAGTGCGTCGAGGTCCAGGTGCAGATCGGCGGTCAGCGGCACGAACTCGACCTTGGCCTGCCGGAACCTGGCGGTGTCCGCGTAGACGGAGAAGGTGGGCTCGGGGATGACCACGGTGTCGCCCGGATTGAGTACGGCCGACATGGTCGACATGATGGCCGCCGCCCCGCCGTGGGTCACCAGCACATCGGCGGCATCCGGCGGCGTGGGGCAGTGGGCGTACTTCGCGGCGATCTTCGCGCGCAGCTCGGGGTCGCCCACCAGCGAGGTGTAGTGCGTATAGCCCGAGCGCAGCGCATCGGTCATGGCGTCGATGATGGGCGCCGGCGTATCGAAATCCGGTTCGCCCTTCGAGATGTCGACGCAGTCGGCGGGGTAGGAGGTGGCCTCCCCGCGCAGGCTGGCCGCCATCATGGCGGCCAGATCGGCGGCGGGGGTGTAGAGGGCGGGGGAGTCAGTGGACACGGACATTCCTCTTTCGCTTCGGTGCGGATAGTGCCACGGTACTTACTGGCGGGCGGCGGGGCCGACGCCCTTGAGTGAGAAGGACAGTTTGAGCGATTGTCGCATCTCCAGCAGTTTCGCCACACCGGAAATGCACAGGTTGAGCCCCACGTAGAGGGCGGCGCCCACGATGAAGGTGGGCAGCAGATTGTTGAAGTCGCGGCCGATGTTGTTGACCACGTAGAGCAGATCGGTGTACGTCACCAGGTAGCCCAGTGCGGAGTCCTTGAGCATGACCACCATCTGGCTGACCAGGGTCGGCGTCATTGCGCGCAGGGCCTGTGGCAGCAGGATGAGCATCATGATCTGCGGGCTGCGCAGGCCGATCGACTTGCCCGCCTCCTGCTGGCCGGCCGGCACCGACAGGATGCCGGCGCGGATGATCTCCGCGACGACCATGCCGTTGTAGGCCGCCACGCCCAGCACCACCGACCAGTAGGGGCTCAGATTGCCCGCACCGATGTAGAACATGATGAAGATGAGCAGCAGCACGGGGACTCCGCGGAACAGCTCCATGAGCACGGTGGCGGTGCCGGCCACGGCCTTGACCCGGGATAACTGGGCCAGGCCGAAGATGAAGCCGATCGCAAGGGTGAGCACCGCGGACATCAGAGCAACCCGGATGGTTGACCACAGGCCCTGCAGCAGGGCCAGTTGGATATCGGAATAGGTGAAGGGGTCCCACTTCTTCGGGTCCAGCTGGCCGGTCACCTGGAAACGGTAGATCACATAGGCGATCAGGCCGATGAACACCACGGTGCCGATGACGGACACGATGTTGATGGTGCGCTTCTGCTTGGGACCGGGGACGTCGAAGTGGGCCAGGGCCGCGTTCGTCATCGCAGGATCACCGCCTTCTTCTCGATGAGTTTGAATGCGCGGCCCAGCAGGAAGTTCAACACGATGTAGACGGCCGCGGTGCCGATGAGGATCGGCACGACGATGTCTCCGCGCTTCTCGATCGCGTTCTGCATCGCGAAGATGATCTCCTGGTTGTTGAACGCCGAGGTGATCGAGGTGGACTTGAGCATCGTGATGATGACGCTGGCCAACGGCGGGATGACCGTCCGGATGGCCTGGGGCAGGATGATGAAGCGCAACGACTGGCCGAACCGCAGGCCGATGGCCCGTGCCGCCTCGGACTGGCCCAGCGGCACGGTCGAAATCCCGGAGCGGAACACCTCGCAGATGAAGCCCGCGGTGTACAGGGACAGGGCCAGGACCGCGTAGAAGTACGAATTGACACCCGGATCGGAGCTGAACCGCACCGCCAGGTAGGGCAGGCCGAACGCGCAGAAGAACAGGATGAGCACGCCGGGGGTGTTGCGGATGATGTTGACGTACAGGCCGCCGACGAACCGGAAGATCGGCACGGGGCTGACCCGCAGGACGGCCAGGAAGGCGCCCAGGATCAGGCTGAGGATCAATGTCAGGACGAAGATCTGCAGCGTGCCCAGGATGCCGTGGCCGAAGTTGACGATGAGTTGACTCAGGGACATGGGCGGGGTTCTCCCTCGGCAGGACGGAGTACCCGGGCCGGTTCCGAGCCGGCCCGGGCCCCGGGCTCAGTAGCGGTCGACCTTCGGGTCCTGGTAGCCGTCCTCGGTCTTGAAGACGTAGCTCCAGGCCTTCTTCATATCGCCGTTGCCGGATTCCCCGCCCTTCTCCAGGCCGTCGTTGACCGCCTCGCGCATCTCCTTGTCGCCCTTGGGCAGGCCGACGCCGTAGGGCTCCTCGGTGAACGGATCGCCCACCACCTTCAGGCCCTCATTGGCGGCGGCGTAACCGCGCAGCACGATGTCGTCGGTGGTGTAGGCGTCGACGTTCCCGCTCTGCAGATCCGATAGGCACTTGCTGCCGTTGTCGTAGGTGACCAGCTTGGTCTCCTTGAAGTTCGCCTTGATGTTCTGTGCGGGGGTGGAGCCGGCGGTGGAGCACACGGTCTTGCCGGCCAGGTCCCCCTTGGACTTGATCGAATCGTCGTCGTCCTTGATCAGCAGGTCCTGGCCGGCGTTGTAATAGGGGCCGGCGAAGTCGATGACCTTCTTGCGCTCATCGTTGATCGTGTAGCTGGAGACCACCATGTCGACCTGCCCGTTCTGCAGGAACGGTTCGCGGTTGGGCGTGGAGGTGTCGACGTATTCGATCTTGTCCGGGCCCAGGCCCAGGGAGGCGGCTGCGATCTTGGCGACTTCCACGTTGTAGCCCTTGGGCTCCTTGTCCGTGGTGCCCTTGTAGCTCAGGCCCGGCGAGTCCATGGCCATGCCGATCTTGATCTTGCCGTTCTGTTCGATCCGCTTCATGGTGGGGCTGCCGTCGAGCTTCACATCGGAGGCGACGGTGTATTCCGGCGCCTCCGTGCCGCCGTCGGCGGAATCGGTGGGGCTGCCCGATTTGCCACAGCCGGTCAGGGCCAGGGCGCCCACTGCGGTGATGGACAGGATTCCGGTGACGAGCTTCTTCATTTGGTACTCACATTCTTCTAGTGTGATGTGCATCACTGATAGTGAGCCTAGGAGTGGGGTGTATCGGTCGAGCGAAGAGCGTGTTTCGGAGGTGTTTCGAAGCGGGTGGGTTCCGATGGCGTCAGTCTGGCGCCGGATCAGTCCGCCGCGGGCAGCAGATGCGCATTCACCACGTGCTGCGGCCGGCCGCCGTGTAGCACAGCGGCGATCTGCCGAGCTGCCTGGCAGCCCACGATGTCGGCGGTCTCCGCGGTCAGTGCGCCGATGTGCGGGGTCACGATCACACCCGGCAGCTTGCGCAGTGGGTGGTCGGTGGGAACCGGCTCGACCTCTGTGCAGTCCAGCCCGGCGCCCGCCAGATCCCCTGCGGCGATGGCCGAGGCCAGGGCCGTGTCGTCGACGATGCCCCCGCGGGCGGTGTTGACGACGATCGCCCTGTCCGGCAGCCGGGCCAGGGCCGCAGCGTCGATCAGGTGGCGGGTCCGGTCGCTCAGTGGAACGTGCAGGCTGAGCACGTCCGTGTCGGCCAGGGCGGTATCCAGGTCGATGGCCTCGACTGTTTCGATTGTCGGTGCCGCGGCCGAGCCGGATGGGGTTTCGGCCGAGCCGAGTGCGGGGGCCACCTCGGAGAGTTCCGCCGCCGTCCGGCGGATCCGCTCGACCCGGTCCACGTCCGCGGAGTCGATGATCGCCAGGCGCACCCGCATTCCGCAGGCCAGCGCGCGGACGGCCACCGCCCTGGCGATCGAGCCCGCGCCCACCAGGGTCAGGGTCTTGCCCTGGACGTTGTGCCCACGCAGGGCCTCGAAGCCGTCCGGGGTCCGGTCGGTGGCGTGTGCGGCGATCGGCAGGCGGCGGTAGACCGCCAGGATCAGGGCCAGGGTCAGCTCGGCCACGGCCACCGCATTGCCGCCCGGTGTGTTGGTCACGGGGATGCCGCGGGCGGCCGCCGCGCCGATGTCCACGGCGTCGAAGCCGACTCCGTGCCTGGCGATGATCCGCAGGCTCGTGCCGGCCGCGACCTCGGCGGCGGGGAAGGCCCTGCTGCGCAGCATGACGGCGGCCACGACCGGGGCGATCCGCGCGTACGGCACCGCGGTGGGGCCGTAGCCGGGGACGACCAGGAAGTCGGAGAGTTCGGCCACTGCCGAGGCCGCGATGGGTTCGGAGACCCAGACGATCGGGGCATCGGGGGCCGGGTCCGTCAGAGCCGCGGCGCGGGCTAGGTCCCGCATGGGGTGGGTGGGCGCGGATCCCGTGGGGGTTTCGGGGGCCGTGGTGCCGGCGGTTGTTCGAGCCGTTCGCATCAGTGGCCGAGGATCTGGGCCAAGAACGTCTGCGCACGCTCCGAGCGAGGATTGGTGAAGAACTCCTCGGGCGTGCCCACCTCCACGATCTGCCCATCGGCCATGAACACCACCCGATCCGCGGCCTTGCGCGCGAACCCCATCTCATGGGTCACCACCACCATCGTCATCCCCTCCTTGGCCAGGCCCACCATCACATCGAGGACCTCGTTGATCATCTCCGGATCCAAAGCCGAGGTCGGCTCATCGAAGAGCATCACCTTCGGCTTCATCGCCAAAGACCGCGCAATCGCCACACGCTGCTGCTGCCCACCGGAGAGCTGCGCGGGATACTTCTGCGCCTGATGATCCACCCCCACCCTGGCCAACAACTCCATCGCCTCGGCCTCGGCCTGTGCCTTCGACAGCCGGCGCACCCGGATCGGACCCAGGGTCACGTTCTCCAGAATCGTCATATGCGCGAACAGATTGAACGACTGGAAGACCATGCCGACCTCCGAGCGCAGATTCGCCAACGCCGCGCCCTCGGCCGGCAGGGGTGCACCATCGACGGAAATCGTGCCCGACTCGATCGTCTCGAGCCGGTTGATCGTCCGGCACAGGGTGGACTTGCCGGAGCCCGAGGGCCCGATCACCACCACCACCTCGCCGGGGGCGATCTGCAGGTTGATGTCCTTGAGTGCGTGGAAGTCTCCGTAGTACTTCTCAACATTGCGGATGTCCACCAGGGCTTCGGTGCCGGCTGCGGCCGGGGTCTGTGCAGTCGATGTCATGCGGCTACCGTAGTGAGTCGATGTTTCATGAATGTGACAGGTATCACGTCTATCGGGTGTGCGGCGGGTTTGCGGTTTCGGTGCACGGCAACTTCGCACCGTCTATCTCAGATTGGGCCGTTCGTCCGGTCCAATCTGAGACAAATGGTCCAAAGATGCCGGCGTCCGTGCGGCTCAGCCGTTGACCGGACCGCGCGGGCCGTAGTCGAACCGGGCCGTCGCGGGACCGAAGGCCTTGAGCCCGGCCGGCGCGTCCTCGGCGTCCAGGTGCAGTTCCACGAACGAACCGACGCCGCGCTCCTGCGCCGCGCCGGCGGCGGCCAGCGCCTCCTCCAACTGCCCGAAGGTGTGCACGCGGTGGCTGCGCATCGCGGAGTCGCGCTTGAACACCTGCGGCAGAGCGGCGTAGTCCCAGTCGGCCACATCGTTGTAGGCGGCGTCCATGCCCATGATCCAGCGCTCGATCGTATAGCCGCGGTTGTTCAGCAGGAAGATGATCGGCGCCTGCTCATGGGCCAGGATCGTCGACAGTTCCTGCGCGGTCAGCTGGAACGAGCCGTCGCCGATGAACAGCAGGTGCCGGCGCTCCGGTTCGGCCAGCTGGGAACCGAACAGGCACGGCAGGGTGAAGCCGATCGCACCCCAGATGCCCGAGTTGATGTAGCGCACGCCCTCCGGCAGCGTCTGCACGGACAGGCCGATGTGCGAGGTCCCGGCCTCTGCGATCACCGTGTCGCCGGGGTTCACGAAGGCCGCCATCCGGGGCCACAGGCGCGCGTGGTCCAGCGGGGCGTCCGGGCCGGGCATGTCCGGGCCGGCCACGTCTGCGGCGGGTGCCTCCGGGGCCGAGGCCACGCCGGCTCCGGCGGCGGTGTCACCCGCCGTGGCGCTTCCGCCCGGCGCAGCGGCCCCCGAACCGTCCTCGAGGCGTTCGACCAGCACCGCCAGCAGCTCGCTCACCGTGATCCCCACGTATTCGGCGCCGTGCACGCTGACGTGCTGGTCGCCGATGTCGACGATCGCCTGCTGGGGCAGATGATGGGTGAAGGAGCCGGAGTTCGTCTCGATGAAGCGCGGTGTGGTGGTCAGCAGGAAGTCCGCGTCCTCGATCGCCAGGCGTACCCCGGTGGGGGAGTTGGCCCCGCCATAGGTGCCCAGGAACAGCGGATCGTGTTCGCTGAGAATCCCCTTGCCGGTGCCCAACTGCGCATAGTGCGTGCCGGTCAGGCGGGACAGGGCCTGCAGAGCCGTGGCGAAACCGTGGCGGTCCGCATCCTGGTCGATCAGCATGGCCGGGCGCTGGGCCCTGGCCCATAGCTCGAGCACGGCATCGGCCGCGGCGGCCAGACGTTCCGGATCGGAACTCGGCAGTCCGGGGTCGAAGGGGGCGTCGGGGACCTCGATCGTCAGATGCGAGATATCGCTGGGCACCTGGATGTGCACAGGGCGCTTCTCGCGGATCGCGGTGTGCAGGATCCGGTCGATCTCCTCGGCCGCGTTGATCGGGGTGATGCGCACGGCTGCGGCGGTGAACTGGCCGATCGAGGAGAGCATATTGCTGAAGTCGCCGTCGGCCATCGAATGGTGCAGTTCCCAGCGGCCCTCGGTGGCGTACAGCGGGGGCGCACCGGCGATGGAGACGACCGGCAGGTGTTCGGCCGCAGCCCCCGCGATCCCGTTCAGAGCGCTGAGCTCGCCCACTCCATAGGTGGTCAGCAGGGCGGACAGGCCGCGGGCCCGCGAGTAGCCATCTGCTGCATAGGCGGCATTGAGCTCATTGGTGGTTCCGACGAAGCGGATGCCGGGAACCTGCGGGACCTGCTCGAGCAGATTGAGGTTGAAGTCGCCGGGGACGCCGATGAGTTCGGTGACGCCGGCCTGGACCAGACGCGTGAGCAGGAACTCGCCGATGGGCATGCGCATGGGTGCCTCCTTTGTGTACAAGGCGGATGAATGAATAGGGCTCCAGCCTACGTGTGCGCAGTCACCCCAGGCGCTGCACCCGCCCCGTCACTTCGCGCGCTGTGCCCGCCCCGAGCTGATGAACAGGGTGGCGACGACGCCCGCGGCCACGATCGCCACCAGCAGGAAGAGCGTGTCGCCCATGGCCTGGGAGAACGCGCCGTGCAGGAAGTCCGGGAGCGAGGCCGCACCCGCCCCCTGCTCGACCGCACCGGCACCCGCATCGCCGGCACCAGCGCCGGCCTGGCCGGTCCCGGCGGAACCCGCGCCACCACCCGAGTCGCCGGTACCGCCCATCCCGGCTGCTGCCTCGGCCAGCCGGGTGTTCAGACGCGCCGTCATCATCGCCGCGACCGCCGCGGCTCCCACCACGGAGCCGATCTGCCGCGTGGTGTTGAAGATGCCCGAACCCGCCCCGGCCTCGCGCGGGCCCAGGTTCCGGGTGGCCAGCATCGACAGCGGGGCCCACATCGCGGCGTTGCCGATGCCCATCGGGATCGAGGCCAGGGCGACCCACAGCCAATGCGGATTCGTCGAGATGACCGCGGCCTCGAGCGCCAGGCCGATGCCGAAGCAGGCCAACCCGATGCAGGCCGTCCAGCGCAGGCTCCACCGGTTGAGGTTCTTGCCCACAATGGGCGACAGGGCCCCGCCGATCACCGCCAGCGGTGCCATGATGAGGGCCGACTGTGCGGGCGAATACCCGGGGACGGTCTGCGCCCAGGTCACCAGCGGCAGCGCGAAGGTGCTGATGGACGCGCCGATCGTGGCCACCGTGACATTGGCCAGGGTGAAGTTGCGGTCGCGGAACAGGCGCAGCGGCACCAGTGGTTCGGTGCGGCGCTGCACCCCCTGCCAGATCACGAAGACGACCATGCACACCACGCCCAGGCCGATCAGCAGGGGGATGGAGAGGATCCCGGTGATGACGCCCCAGCGGTACTTCGCGCCCTCCTCGATGCCGAAGACGATGAGGAACATACCCACGGCGGACAGGAAGACGCCCAGGATGTCGAAGCGGTGGGAGTGCACGGCCATGCGCGGGACATTGCGTTCGGCCAGGATGAAGGCCACGATCCCGATGGGTACGTTGATGAAGAAGATCCACTGCCAGCCGACCGCATCGACCAGCACCCCGCCCAGAATCGGGCCCACCAGGGTGGCCACGCCGGCGGTGGCGCCCCAGACGCTCATCGCCGGTCCGCGCCGTTCGACGGGGAACAGGCGGGTGATGGCGGCCATGGGCTGCGGGGACATGAGGGCTGCGCCCAGGCCCTGGACCACGCGCGCCACGATGAGCATGGCCAGCCCGCCGGACAGGCCGCACCACAGGCTGGCCAGGGTGAAGACGACCAGGCCGATCTGGTAGACGCGCTTGGGGCCGAAGCGGTCTCCCATCCGCCCGGTCACCAGCAGTGGCACGGCATAGGCCAGCAGATAGGCGCTGACGACCCAGATGACATCGGTGACGCTGCGGTCGAAGTCCCCGGCGATGCGCGGCATCGCGACCGACACGATGGTGCCGTCGACCAGGATCATGAAGAAGCCGATGATCATCGACCACAGTGCCGGCCACGCCTGTTCGTGCGTGCCCGAATGTGCGAAGTGGCCGTTGTTCGGTGGTGTGGGCATGGTGTTCCCTTCGGATCGGCCCTGGTGCAACTGTCCGCTGCGCACCGGTCCGACCGTGCGCGGGCCGAGGTCCACCTTAGACCGTTCTGGGCGGTGTGACTGCTGAGCCGCTACTACGATGATTGGGTGACGGGCCACAGTCGGCCCGGGGACGGGGTTCGGACATGGCCGATCACACAGTGAGGCGCGGCGCGGCGGGCGATGCGGCGGGCTTCGGTGGCCGACCGTCCGGTGTGCTCCTCGGTAAGGGCGCGTGGTTCGTCTTCGCGGCCGGTGGGGCGATGGTCGCCCTGGCGACCTTCCTCGACGTGTGGTGGCTCCAGCTGCCGGCCTTCTGTGCCATCGCCCCGTCCTTGGCCCTGGCCCGGCGGATTCCCCCGCGACGCTGCTACCCGGCCGGACTGTGTTTCTTCGCAGCCTGGCTGCTGCCCACCACGTATTGGTATTACACCTTCATGCCCGTGTGGCTGGCCGTGCTGGCGAGCGTGGGTTATGTGGCGCTGGCGGCCAATCTGTTCCGGTTGTTCGAACTGCGCCGGCTCGCATTCCCGTTCGTGCTGGCCCTGCTGGTGGTCTGCTGGCCCGCGCTGACATTCGTCCGCATGCACCTGCCCGTGACGCAGGACTGGTGGATCCCGCACCTGGGGTATGCGGTGTGGCGCAACAGCGGGGTGCTGCAATTGGCGGGCCTGGGGCCGGGCCCCCTCGGCGGCGAGACCACGCTCGAGGCCGCGGTCGTGTTGGCCAATGCGCTGATCGCGTGGCTGCTCGTGGGCGTGGGGCGGGCGGCGCTTGTTGGCGGGACCTTGCCGGCCAGCGGGAGGCCGTCCGCCGGCAGGGCCGGGCTCGCCGGTCGAGCGCTGCCGACTCCGCGGGCGCGCCTCGCGCGGACGCTGGCCGGTCCCGCGCTCGCCGTGGTGCTCATGGGCGTGGTCGCCGGGGCCAACGTCATAGTCTGGCGGATGCCCGGTGCGGGGCCGGCGTCGGGTCCCGCGCGGATCCTCGCGCTCCAGCAACCGACCGCCGGAGGCGTCGATGTGCCCGCGACTCGGGAGGACGTCGGCGCACTGCAACGGGCCACTTCGGCGGCCCTGGAGGAATCCGGCGCGCGGAGCGCCGCGGCGGGGCCGACCGTGGTCGTATGGCCGGAGAACTCGCTGTCCTGGGATCTGCGGCCCCGGGTGGCCGAGGCGGCCCGCGAGCTGGACGTGGCCATCGTCTTCCACGCCGTCGAGGTGCGCGGTGCGGACCACCTCAAGCGGGTCATCATGGTCGACGCCGAGGGGCGCCAGGTGTTGGTCAATGCGAAGCTCCACATCGCCCCGGACGAGATCGGCACGGGGGAGTACTCCGCCGGGTCGGTGCGGCTGGCGGGGCGCGCGGTGACGGCCTACGTCTGCTATGACATGCACTATCCGGACAGTGTCGCCCGGATCGGGGAGGCCGACCTGGTGCTGGTGCCGATCAACGACGCCGCCTACGGGCCCCTGCAACAGCGGCTGCACGCGGCCGACCTGGCGATTCGGGCCGTGCAGTCGGGCGCGGAGGTCGTCTCCTCATCGACAACGGGACCCACTGTCCACATCGATCGGCACGGCGTTGTGCGCGATTGGGTGTCCGGGCACGGTGCGGGCTCGTTGCAGGTGGGGGAGCCGGCCGCGGGTTGAGTGGTGTGTCGGTTGAGTGGTGTTTCACGTGAAACACGAGGTGGGAAGGGGCGGCTGGCCGGCGCCCGGACGGCTGGTGGTCGGCTGGGCAGTGCTCAGCCCACCGCGGGTGCGCCGTGTCCCCTTTGGGCGCGGCCCAACCACACGGCCACTGCGAAGCAGGCGGCGTACATGATCGCCAGTACGATCCAGCCGGGCAGGTAGCTGTTCCAGTTGTCGAAACCGAAGCCCACCAGCACGGGGCCCACGGCGAACCCGAAGTTCATCCCGGCGGCCACCAGGCCCGAGGCCACACCGATCTTGGACCTCGGCGCAACCGCCATGACGCCGGAGTTGATGACGACGTTCGCCGCCAGGGGGAACGCCGCGTGCAGCAGCACGCCGAGCCACAGGAACACGGGAATGTGCCACAGGGCGACGGCGGCCAGGCAGGCCAGGCCGACGATTCCGCCCAGGCTCATCGTCTTGATCATCGCCGCGGGCCGGGCGAAGCGGCCTGCCATCCGGCCCCAGGCGTTGCGGCTGAGGATGCCGGCCACGCCGATCGCGGCCAGTAGGAGGCCGGCCAACTGGATCGGGAATCCGACGGTCTGCACGGCGAACAGCGAGGCGTAGGCGTTCAGGCCCTGCGTGCCCACCGCGTTGAGGAAGGAGCAGACGGCGAACAGCCAGACGGCCAGCGGCAGGCGCGCCGGCTGCGGTTCCCCGGCCGAGGCCTCGGCCGGGCCGGCGGTATCGCTCGGCCGGGGTGCCCCGGCGGGTTCCGCGCCGGAGTCGGTGGCGTCCGTCGCGTCCTCGGGGAGCACCTGCCGGGTGGTGGCCTCGGTGGGGGAGTTTTGTAGGCGGGTGATGACGAACCAAGCGACGACCAGCAGTACGCCGGCGACGGACGCGCACATGATGGCGACGCCGGTCCAGCCGGCCAGGCCGCCAACCAGCGGGACTGTCAAACCGGAGAACAGGAGGCCGAACTGCACGCCCGACTGCTTCCAGCCCATCCATGCGCCGCGCTGTCGCAGGGGGACGCTGTGTGCGATGATCCGGTTGGTCGCGGGGTTCGACAGGGCCGCCGCGGGGCCTGCGAAGACCGCGGCGACCAGCAGTGCCGCATAGGTCGGGGCCGTGATGCTGACCAGGAAGGAGACGACCATGGTCAGGAAGATCAGAGTGATCTGCAGGCGTACGGGGATGCGGTCCGACAGGATGCCCAGCACGATCGAACTGCCGCCGGCGATGATGAACAGCAGGGTGATGATGAGGCCGTATTGTCCCTCGGTGATGCCATAGGTCCGCACCACTTCGGAACTCAGCGCGCCCAGCGAGTAGTTGAAGATCGGGCCGATCGCCATGGTCGCGACGAGCACGAACAAGAGGATGCCGGGGGCCTTGGGGGGATGTGCTGGGGTGGGCTGAGCGTGTGAGCGGGGAGACATATAGCCATGCTATACATGTCTCCCGATTGGGTCGGGGTGCTGTCCGCGATGGGAGCGGGGTGGGGTGGGTGTGGTGCGGGGGCGGCGGCTGGAAGTGATCCGATTAGACCTTTGGAAGCAGCCCCGTCCTCAACGCGGCGGATCGCAGATCATCCCGAAATGTGTCGAGGGATTTCAGGGTGTACATTCCGTCGATTTGCCGGTCGGTCCACAACTGATGGATCTTCCGCAGGTCCGATTGACGGGACTTCCAGCCGATGCCGTCGATGACTGCCATAACGTATTGGCGGGGCAAGCGGACTTCTGCCATTTCCTCGATCTCCCTGACCGCATCGGTCAGCTTGCTTCCGGTTGAATCGAATCCCTTGGCCGCTACGACGATCTGTGGGTCCGCAGTTCCTGGAATCACGAGGTCGCACGGCGCGCTGCGGTTATTGCGGCCGGTGAATCGTGTCCGAGTGGCATAGGGCAGACCGAGCTCGATGGCTACCGCTTCGATTCGGTCCTCAACTCTGCGCCCTGATACGCCCGCACGGGTAGCCGTGACTCTGGTACCGGCCCTGGCCACCAAGATGTCGCCCAGGGTGTAGGAGTGGTTCAGCTGTGCGGCCGTCAGCCTGACCAGGTCGAACTCTTCATCGAACCAGGTGATGAGAGCTTCGGGCTCTGCTTTGGCCAAGGTCGTCCAGCCGGATGTGTCGAAGCGGTTGCGCAGGGCGTTTTTGAGCTTTTCCTGGCTGAGCCCGACCATGAGCCCGAGGACGGGGACGTCTGCCGGGTAGCGGATAACCCAATCGGCAAGGGCCTCTACGCTGATCTCCTGTATGCATTCAAGGCTCTGGGCTGCACCCTTGATCGCTTCTGTTTGGGCAGTTGTCGAAGTCGGGTCGATATGGGGTGTCAATCGGCCGAGCGAGGATAGATAGTCGTCGAAGGTGACAGGAGTGCTCATCAGTCCCTGCCCACGAAGATGTATTCGGTTACGTTTCGTCTGGTGGCAGCGGAGTGCGTTCCGAACGCATAGGTATGGTCTACTTCGCGTACTTCCACCCGCGGTTTGTAGGCCTGAAGGATTTCAATGATGCGGTCGCGTCCGGGCAACGCGTTCGACGAATAGGACAGGATGATCGCCCCGGCGTTTTTGAACTTGTCGAAAGTGCGGTCCAACGCATCTTCAATCGTCCGTTTGTATGCGAAGGGAGTGTATTTCTTCTCGATCTTCTTGGTTTTCGTATTCTCCATGATGGTGACTCCGCGCCAGTACAGGCTGAGGCCTTCGAGGAAGTGATAGCGCTTCATATAGTCGGCGTCGTCACTGGGCGGGGCATAGGGCGGGTCCAGGTAGACCAGGTCGGGGGAGTCCTGCGGGAGTTCGAACACGTCTCCATGGACGGACATGCTGGTCCGCTCCGATTCGAAGACCACTGAGTTGTAATCTGTGACGTGTTCGCGGAAGTGCTGGTGCAGTGGGAGTTGGAGGTCGCGGCGGCCATCGGCATAGCGGGACGAATCGGTGAAGGTGAAGACGCCTCGCGGCTGTTTGCGGGCGGCGGACAGAACCAAGGCGGCAAGCGCGATGTCGCGGGTGTAGTCGTCCAACTGGTCGATATGGGACCAAGCCGAGTCGAGGAATGCCCTGTCTTCGGCGCTGAAGTACAATCCGTCGAATGTGCTCTGGATGAAGTCGCGGTCATCTGCTGCCGGTCCACAGATCTTCTCCACCAGGTCTGTAGGTAGGGTGGCGTGCTGGTTTTCTACCGTGGCCCGGGTGATCGTCGTGGGGAAATGGAGGAAGTCATTGCTGACCACGGAGAACCCCATGGACTTCAACAGATATGAGACCACTCCGGATCCGGAGAAAGCATCAACCGCAGTGGTGCCACCCACGTGATTGAAGACTTCCCAGAGCGCGGGCAGTAGCCGGTACTTCGATCCCATGTACCGCAGACGCGGAAAGCTCCTGGCGCGCTGTAGAGGATCATCGAACAGCGTGGGTGTCTGGAGCGGGCTAGTGGTCATGCGACCATGCTAGCCGGGAGGTCTGACATCGGACTGTTCCGCCGACATACGGGGTGCTCCTCGCCATCGCACTGTAATGCACCTCACCTTATGTTTCTCGGAGCTTCCGCTAAAGTTCTGCTCAGGTAGTCCGCATTGGGCGGACCCACTCATGAAAGTGAATATGAGCGCAACATCCCGCATCTCCCGCGTCCTCGTCTCTGCGGCAGTGGCCCTCGGCCTCGTCGCCGGTGGCACCCCCGCCATCCAGGCCCTGGCACCCGAGGCGACGGTCGCCACGGCCCAGGCCGCGACCTCGGCGGCCAAGAAGGTCACCGTCAAGAAGATCCCCAATAAGAAGGTCAAGGGATCCGCCAAGGCCACCGTCAAGCCCAAGTACTCCAAGGGCAAGAAGGTCAAGGTCAAGTCCGCCAAGCTGACCGTCAAGAAGGGCAAGAAGACGGTCGCGAAGAACAAGAAGTCCGTCAAGCTCAAGGCCGGCACATACAAGGTCACGACGACCGTGAAGTACTCGCTCAAGGGCAAGAAGAAGGTCTACAAGGTCTCCAAGAAGCAGACGCTCAAGGTGATCAAGACGAATGCGAAGGCCAAGAAGAAGCGCGGGACGCGTTACGTCCCCTCGGGCTGGAACTGCCCCAGGGCGTACCCGATCAAGGGGAACCAGTCCGGCATCTACCATGTGCCCGGCGGTACCTACTACGACCGGACCAACCCGGAGGAGTGCTTCTCCTCGGCAGCTGCCGCGCGTCATGCCGGCTACCGCGCCTCCAAGCGGTGAGATCCCCCGGAGTGCGAGCCCCGGCTCCACTCCGCTGACGACGGCTCCCGGGCCCTCTCTTTCCACTACTTACCGAAATGTTGATTTCCGAGCCGAAATGCCGGATTTTCACCACTTCGGTAAGTAGTGGAAGTCATTCAGGGGTGTGACCGGAATGAACGGTGTGACAGTGCCGTTGATTAGGATGGGATGACCGCCGAGGATACCGAGTGCGATTGCGCATCCGGGCCCCCGGCACACAGTCATACGGCACACAGCCAACAGCATCTTCGAAGGGACCCGCGCGCAATGAGCGAAGAACTGGTCGTACTCCTGGACGACGCCGGCAATCCGATCGGCACCACGCCCAAGGCGACCGTGCACACGGAGGACACGCCCCTGCACCGGGCGTTCTCCTGCTTCGTCCACAATGAACAGGGCCAGATCCTGCTGACCCGCCGCGCGCTGAGCAAGAAGACCTGGCCCGGCGTGTGGACCAATTCCTTCTGTGGGCACCCCGGTCCGGACGAACCCGACACCGAGGCCATCGCGCGGCGCGCCCAGGACGAACTGGGTATGCGCATCACCGACATCACCGAGGTCCTGCCGGACTTCCGCTACCGTGCGATCGACGCCTCGGGCATCGTGGAGAACGAGATCTGCCCCGTCTACACCGCGCAGATCGACGGCGATGTGCGTGCCCGCGCCGACGAAGTCATGGACTTCGCCTGGGTCGCCCCCGAGCAACTCACTCAGGCGCTGCGCGCGACCCCCTTCGCCTTCAGCCCCTGGTTGGGCTGGGAGTGGGAAGAGCTGGTGGGCCAGGCGTGAGGGCTTCGGGCGCAGAGGGCTCTGGCGCCTCGGAGTCGGTGCGCGGTGCCACCGACCCCTTCGGACTGGAGCTGCCGGTCGGCACCCGGCCGGT
The DNA here is from genome assembly GCF_024580695.1 of Brevibacterium sp. 91QC2O2. Classification (NCBI taxonomy): domain Bacteria; kingdom Bacillati; phylum Actinomycetota; class Actinomycetes; order Micrococcales; family Brevibacteriaceae; genus Brevibacterium; species Brevibacterium sp. 91QC2O2. The sequence continues at coordinate 6,711 of NZ_JANIJY010000034.1, read as the reverse complement.
CGCCTCGGGCCCCTACCTGGAACACGGCGATGTGGTGCGCTGGCACTTCCGCCGCCACGACTACCCGCGTCACCTGACCGAGGTCGTCCAGCCGCTGCGCGTGGTCGCCCACGATGAGCGCGGCATCGTGCTGTGGCTGGCGGGGGACAGTGTGACGGTCGAGTCCCGGCTGGTCGGCTACGCGGACATCAATCCGCACCTGGTGCCCTTCGACGTGCGCTTCGTGCCGGATCCGCCCACCCGGGTGCAGGTGCCGGGCTCCTGGTACGGCAGCGGGGTGCTGCGCATTGTGCCGGCGGACAGCCCCTTCTCCGTCTGGGTCTTCCGCGACCGCACCGGGGCGCACAAGTCCTGGTACATCAACCTCGAACAGCAGCACCGGCTGTTGGACAGCGGGGACGTCGGAGTCGCAGCAGACCTGTTCACCGCCGACCACATCCTCGACGTGGTGGTGCGCCCCGATGGGAGCCGGCGCTTCAAGGATGAGGATGAGCTGGCCGGCGCGGTCGAATTCGGCATGTGGACACCCCGGATCACGGAGCGGATCCGCGCGAACTCGCAGATCGCGCTGGCTGCCCTCGAAGACGGGGCACACCCGGCCCACTGGGCGTTCTCCCCGGAATGGACGCGGTGGCGGGCTCCCGAAACGTGGGGGCCCCTCGGGGTTTAGAACTTCACGGTGCCGGGACATTCGATGAACGCATGCCCCATCGAGTGGGAACCTACCCGCGGAAGAAGGCGAAGACCTGGGCGATCTGCTCGCTTTCGGCGCCCGCGGCCAGCGCCAGGGTCAACAGCAGGCGGGCCTTCCTGGCATCGACGAAGCCCGCGGGGATCAGCCCCAGCCGCTGCAGGTCCAACTCCGAGCCCGGATAGCCATAGGTGGACTCCAGGGTCCGGCCCGAGCCGGTGCGCGAGGCATAGACGACGGGCACCCGCTTGGCCAGGGCCTCGACCTCGCCCAGGGCCCAGAACGGCACATGGCCGCCGCCCACACCCGCGATCACCGCGCCGGCGTAGCCCGCATCCGGCAGGTACGACAGCAGCTTGAGCGATTCGCCCATGCCCACCTCGATCAGCGCGACGTCCGGATAGGTGCCGCGCCCGGCGATCTCCGGCAGCTCGGTGCCAGGCTCGCCCGAGGCCGCCGCGCCGTTCGCTCCAGCGCCCGCCGCGCCTTCCGGCCCCGGCTCCTGCTCGGGCACGCCGAAGGGGCTGGGCACCCGGGCGGGCATATGCGCCAGGACGAGCTGGTCCTCGGACACCCAGCCCAAGGGCCCGGCTGCGGGACCCGAGGTGAAGGTCGACGCCGAGGACGCGTGCGCCTTGCGCACGAACGTCGGGTCGTGCACCTCGTCGTTGAACACGAGCACGGCCGGCAGGAACGACATCTGCTCGTCGAGCGCGGTGACCACGGCCGCGCGGACGTTCGCGGGACCGTCGGCGCCTGGCAGGGATGGCCCGCGCATCGCGCCGGTCAGCACGATCGGGATGCCCGCATCGTTCATCACCGACAGCGCGAAGGCGGACTCCTCCAGGGTGTCGGTGCCCTGCGTGAGCACCACGGCGCGGGCGCCCGCCGCAGCGGCTCTGCGGGTGGCGCGCACAACGCGTGCCAGGTGGTCCAGGGTGATCGCGCCGGAGCCCACCTGCGCGATCTGCTCGAAGGTCACGCGCACCCCGCCGGCCGGCGCGCCCTCCGGGCCCAGCAGCTCGGGTCCCGGACCGCCGGCCAGCCCGGTGCCCGGCAGGGTGTCCAGGCGCGCGGCAGCCGCAATGGCCTCGGCCCCTACCTGTGGGGTCACGCCGGCGTTCCCGGAATCCGCCGGGACCGAGGCGATCGTGCCGCCCAGCGCCAGGAAGTGGATGAGCGGGGCGGACCCGTCATGGGCGGCGGGAGCGGCCGGGAAGCCGGCGGGTGCAGCGTCTGTCACAGAACTACCTTCCAGATGATCATGAGGACCGTGGTGAAGAAGCCCACCACGTAGTTGATGCGGATGAAGAACTTCCAGCCGTCGTGCGCACGGGCGGAGTCCTCGTCCGAGATGTTCCAGAACCGCCCGGCCATCACCAGATAGGGCACGGCCAGCAGCGAGCCCAGCCACAGGGGCCAGGGCGCGAAGGCGACGAGGACGCCGGCCACCGCATAGAGCAGCACCGCCAGCTGGCAGGTGGCCCTGGCGCCCAGCACGGTGGCCACGGACTTCAGGCCGGCCGCGCGGTCGGGGCCCACGTCCTGCACCGCGCCGAAGGCCTGGCTGGCCACGCCCCACAGGAAGAAGGCCAGCAGCACGCGGGCGCCGGTGGCGTCGGGCCAGGCGCCCACGCAGGCCAGGGCGAACCAGGCGGGGGAGGAGAAATGTACGGACGAGGTGACCGAGTCCAGGATCGGCACCTCCTTGAACCGCAGCCCCTTGACGCTGTAGGCGGCCACCGCGAACAGGCTCAGCGCCAGCACGCCGACCATCGCCCAGGAGCCGACGACCACGAAGTACGCGATGAAGGGCAGGCAGCTCAGGATGGCCGAGGTGATGATCGTGTGATGGTGGCCCGGTGGCACCAGGTGCCCCTCGACGCCGCCCTTGCGTGGATTGCGCAGGTCCGATTCGTAGTCGAAGACGTCGTTGATGCCGTACATCGCCAGGTTGTAGGGGATGAGGAAGAACAGGCAGCCGATCCAGAACGTCCAGTCCGGGCCGCCGCCGGCCAGCAGGTAGGCGGCGCCGAAGGGGAAGGCCGTGTTGATCCAGGAAATCGGCCGCGAGGAGCGGATGACATCGCCCAGGGATGCGTGACCGTCTGCCGTGTGGATGGTTTCAGCGTTCGTCTGCATGCGTGTGCGTTCCTCCCGTCGACGACTCGCCTGTATCGGCCAGGGTACTCGGTTGCCCGCGCTGTGGTTTCGGACCCAACAGGCTCCACAGCGCCGGCAGGGCGAGGGCGGCGAACAGCGAGTAGGCCAGATCCTCCACCGGCATCAGGCCGATGCGCGCTCCGCTGGAGTGTGCGCTGCTGTACTCCATCAACCCCACCAGGATCATGATGTTGTCGAACACTATAGTCAGCGCGAACAGGATCGCGGCGGCGCTCAGCCCCGCGCGCCACGACAGTCCGCCGCGGCGCGACTGCCGGCCGCGGCGCAGCGCCACGCCGAACACGACGGCGGCGGGGACCAGGAAGACCAGGTTGATCAGGGTATAGGTCATCGTCTGTCCCCTGAGTCGCCGGGGCGCTTGCGCAGGGTGTGCAGGATCCTCGCCGATCCCGTGTAGAGGACCATGGTGCACCAGATGAGGAAGGCCAGGAAGAACAGTTCCTCCAGCGTCAGGTGGGGGACGATCTCGATGCCGGACAGATAGGGGCTGGGGCCGCGGGTGAACACGCCGAAGCCGATCCCCAGCAGGTCCCAGGCGATGAAGCACACGAAGCCGATCCCATGCACCCAGGCGGCGCGGCGGGCATCGGCGAACCAGAATAGGCTGAAGCGCCAGTCCAGCAATCCCATGCAGGCTAGCCCGCCCAGCAGGCAGCCGAGGTAGGCGAAGGTCATGGGTGCTGTACCCCCGTGCGGCCGGCGCCCGGCTGCAGTGTTCCCGGGCACGGTGTTTCCCCGCGCAGGGCTTCTTTGCGCAGTGCCGCGGGCTCCAGCGGATGTGTGGAGCGGTTGTCCAACAGGGCCTTGAGGACGTTCTCCGCACTGATCAGCGCCATCGGCAGACCCACCCCCGGCGCGGCGTAGGTTCCGGCATAGGCCAGGTTCCCCACGCGCCGGCTCAGCGTGCGCCCGCGGAACATGGCGGACTGGAACAGCGTGTTCGCCGGTCCCAGTGCGGTGCCCGACCAGGCGTAATAGGCGCGCGCATAGTCACCGGGAGCCAGCAGGTGGCGGACCAGTGTGCGCTCACGCAGATCCGGGGTGTCGATGCGTGCGCCGATGGCAGCGACGATGCCGTCGGCATAGTCCTCGACGTCGTTCCGGCCCGCGCGCAGCTGTTCATCGGCGGGCACCGGGACCAGGACGAACAGGTTCTCGCAGTCCGCCGGTGCCACCGATGGGTCCGTGACCGATGGTGCGCACACATAGGCGCTGGCCGGCTGTGGCAGGACGCGCTCGGTGAAGATCTGGTCGAAGTTGCGGTCCCAGTCGCGGGTGAAGAACAGATTGTGGTGGGTCAGCTCGGGCAGGCGTCCGCGCACCCCCAGCATCAGGGTCAGCGCCCCGAAGCCGGGGTCCTTGCGGCCTCCCAGCGCCGATGCCACGCGCTCGCGTGTGCCACCGTGCGTCACCGGGCTGTGGATAGTCGCCCTACCAGGCACCGTGCGTCCCCAGGCCTGGGGACGCACGGTGCGCGCCCATCCGGGCAGCAGACGCGTCTCGAAGTGGTGCTGGTCCCCGGCCGCGACCAGGAAGTCCAGCGGCACCGACTCCAGCGAGGGCCCGGTTCCCGCCGGATCCCCGTGTGGAGTCGAGAGCGGGATCGGACGCGGGGTCGAGCGCCGGATGAGCACCTCGTGCACACTGCCGCTCCGGCCGGAGCCCCGCATGCCGCGGGAGGTGGGGCGGTCCGCCCGCACTGCCACGACCTCGGCGCCGGTGTGGATGCACACGCCCGCGGCCCGCGCCAGATCCGCGATCGCCGTGATGATCGTGTGCATCCCGCCCAGGGGATACTGCACGCCGTCGACCAGATCCAGATGGCTCATCAGCTGGTACAGCGCGGGCGCGCGCCGGGGCTCGGTGCCCAGGAAGACCGCCGGATAGCCCAGCATCTGGCGCAGCAGCGGGTGCTCGACCGTCCGCTCGACGCGGTGCCCCAGGCTGCCGGCCAGCAGTCCCGGCAACCGCGGCAGCCTGCTGAGCACCCGGGCCGAGGCCAGTGCGGAGTAGCCGCGCGCGCCCGTGAAGGTCGTGTAGAGGAAGGAGTCGAGGGCGAGCCGGTAAGTGTCGCTCGCTTCGTCCAGGTAGGCGTCCAACGTGTGGGACGAACCGGGTTCGAGGGACTCGGCCAGGGACAGCACGCGCTCGCGGGGGACCCCGTGACCTCCGGTCGATCCGGTGTGGATGGGGGCGGTCGGGGCCGCCGGGCTGTGACCTCCGGTCGGGATGGCGCCGGGGACGTCGATGGAACCGGAGCCGGCCGTATCGAAGATGCGGTAGCCGGGGTCCAGTGTGATCATGTCCAACTGTTCGGCCGTCGAGGTGCCGCACAGGTTGAAGAAGTGCTCGAAGACCTCGGGCATCAGGTACCAGCTGGGCCCGGTGTCGAAGGTGAAACCGGAGTCCTCGATGATGCCGGCGCGGCCGCCGAGCTGCGGGTTCTTCTCCCACAGATCCACATCGGCGCCCGCGCGGGCCAACAGGGTGGCGGTGGCCAGACCCGCGATCCCCCCGCCGATCACACCGATTCTCATGCGTGCCGGTCCTCGTCATGCGGGTCTGTACGGTGTTGGTCCGCCCGGGCTTGGTCCGCCTGCTGCCGGCTCTTTCGGCGCAGGCTGCGCGGGGCGTGCGGCAGCAGGGCGCGCTCCAGCAGAGTGCGTGTCGGGGAGCCCGCCTGCCCGGAGCGGGAGGTCGCGCCCCGGCACACGGCACCGGCCACGATCGCCAGTTTCTTCGCATCGGGCACCCGGATCCGGGAGGTGGCCAGGAGTTCGGCCGGTGCGGCATCCAGCCGCTCGGTGAGTTCGGCGAACAGGTCGTGGGCCGCCCAGACGGCGGGCCGTACGGGGGCGGGCAGTTCGTCGATGACGGCCGCCGCCCTGGCCAGGTCTGCGCGGATAATGGCGACTTCACGGTCCTTGGCCTCGGCGTTCATGCCAGTGGCGTTCATGCCCCCAAACCGGGAAGATGCCCCGGTATCCGGGGGTGTTTCCCCGGTTTCGGGGCATGCGCACAGATAGGCGCGGTGCAGCTCGTCCGCGTCCTCGGCCAGGTCGCGCAGGAAGTTCACGCGCTGGAACGCAGAGCCCAGGGCCCGGGCCCCGTCCTCCAGCCGGGTCAGGCGCGCGGGTGGGACCGGTGCGTCGGCAAGGAAGATGCGCAGGCACATCAGTCCCACGACCTCGGCGGAACCGTGGATATATGCGGCCAGCGTTTCGGGGGTGTGGGGTTCGGGGTCCGCGTCGGCGGCCATCGAGGCGAAGAACGGGTCCCAGAGTTCGGCGGTGATCCCGGTCGCCCTGGCGGTTTGGGCGAAGGCGTGAACGATCAGATCGGAGGAGAAACCGCAGTCCACCGCACGGACGATGCGGGCGCGGAAGGCCTCGAGCTCCGCGATCTTCTGTGCGCCGGTGGCGTCCGGCCAGGCGCCGTCGACGACCTCGTCGGCCACGCGGACCATTGCGTAGAGGTGGCCGATACGTTCCGAAACGGGGCTGGGCAGCAGGCGGGAGGCCAGGGAGAAGCTGGTGGAGTAGCGTCCGATCACCGTGCGGGCCGCTCGTCTGGCCGCGCGCGTGTACATCGGGGCCGGTGCTTGGGTCATAGGCAAATCATCTCATGTCGGCATGGTGGGACGGCTCGGGCCGGTCGCTGCCGCATCACATGCGCAAACCTGCAGTACATGCGCGTATATGCGTATGTACCCTCTTTGCCAAGCTGGTTGTGAGTCAGTCACGATCAAGCAAAGGAGAGTGATCTCGCATGGTCAGCGTTGTGGGATTCACCGTCGAAGAGGTCCGTGAGTTCGTTCGCGAGTACGAGCGTCAGCC